>NZ_MCRJ01000113.1 GCF_001720135.1 Methylobrevis pamukkalensis
GCTTCGGCGGCGCGCCGTTCGGCCGCCGCATCGCTTTCGCCCGCCGCGCGCTCCAGCCAGCAGAGGCGCGGCTCGGCGAGCGCGATCCGCTCCAGCGCGGCGCGCGGCGCCGGTGCAGCGCCGACCGCGACGAGACGCCAGTGCGGGTGGGTCTGTCCGAGCACGCTGTTGAGCAGGCGATGGAAGCCGTCGAGATCGACGGCATCGGCAAGGACCACCACCGTGACGGCGACCGGCGTGCCGGCCACCATCGGCGGCGGCGGCACGTGGTGAAGCTCCGCGAAGCGATGCGCCAGCGCGACCGGCACCGAGGATCGCGCCGCGACCTCGGGCAATGCGCGCAGCAGCCGGTCGATCTGGCCGCGTACGTCTTCCAGCGCTGCCGTTGCAGCGGCAAGCGCCTCGGGCGCCCCGGAGGCGAGCGCCCGTTCGAAGGCGGCGGCCTGATGGTCGGCGATGCCGGCGCCGCGCAGCTCCTCGTGGGCGGGCGACGACGGCGACAGCGCCGCTGCCCGCTCGTAGGCGGCCATCGCCTCCTGGCGCCGGCCGGCGAGCTTCAGGAGATGGCCGAGCTGCAGGTGGATGTTGGCTTCGCCCGGCGCGCGCCGCAGCGCGTCGCGGTAGACCTCCTCGGCCTCGGCGTAGCGGGCGGTGTCCTTCAGCATGTTGCCGAGCAGGACGAGATTGCGCCAGCGCGTCGGATCGAGGGCGACGATCTGGCGGTGGAGCGCGGTCGCGTCGTCGAGCCGGCCCCGTGCCCGGGCCGCCTTCGCCGCCTTCATCAGCTTCGAGATCCGCATCGCCGCGAACGGCCTGCGCACGAGGGCGAGCGGATCGAACCCGCGGCGGGTGGCGGCATCGGTCTTCGCGGCGTCTTCGGCGTCCATCCATCCCCCGAACGAACGGGCCGCGCAGATCCGGCTCGCGGCGCCGGCCCTGTTGCGTGATAGTGCAAAATGTGGATGTTGTCACACGGAACAGGGCCCTGTCCGGCGCCTCCGGCGAAGGGTTGCCCCGGCGACGACCGGGCGCCGGCCCGAAGCGCAGGACAGAGAATGCGGGAACTGCTGCTCCACGTCGGCCACGACAAGACCGGGTCGAGCTACATCGAATCCGCGCTTGCCCGCAGCGTCTCGGCGCTGATGCAGCATGGCATCACCTATCCGGTGCCGCACAACATGGAGCGGGCGGCCAACGGCGGCATAACCTCCGGCAACATCATGCGTCTCGAGGAGGCGATGAGTGCGGGCGCCGACACGGACGCGCCGGAGGCCCGGATCTTCTTCAGCAGCGAACTGCTGTTCGGCCGTTTCTTCGGACGCAAGGGCGAGACGCTGACGCTGGAGGCGCTGGCCAACACCTTTGCCGTCGACCGGATCCGCATCCTGCTGTTCATCCGCGATCCGATCGACCACCTCTGCTCGTCCTATCAGCAGCGCGTGAAACGCAGCGGCGCGACCATGTCGACCGGCCGCTTCGCGCGCCGCTACGGCCATCCGCAGCTGGTGCGCGACTTCCTCGACATCGTTGCCGCCAGCGATCTCGCGGAGGTCACGGTCTTCAACTACTCCCGCCATCGCAAGGAGATTCTGCGGATCGTCAGCGACTGGCTCGGACTTCCCGAGGGCACCCTGGCCCTGCCGGCCTTCGACAACGTCAACCGCTCGATGACCCATTCGGAACTCGAGATCCAGAAGATCATCAACGAGCGGCTCGGGAATTCGGGACATCTGTGGTCGGATCCGCTGTGCGAGAAGGCGCCGGACATCCGGTCGAGCGACATCCGGCCGAGCGTCGAGAACCAGACGCTCGCCTTCGAACGCCTCAAGCCGTATATCGACGAGGTCAACGCCTGCCTGCCAGCCGCCGAGCACTATCGCCGCGACATCGCGGAGGGCGAGAAATTCCCGGCCGACACGTTCACCCTGAACCGGCAGCAGATGGAAATCCTCATCGGCGCCTTTTCCGACGAGATCGTGCAGCTTCGCGAACAGGTCGCCGCGCTCAAGGTCCGCGCGGCCGAGCGGCGCAAGGTCCAGTCCTGACGCGGCGGCAGCGGCCAGAACCGGCACCGGCACCGGAACGGGCCGCCGGCGTCACCCCGCCCGGTTTCTCCGGGCATCGCCTCGCCTTACAAGGAGCGACATGACCCTTCCCCGCATCATGGTCGACGGCTACAACCTTGCGCTCCAGAAGGGCACGGGCATCGCCACCTACACCCGCAACCTGACGCAGCGCCTCGGCGCGCTCGGTGCGCCGGTGGACGTGCTCTACGGCATCCGCTCGGGCACCGGCGCCCGCGGCGGGCTTCTGTCGGAGGTCGACTTCTTCGATCCGTCGGTGAAGGCGATCAAGACCCGCGAGGTGGTGAGCCGGCTGGCGACCTCGCGCTTCGGCGTGTCCGCCTACGAGGTGCCGGTCGACGGCAAGGTGGTCAGCGACGGCCTGCGGTCGCGGATGCCGCATTTCGACCGGATCTTCAACGTCCCGGACCTGTTCTACTTTTCCAAGTGGCACCTCCGGGTGCACCGGCGCTTTCTGGAGGTCAGCTATCCGCAGCCGGCCCGCGTCGCCCACTGGACCTATCCGATGCCGGTGAAGCTGAAGGGCGCCGCCAACATCTACACGATCCACGACCTCGTGCCGCTGCGCCTGCCCTATGCCACGCTCGACAACAAGCGCGAGTTCCACAGCATCGTCTCGGCGATCGCGAAGGACGCCGACCACATCGTCACCGTGTCGGAGACGTCGAAGCGCGACATCGTCGACCTGCTCGGCGTGCCGGAGGACAAGGTCACCAACACCTATCAGGCGGTCGACCTGCCGCAGGCGCTGGTCACGCGCGACCGCGACGAGGTCGCCGGCGAGATCTCCAACCTGTTCGGGCTCGGCGACCGCGACTACTACCTGTTCTTCGGCGCCATCGAGCCGAAGAAGAATGTCGGACGGCTGATCGAGGCCTATCTTGCCAGCGGCGTGAAGACCCCGCTGGTCATCGTCGGCGCGCTGGTGTGGAAGAACGCCGACGACCTGAAGCTGCTCGATCCGGCCGGGATCAACGACATCGAGATGCAGCAGCGGCTGCGCAAGGGCGGCAGCGGCCTGCGCAAGCCCTTCGACCCGACGCTGACGCGCTTCACCCGTTCGCAGGTGATGCGGATCGAGTATCTGCCGTTCCATCAGCTGGTCTCGATGATCCGCTGCGCCAAGGGCGTGCTGTTTCCCTCGCTCTACGAGGCTTCGGCCTGCCGATCCTCGAGGCGATGCAGCTCGGCACCCCGGTGATCACCAGCACCAAGGGCTCGACGCCGGAGGTGGCGGGCGACGCGGCGCTGATGGTCGACCCCTATGACGTGCCGGCGATCGCCGGGGCGATCCGCCGCTTCGAGGCCGATGCCGACCTGCGCGACCACTACGCACAGGCGGGCACGGCACAGGCGGCGAAGTTCTCCAATGCGGCCTATGACGCCCGTCTCGCCGACCTCTACCGCAAATTCGCCTGATCCATGCCCGAGCCTGTCCGAAAGGACCGGGACGATCGGGGAAAATACGTTTGCCGCCGGGGCGGCCGGGCGCTAGGTTCCGGCTAAATCCCTGTTTTTCAACGTTGTTGAGAATTATTCCAGGGATGGAGCGGGTTCGGCGGTTTGGGACGGGCAGACGGCTGTTCCGGTAACGGACAACGAGGATTTCCGAACATGACAGGTATCCGCAAGATCTACGTCGGCTACGACAGCCGCGAGGACATCGCCTGGCAGGTCTGCCGGCATTCCATCCTGCGCCACGCCAGCCGCCCGATCGAGATTCATCCGCTGAAGCAGTCGTCGCTGCGCGAGCTCGGCCTCTACACCCGCCCGGTCGACGCCATGGCCTCCACCGAATTCTCGCTCACCCGCTTCCTGACGCCCTATCTCGGCGCCCACGACGGCTGGTCGATGTTCGTCGACTGCGACTTCCTCTACACCGCCGACGTCCATGCCCTGTTCGACATGCTCGACGACGACAAGGCGGCCTATGTGGTCCAGCACGACTACACGCCCTCGAAGACCCAGAAGATGGACGGCAAGCAGCAGACCGTCTATCCGCGCAAGAACTGGTCGTCGATGATCCTGTTCAACGGGTCGAGCCCGCATGTGCAGGCGCTGACGCCGCAGCTGATCAACACCGCGACACCCGCCCATCTTCACCGCTTCTCGTGGATTCCGGACGACGCGCTGATCGGCGCGCTGCCGCTCACCTGGAACTTCCTCGAGGGCGAGTATCCGAGGCCCGACTACGTGCCCTCGGCCATCCACTACACCAACGGCGGGCCGTGGTCGAGGAGTGGCAGCACGTCGACTTCGGCGACCTCTGGATCGCCGAGCGCGACCTCTACCTCGCCGGCCTCGCCCCGGACTAAGCTCTTCGGCGGGCTTGTTGCCGCGCTGCAGCGATCCTATGCTCGCCCGCCGGGCGTTCGCGCATCGGCGGGCACGGGGAGCGCATCGAGGCATGAAGACGGACGTCATCGTTCTGGGGGCGGGCATCGTCGGCGTGTCCGCCGCCCTCCATCTGGTGAAGCGCGGCCTCGGAGTCACCCTGATCGACCGGCGCCGGCCCGGAGAGGAGACCTCCTACGGCAACGCCGGCCTGATCCAGCGCGAAGGCGTCTATCCCTACGGCTTCCCGCATGATTTCGGGGCGCTGTTCCGCTACGCGCTGAACAACACCATCGACGCGCACTACCATCCGACCGCCCTGCCCGGCCTCGTGCCGTTCCTGCTGAAATACTGGTGGCACTCCGGCGTGACGCGCCACGACCAGATCGCGCGGCTCTATGCGCCGCTGATCGAGAAGTCGATCGAGGAGCATGCCGGGCTGATCGAGGAGGCCGCGCCGGCAATCTCATCGCCAAGAACGGCTGGATGAAGGTGTTCCGCAGCGACCGGGCCCGCGACGATGCCTTCCGCGAGGCCGACCGGCTCACCGCCGACTTCCGCGTCAACCACGTCAAGCTGACCGGCGCCGAAGTTGCCGCGGCAGAGCCGGCGCTGGTCGGCGGCCTGGCAGGCGGGTTGCGCTGGTCCGATCCGTGGTCGATCCGCGATCCCTACAGCCTGGTGCGGGCCTATGTGGCGCTGTTCGAGAAACTTGGCGGCACGGTGATGTCCGGCGATGCCGCCACCGTCGAGGCGATGCTGTCGGCCAAGGGCTGGCGGGTGGCGACCCCGGAGGGGCCCGTGGAGGCCACCGACGTGGTCGTCGCGCTCGGGCCCTGGGCCGATACGGTGACGCGCAAGCTCGGCTACCGCTTTCCGCTGGCGGTCAAGCGCGGCTATCACATGCACTATCGCCCGAAGGACGGGGCCGTGCTCAACAACTGGGTGCTCGACACCGAGCGCGGCTATTTCCTCGCGCCGATGCAGCGCGGCATCCGCCTCACCACAGGCGCGGAATTTGCCCGCCGCGACGCGCCCAAAACGCCGGTGCAGCTGGAGCGCGCCGAGAAGGTCGCGCGCGACTTCTTCCCGCTCGGCGAGCGGGTGGATCTGGAGCCGTGGATGGGCTCGCGGCCCTGCACGCCGGACATGATGCCGGTGATCGGCAAGGCGCCCCAGCACGACGGCCTCTGGTTCGCCTTCGGTCATGCCCACCACGGCCTGACGCTCGGCCCGATCACGGCCGGCTGCTCGCGAGATGATGACCGGCGCCAAGCCGGTGATCGATCCGGCGCCGTATCGGCCGGAGCGGTTTCTGGGGTGAGAGGGTTGTCCGGAGCAAGCGCTTCCGGTGTGGCTCCCCCGCTCTCCCTGTCCCTCCCCCTCCAGGGGGAGGGACGCAGGCGGACAGGTCTCTCAAAATCAGAGTTCCGTTTCGGCGAAACGTGGCGGAGTTCCGAAAACTTCCCCTTCATCGTCCCCTCCCCCTGGAGGGGGAGGGACAGGGAGAGGGGGCCGCGGCCCATCCTCAAATCCGGCGCCAGACGAAATCCCCCTCAAGCCAGCAGCTGCCCGCCATTCACCTCAAGGCTCTGCCCGGTCACGTAGCCGGACAGTTCGTTCGCCAGCAGATAGAGATACGCGCCCGCGCAGTCCTGCGGCGTGCCCAGCCGCTCCAGCGGGATCGCCTTTGCCGTCGCCGCCAGCTTCTCGCGGCTGGAGTAGCGTTCGTGGAAGGCGGTGTCGATCGTGCCGGGGGACACCGCGTTGACGCGGATGCGGCGCGGGCCCAGTTCCTTGGCCAGACTGCGGGTGTAGGTGGCAACGAAGGCCTTGGCCGCGCTGTAGAGCGAGGAGCCGGGGCTGCCGCCGGTGCGGGCCGAGATCGACGTGGTGTTGACGATCGACGCGCCGTCGGTGAGGAGCGGCAGCAGGCCGTGGGTGACGAGCACCACCGAGCGGGCATTGAGATCGACGACGCGGGCATAGGCGGCCGCGTCCGTCTCCGTCGCCGGAATGCGGCCGATCATGGTGCCGGCGTTGTTGACGAGGCCGTCGATCGCCGGCATCCGCTCGATCACCGCGGCAAGGAAGGTCTCCACGCCGTCGAGGGTCGAGAGATCCGCCGCCACCACCTGCAGGCGGGCGCGCTGCGCCTCGGGCAGGTCCGCGAACAGATCGTCGTCGGCCGCCGGCATCACCCGGCCGGCGTGGGCGCAGACCTCGGCGCCGAGATCGAGCAGGCCGCGCGCCACCGCCGCGCCGATGCCGCGGGCGGCCCCCGTGACCACGATCCGCCGGCCGAGGAACAGGTCCGGCGCAAAGGCCGGGGCGACGGAGGCGGCCATGATCGCCGTCCCGGTTTCCTCGAGGTCGGTCTCGTCCAGATCGATCAGGTCCGGTCCGGTCCGCTCCGGTTCGTCGAGCACCGTCATCGGCTTCTCCCTCTGCGCGTTCGCGCCATATGCATGACGTCTGTTTTCACGTGACTTGGCGGCGATCAGGCGATATTTTCGTTTTTCTGTCAAACGAAAACACCCGACCGGAAATCGCGCATGCTGATCCCCCGCCAGGCCGAGATTCTCGATCTTGCCCGCCGCGTCGGCCGCGTCGGCGTGGAGGAACTGGCCACGCGCTTCGACGTGACGCCGCAGACCATCCGCCGCGATCTCAACGAACTGTGCGAGCGCAAGCTGCTGGCCCGGGTCCATGGCGGGGCCGTCAGCCAGTCCGGCATCGAGAACATGGAATACGGCGCCCGCCGCACCCTCGCCGCCGACGAGAAGGCCTCGATCGGCCGCTGCGCCGCACGGCTCGTGCCGGACGAGGCCTCGCTGTTCATCAACATCGGCACCACCACCGAAGCCGTCGCCCACGCGCTGCTGCAGCATCGCGGACTGATGGTCATCACCAACAACATCAACGTCGCGAACGTGATGCGGGTCCATCCCGGCTTCGAGGTGGTGATTGCCGGCGGCGTCGTGCGCACCGCCGACGGCGGCATCGTCGGCGAGGCGGCGGTGGATTTCATCCGCCAGTTCAAGGTGGACTATGCGGTGATCGGCGCCTCGGCGATCGACGACGACGGCGCGCTGCTCGACTATGACTTTCGCGAGGTGAAGGTGGCGCAGGCGATCATCGCCAATGCCCGCCACGTGATCCTCGTCGCCGACTCGACCAAGTTCGAACGCACCGCGCCGGTGCGGATCGGCCATCTGTCGCAGGTGAACACCTTCGTCACCGACCGCTGCACCGTGCGCACGATCCGCAAGATCGCCCACGACAACGACGTGACGCTGATCGAGGCCGCCCTGCCCGGCGAGCCGGCCGACGTCTGACGCCCTCCGGCGCTCGTCCGTTCCGCAGTCCCGCCCTTGCCGCCCACCGCCTGCCGCCCTCGATCACCACGTCAGTTTTTTCGATTCTTTTTCGATTGACTTTCGTTATCCGTTCGCAATAGCTTCACTGAAACGGTTGAACGCGTTCGGATTTGTTGCGTCGCAGCAGCTTTTCCGGAAAAGACGGCCAAACGACCGTTGCGCGTCGCCAGGGGAAGCGCAGGCTTTCCGACGGGCGGATCGCACAGGGAGGCTCGGGTGATCCACGACATCTTCGTCATTGGCGGGGGCATCAACGGCTGCGGCATCGCGCGAGATGCCGCCGGGCGCGGCTATTCCGTGTGCCTTGCCGAGATGAACGACTTTGCGAGCGGCACCTCCTCCGGCTCCACGAAGCTGATCCACGGCGGCCTGCGCTATCTCGAACATTACGAATTCCGCCTCGTCCGTGAGGCGCTGATGGAGCGCGAGGTGCTGTGGGCGCAGGCGCCGCACATCATCTGGCCGCTGCGCTTCATCCTGCCCCACCACAAGGGCCTGCGTCCGGCCTGGCTGCTGCGGCTCGGCCTCTTCCTCTACGACCACATCGGCGGACGCCGGAAGCTGCCGGCCACCCGCACGATCGATCTTGAGACCGATCCGGCCGGCAAGCCGCTGAAGCCGCTGTTCGGCAGGGCCTTCGAATATTCCGACTGCTGGGTGAACGACGCCCGGCTCGTCGTCCTCAACGCCCGCGACGCCGCCGACCGCGGCGCCCGCATCCTCACCCGCGCCGAAGTCGTCGCCGCCCGCCGCACCCAGGACGGCTGGCAGATCGACGTGCGCGACCGCGACACCGGCACGACCGAGACCGTGTCGGCCCGCCTGCTGGTCAACGCCGCCGGCCCGTGGGTCGACAAGGTGCTGTCGCGGGCGCTCGGCAGCAACCGGGCGAGCAACGTCCGCCTCGTCCAGGGCAGCCACATCGTCGTGCGCCGCCTGTTCGAGCATGACCGCTGCTACATCTTCCAGAATTCCGACGGCCGGATCGTCTTTGCCATTCCCTACGAGGACGACTTCACGCTGATCGGCACCACCGACCGCGACTATGACGGCGACCCGGCCCACGTCGCGATCACCCAGCCGGAGATCGACTATCTCTGCGCGGCGGCGAGCGAGTATTTCGCAGCCCCTGTGCATGCGGACGACGTGGTCTGGACCTATTCGGGCGTGCGGCCGCTCTATGACGACGGCGCGTCGAAGGCCCAGGAGGCGACCCGCGACTACGTGCTGAAGGTCGACGAAGCGGCCGGCGCGCCGCTCGTCAACATCTTCGGCGGCAAGATCACCACCTACCGCCGCCTCGCCGAGACGATGCTGGAGAAGATCGAGCAGCTGATCGGCGCGCGCGGGCCGAAGTGGACCGCCGCCTCGACACTGCCCGGCGGCGACTTTGCCGTGGACGGCTATGACGCGGAGGTCGCCCGGCTGCAGGCGTCGCACCCGTTCATCGAGACCGGCCACGCCCGCCGGCTGGTGCGCCAGTACGGCACCCGCGCTTTTGCGATGCTGTCGGGCGTGACGTCGTCGGCCGCGCTCGGCCGCTGCTTCGGCGCCGACCTCCATGCCGTGGAGGTCGTCTATCTGATGACGCAGGAATGGGCGCGGACGGCCGAGGACGTGCTGTGGCGCCGCTCCAAGCTCGGCCTGCGGCTGACACAGGCCGAGGCCGGCGCACTCGACGACTGGATGCGTGCCAACGCCGCAAACTACTTCACCCCGCGCGCGGCGGAGTAGGGGAGGACAGATGCTGGAACTGAAGAACGTCAGCAAGCGCGTCGGCGCCGAGACTCACATCGAGAACGTGTCGCTGCGTCTCGAGAAGGGCTCGCTCAACGTGCTGCTGGGGCCGACGCTTTCGGGCAAGACCAGCCTGATGCGGCTGATGGCCGGCCTCGACGCGCCGACCGCCGGCGACATCCTGATCGACGGGGAGAGCGTGGTCGGCGTGCCCGTGCGCCGGCGCAACGTCGCCATGGTCTACCAGCAGTTCATCAACTACCCCTCGCTGACGGTCTACGAGAACATCGCCTCGCCGCTGCGCATCGCCGGCGTTCCCGCCGCCGAGATCGAGCGCAAGGTGCGCGAGGCCGCCGAGCTCCTGCGGCTGACGCCCTATCTCGCCCGCACCCCGCTCAATCTCTCCGGCGGCCAGCAGCAGCGCACCGCGCTCGCCCGGGCGGTGGTCAAGGGCGCGAGCCTCGTCCTGCTCGACGAGCCGCTCGCCAACCTCGACTACAAGCTGCGCGAGGAACTGCGCGCCGAACTGCCGAAGATCTTCGCGGCCACCGGCGCGATCTTCGTCTACGCGACCACCGAACCGTCCGAGGCCCTGCTGCTCGGCGGCCATACGGCGGCGCTGTCGAAGGGCCGCGTCACCCAGTTCGGGCCGACCATCGAGGTCTTCAGCCGGCCGGTCGACCTCCTCACCGCCATGACCTTCTCCGATCCGCCGCTCAACAGCCTGTCGGTGCGCAAGGCCGGCGGCAACCTCGTGCTCGGCGAAGGCGTTCACGTGCCGGTGCCGGGCGCCGCGACCGGCCTTGCCGATGGCGACTACACCATCGGCTTCCGGCCGCATCACCTCTATCTCGACCGCCCGGGCCCCGCCGCGGTGGAGCTGCGCGTGCCGGTGGCCGTCACCGAGATCTCCGGCTCGGAGAGCTTCGTCCACGTCGACTTTGCCGCCGAGCGATGGGTCGCGCTGGCCCATGGCGTGCGCAATCTGGAGGTGGACGAGCGCGTGCCCGTCTATCTCGACCCCGACCGCTTCTTCGTCTTCGACACCGCCGGCCGGCTCGTCGCCGCGCCGCCTGCCATGTGAGGGGACGCGCCGTGGCCCGTATCGACCTCGACCATATCGCCCATTCCTACCATCCGGACCCGAAGGTGCCGGCCGACTTCGCGCTGAAGGAAGTGCACCAGACCTGGGACGACGGCGGGGCCTATGCGCTGCTCGGCCCGTCCGGCTGCGGCAAGACCACGCTGCTCAACATCATCTCCGGCCTGCTGACGCCGTCGCACGGTCACGTCCGCTTCGGCGCGACCGACGTGACGCTGCTGCCGACCGAGCAGCGCAACATCGCGCAGGTGTTCCAGTTTCCCGTGATCTACGACACGATGACGGTGGCCGAGAATCTCGCCTTCCCGCTGAAGAACCGCGGCATGGCCGAGCCGGACATCCGCCGCCGCGTCGCCGAGACCATCGAGATGCTCGGCCTCCAGGACAAGGCGACCCGCAAGGCGCGCGGCCTCACCGCCGACGAGAAGCAGAAGATCTCGCTCGGCCGCGGCCTCGTGCGCCACGACGTCAACGCAATCCTGTTCGACGAGCCGCTCACGGTCATCGACCCGCACATGAAGTGGGTGCTGCGCTCGCAGCTGAAACAGCTGCACAAGCGCTTCGGCTTCACGATGATCTACGTGACCCACGACCAGACCGAGGCCCTGACCTTCGCCGACAAGGTCGTCGTCATGTATGACGGCGAGGTGGTGCAGGTCGGCACGCCCGAGGAGCTGTTCGAGAAGCCGCGCCACACCTTCGTCGGCTATTTCATCGGCTCGCCGGGCATGAACGTGCTGCCGGCCGAGGTGCGCGGCGCTTCGCCACCGTCGCCGGGCACCGCATCGCCCTTGGCGGCGACTATGCGCCCGTGACCGGCAAGGCCGAAATCGGCATCCGTCCGGAATTCGTGCGCCTCACCGACGACGCCGCCGGCCTGCCGGTGACGGTCAAGACCGTGGACGACATCGGCCGCTACCGGATCCTGCGCGGCAGCCTCGGCGCCTCGACGCAACGCCATCGTGCCGGAGGGCCGGTCGATCCCGGCCGAGCCGCGCGCACCTTCGATCCGGGCCGCCTCAACGTCTACGCCGGCGCCCATCTCGTCGAACCCGCGATCGCGAGGAGCTGACTGCCATGGAGAAGACCTGGAACAACAAGGCCTGGTTCATGGTGCTGCCGGTGCTGCTGCTGGTGGCCTTCAGCGCGGTGATCCCGCTGATGACGGTCGTGAACTATTCGGTGCAGGACACCTTCGGCAACAACGAGTTCTTCTGGGCCGGAACCGAATGGTTCTCCGAACTGCTCGGCTCGGACCGCTTCTATGACGCGCTGTGGCGCAACCTCGCCTTCTCGCTGATCATCCTCGCCATCGAGGTGCCGCTCGGCATCGTCATCGCCCTGTCGATGCCGAAGACCGGCTGGGGCGTGCCGCTCTGCCTCGTCACCATGGCGCTGCCGCTGCTGATCCCGTGGAACGTGGTCGGCACCATCTGGCAGATCTTCGGGCGCTCCGACATCGGCCTGCTCGGCCGCGCGCTGACCGACCTCGGCATCGACTACAACTACACCCGCGATCCCTTCGCCGCCTGGGCCACGGTGATCGTGATGGACGTCTGGCACTGGACCAGCCTCGTGGTGCTGCTCTGCTACGCCGGCCTCGTGTCGATCCCGGAGGCCTACTACCAGGCGGCCCGGATCGACGGCGCCTCGCGCTGGGCCGTGTTCCGCTACCTCCAGCTGCCGAAGATGCACCGGGTGCTGCTGATCGCCGTGCTGCTGCGCTTCATGGACAGCTTCATGATCTACACCGAGCCCTTCGTCGTCACCGGCGGCGGACCGGGCAACTCCACCACCTTCCTGTCGATCGACCTCGTGAAGATGGCCATCGGCCAGTTCGACCTCGGTCCCGCCGCGGCGATGTCGATCGTCTACTTCCTCATCGTCCTCCTGCTGTCGTGGGTGTTCTACACGGTGATGACCAACTACGGAGAGGGAGAGCGCTGATGTCCGACGTCACCAGCACCATCGCCGTTCCGACGCGCCGGGCCCGCGCCTCCGTCGCCGGCAACAGCCGGGGATCGGCCCGCTTCGCGCCGCTGATCCCGGCGACCTACATCCTGTTCCTCATGCTGCCGATCTACTGGCTCGTCAACATGAGCTTCAAGACCAACGAGGAGATCCAGTCGCGCTTCACGCTGTGGCCGGAGAACTTCACCTTCCGCAACTACGAGGTGATCTTCACCGATCCGTCGTGGTACAACGGCTACATCAACTCGATCATCTACGTGGCACTGAACACGGGGATCTCGGTGGCGGTGGCCCTGCCGGCGGCCTACGCCTTCTCGCGCTACCGCTTCCTCGGCGACAAGCACCTGTTCTTCTGGCTGCTGACCAACCGCATGGCGCCGCCGGCGGTGTTCGCCCTGCCCTTCTTCCAGCTCTATTCGGCCTTCGGCCTGATCGACACCCACATCGCCGTGGCGCTGGCGCACTGCCTGTTCAACGTGCCGCTCGCGGTGTGGATCCTGGAAGGCTTCATGTCGGGTGTGCCCAAGGAGATCGACGAGACCGCCTACATCGACGGCTACTCCTTCCCGCGCTTCTTCGTGAAGATCTTCATGCCGCTGATCGCGTCCGGCATCGGCGTCGCCTGCTTCTTCTGCTTCATGTTCTCTTGGGTGGAACTGCTGATCGCCCGCACGCTGACCACCACCGCCGCCAAGCCGATCTCGGCGATCATGACCCGCACCGTCTCGGCCTCCGGCATGGACTGGGGCGTGCTCGCCGCCGCCGGCGTCCTGACCATCATCCCCGGCGCGCTCGTGATCTGGTTCGTGCGCAACTACATCGCCAAGGGCTTTGCCCTCGGGAGGGTGTGATGGGGTTTGGACATCCCTCGCGCCAGAACGCCGATCCATCCCCTCATCCCGAGGAGGCCCGCAGGGCCGTCTCGAAGGACGGGGGGAGCGCCCCCTCATTCCGGCCGCGTCGGGCCAGATCGGGAAGGTCGCTGTAGCGCCCCTCGATCAACGCTTCCTTTTTGCGTCGGGACCAGCCCTTGATCTGCCGCTCACGAGCAATCGCTTCGGTCGCCCGTTCGAAGCTCTCGCAGAAGACGAGAGCCACCGGACGTCGCCGAGCCGTGAAGCTGGCCTCGCCTGGCAGGTTGTTGTGTTCCCAGACGCGGGCCTCCACGTTCTGCCGGGTAAGGCCGGTGTAGTAGGATCCGTCGGCGCACAGGAGCATGTAGACGGTGAAGTCCATGATCTGGCTTCGTCTTCGCAGCAGGGTTCTACAACTATAGCGTCCGTCCGCCGGCTTCGTAAATCGATCGGCATTCGCCGGGGCCGACCCCTCGTCCTTCGAGACGGCCCTGCGGGCCTCCTCAGGATGAGGG
>NZ_MCRJ01000114.1 GCF_001720135.1 Methylobrevis pamukkalensis
AATGCGCATTTCGATCGGATGACGGCCGCGGATCTCGATCGCTTCCGATCATAGCACGGCCCGCGGCCAAAGCCGTGAATGATCGATGCAGCGTTCACGCCCGCCGATCCGCCTCCGGCACGGGGGGAAACTCCGGCGCGAGACGAGGTGCTTTTGTCCGCGTCGTCGGCTATCGGTCGAGGACGCCGCGGCGAGGATCGGCGATGAACAGGACACCAGTACGGAGACGCGTCGATGACCGCATCCTGGCCGCAGGACGAGGCGAGCCGGCATCTGCTGCTGACGCCCGCCGAGATGGGCGAGGCCGAACGCGCGACGATCGCGGCGGGCATGCCGGGCATCCGGCTGATGGAAAACGCCGGCTATGCCGTCGCCGACGACATCGTCGTCCGTCACCGCCATGGCACGCGGGTGGTGGTCGTCTGCGGCCCCGGCAACAACGGCGGCGACGGCTTCGTTGCGGCAAAGGTGCTGGCAATGCGCGGGCTGGTCGTCCGCCTGCTGCTTCTCGGCGACCCGGACAAGCTCACCGGCGATGCGGCGCTGGCGGCCCGCAGCTGGCGCGGCGCGGTGGAGGCGCCGGGCGAGGCCGCCTTCCGCGACGCGGACGTGGTTGTCGATGCGCTGTTCGGCGCCGGCCTGTCGCGCGACCTCGACGGCGAGGCGGCCCGCCTCGTCGGCTGGATCAACGCCGCCGGCGCCCGCGGCGCCAGCGTCATCGCGGTGGACCTTCCGAGCGGCGTCGATGGCCGGACGGGCAGGGTGCTCGGCTGCGCGGTGAAGGCCACCCGCTCGGTCACCTTCTTCCGCCGCAAGCCCGGCCACCTGCTGCTGCCGGGCCGGACCCTGTGCGGCCGGGTCGTGGTCGCGGACATCGGCATTGCGCCAGGCGTGCTGACGAAGATCGCGCCGGCTGTTGCTGCCAATCACCCGGACCTGTGGCGCGAGAAATGGCCCGTCCGCCGCCCGGACGATCACAAGTATGCCCGCGGCGCGGCGCTGGTTGCCTGCGGCGGGATCGAGGCGACGGGCGCCGCCCGTCTCGCCGCCGCCGCGTGTCTCAGAACCGGGGCCGGCGTCGTCACGCTTGCGGCGCCTTCCGAGGCGCTGGCGCTTGCCGGCGCGCAGTTTGCCGCCCTGATCGTTCGCCGCGCCGATGACGCGGAGGCCTTCGCCCGGCTTGCCGCCGAGCCGCGCCTGCGCGCGATCGTCGTCGGGCCGGCCTGGGTGTCGGCGCGGGGACACGGGCGCGGGTTGCGGCCGCGCTGGCCTCCGAGGCCGGTGTCGTCCTCGACGCCGACGCCCTGACCAGCTTTGCCGGCGAACCGGGCAGCCTGTTCGCGCTGATCCGCGCCCGGACGGCGCCCACCGTGCTCACGCCGCATGCCGGCGAGTTTGCCCGCCTGTTCGGCGCGCCGGCCGGGGCCTCGAAGATCGATCTCGCCCGGGCGGCCGCCGAACGGTCGGGCGGCGTCGTGGTGTTCAAGGGCGCCGACAGCGTCGCCGCCGCTCCCTCCGGCCTCGCCGTGGTCAATGAGAATGCGCCGGCGGATCTCGCCACCGCCGGCTCCGGCGACGTGCTCGCCGGGATCATCGGCGGATTGCTGGCGCAGGGGCGGGACGGCTTTGCCGCCGCCGCCATGGGCGTGTGGATGCACGGACGAGCCGGCACCGTCGCGGGGCCGGGGCTGGTTGCCGACGACCTGGTCGAGGCTTTGCGCACGGTGCTTCGCGAGGGGCTGGAGACGGAGTGACCCGAGCCCCTTGCGCCATCCGTGCGGGCCGGCCGACGGGCCGGGCATCCCGCACCGGGCAGGGGGCGCGGCGCCGTGTCCGGGTGCATCGCGACAGGATGCCGATCGGCAGGATCGCTTCGCCGCATTGCGGCCGGAACGGCGGAATTCGGCGGCGCAGCGGGCCGGAACGCGGCGTCTTTTCGCTTCCGCCCGCCTGACACTGGTGTTATAGAGGCGGCGCCTTGGGCCCATGGCCGCACGGGGGGCTCGTTTTCGCGGGCGTGGTGGAACTGGTAGACACGCTGGATTTAGGTTCCAGTGGCGCAAGCCATGGGGGTTCGAGTCCCTCCGCCCGCACCACGATCCGGAGCATCCTGTACGCCGCAGCCGGTACCGCCGGGCCGTTGCCGAGTGATCGGCCGGCCGGGAGACCGACGCCCGGGACGCCATCCGCGCACCGAACGGTGACCGCGGAGGCGAACAGGAACACTGCGCAGGCCGATCCGGACCGAGGTTCGACGGCAGGCGATCATCCGGATTGACGGTGCGGCGCCTGGTCGGAAGGGGCGCTGCGGCCCGATCCGCCAGAACGACAGGGACGAAAGACCAACCCATGCAGGTGACCGAGAAACTTTCAGACGGCCTCAAGCGCGAACTCGAGATCGTCGTCCCCGCCAGCGAGCTCGCCGCCAAGCTCGACACCTATCTGAACGACATGAAGGGTCGCGTTCAGCTCAAGGGCTTCCGGCCGGGCAAGGTGCCGCTCGGTCACGTCAAGAAGCTCTACGGCAAGTCGGCGATGGCCGAGATCGTGAACACCACGATCGGCGAGGTCACCTCGAGCGCGCTCAAGGACCGCAACGAGAAGTCGGCGATCCAGCCGAGCATCGACCTTGCCGAAGCCGACGCCGAGAAGGTGATCGACGGCGAGGCCGATCTCGCCTTCACGATGGCCTACGAGGTCATCCCGGACTTCGAGATCGCCCCGGTCGACGGCATCAGCATCGAGCGCCCGATCGCCGAGGTGACCGACGAGGAGATCGACGAGCGCCTCAAGCAGATCGCCGACGGCTCGCGCAGCTACGAGCCGAAGGCCGAGGGCGCGGAAGCCGTTGACGGCGACCGCCTCAAGCTCTCCTACCTCGGCAAGGTCGACGGCGAGCCCTTCGAGGGCGGTGCCGACGACGAGGCCTATCTGATGCTCGGCTCCAAGCGCTTCATCCCGGGCTTCGAGGAGCAGCTGGTCGGCGCCAAGGTCGGCGACAAGAAGACCATCGAGGTGACCTTCCCCGAGGACTACCCGGCGCCGAATCTCGCCGGCAAGGTCGCGACCTTCGACATCGAGGTGTTCGAGATCGCCGCCCCCGGTGACCTCGTCCTCGACGACACCTTCGCCACCAACCTCGGCATCGAGTCGCTCGACAAGCTCAAGGACCTGATCCGCGACCAGATCCAGAGCCAGTATGGCCAGCAGACCCGCCAGAAGGTGAAGCGCCAGCTGCTCGACGCGCTGGACGGCCTCTACGCCTTCGAGCTGCCGCCGACGCTGGTGTCGCAGGAATACGACATCATCTGGCGTCAGGTGACCTCCGACATGGAGCGCGCCGGCAAGTCCTTCGAGGATGAAGAGACGACCGAGGAGAAGGCCCGCGAGGACTACGTGAAGATCGCGGAGCGCCGCGTGCGCCTCGGTCTCGTGCTGTCCAAGATCGGCGAGGACGCCGGCGTCAAGGTCAACGAGGCGGAGCTGCAGCGCGCCCTCATCGAACGCGCCCGCCAGTTCCCCGGCCAGGAGCGCGAGGTCATCGAATACTACCGCAAGGACGCGCAGGCGCTCGCTTCGCTCCAGGCGCCGGTGTTCGAGGAGAAGGTGGTCGACCATCTGCTCAGCCTCGTCACGGTCAACGACAAGACCGTCGCCAAGGATGAACTGTTCGCCGAAGAGGAAGAGGACGTCGCCGCCTGAGGGCAACGTCTCCGCAGGAATGCGAAAGGGCCGGACGCGCAAGCGTCCGGCCCTTTTCGTTTGTCGGCTCATGGATCGGTGGTCGTCGTGACCGGCAGGACTGCTGCTGCGATCATGTGTGTCGGATCACTTCGGGGCGAGCATGCGCCCCTGCACGTTGCCGACCTTGCCGTTGTAGGACACCTCGCACCAGCGGGCGTCGAGCGCCTGGCGCTGGGCTCTTGCGCCGCCGAACTGCCAGTCGCCGAAGTTGAATTCGGGCCGGCACCAGCGCAGCACGATGCCGGTCGCATCGGGCGGGATCGTGCCGACGACTGATGCGCCGTCCTGCATCGCCGAGCGCATCGCCACGCCGTCGGGCGCCTTGAAGGTCGTGTAGGCCGTGTCGTAGGGGCTGAGGGTCTGCGCCCTCGCGCCGGCCTGCCCGAAGGCGACGGCAAGTCCGGCGCCGACGGCCGCAACCGCCAGAAGCCTCAGGATCAGCCGCTTGAGGCTGTGAAGTCCGGTCATGTCGATCTCCGTTCCCCGGATCGAAACGCCGGGGTCCCGCGCGGGGACCCCGATACGGTTCATGCAGGCGCCGCCAGAGGCGCGCCCGCGCGGATCGTCGTGACGCCGGGCACGAAAGAGTGTCCCGGCGACCGTCGATCCGCCGGTGTCAGGCGATGTCCTTCGCCGACGTGACGATGCTGCCGGCGAGGCCGTAGGCAATCGCCTCCTCGGGGCCCATCCAGTAGTCGCGATCGGTGTCCTTCTCGATCCGCGCCAGCGGCTGGCCGGTGGCGGCCGAGAACAGCTGGTTTAGGCGCTCGCGCATCTTGATGATCTCGCGGGCCTGGATCTCGATGTCGGTGGCCTGGCCACCGGCGCCGCCGGACGGCTGATGCAGCAGGAAGCGGGTGTTCGGCGTGCAGAAGCGACGCTCCTTCGGCACGGAGATGTAGATCAGCGCGCCGGCGCTCGCCACCCAGCCGGTGCCGATGATGTTCACCGGGGCCGGCACGAAGCGGATCATGTCGTGGATCATGTCGCCGGACTCGACGTGGCCGCCGGGCGAGGAGACGATCACGGTGATCGGATCGCTCGAGGCCTGCGACAGGGCGAGCAGACGCGCCGTGACGTCGCGGGCAAGTTCCTGCGTGATGCCGCCGGTGATCAGCACCGTGCGCGACTGAAACAGATACTTGTCGACCTGGGGAGCCGCCGCTTCCTTGGCCTTCTCCGGCTTGTCGTCGTCCTCGTCGTCGAGACGCGCTGTGATCGCGGCAGGGTATCCCTTTGATATCATGTGATCAGTTCACCTGTTCGCTGTCGAACGCACCGGCCGGGGGCGGCCTTGCGTCCGTCATCGTGAAATCGGGCTTGGAGACCGCCGGCGGGCGCACGCGGGCGACCGCACCGGCGAATCGGCCGACATCCCTGCGGACGCCGGCACGATCACCGCGCGGACACTATCCCAATTCGGAGACCGGCGGCAACCGCAAGCCGGCCTTCGTTCCAAAGGTGAACGGTCGCTGGCGCGACAAGGTCGCGCGCAGCCGTCAGGTCACTCGGCGCTGCTGACGATGGAGGACGTCGGCACGTCGATCTGCGAGGCGGCGAGGAAGCGGGCGAAGTCCTTCTTGGAGCCGTCGAAGGTGTTGCGGTCGACGTTGCCGCGAATGCCCGGCACGCGGCCCGTGGCGGTGTACTGCCACATGGTCCAGTCGCGGTCGCCGTAGCGGATCGTCGGATGGCCGGCGACCGAGCGGACCCAGATCGGGTAGTCGTTGAAGGCGCCGACGAGCCGGTCGCGGTGAAAATCGACCGTGACGTAGATGATCGGCCGCTTGCCGTAATAGCGCTCGACGATGGTCAGGAAGGTACGCATCTCCTGGTGGATCTCGGCCCGGGTCGGAATGCGCTTGCAGGTCTTGCTGTCATGGTACCATTCCATGTCCAGCACCGGCGGCAGGGCGGTCGGATCATAGGGCACGTTCTGGATGAACCAGGCGGCCTGCTCCTCCGGCGTGCGGCAGAAATAGTAGAAGTGATAGGCCCCGCGCCGGACACCGGCGGCCTTGGCGCCATACCAGTTGTCCTCGAAGCGCGTGTCCGAATGGTCGCCGCCCTCGGTCGCCTTGATGAAGGCGAACTCGATGTCGGCGGCCTTCACCTGGTGCCACTCGATGTCGCCCTGATACTTGGATACGTCGATGCCCTGGACCGGATAGTCCTCCGGACCGGGCTCCTCGAAATCGAACAGCGCGCAGGCGCTGACCATCAGGCCCGCGGCAACCACCGTGGCGAGGCGCGAGGCGATGCGGCGGAAGGACGAGGCCCCCCCGCGTACGGATGCGGGATCGGGTCTGCGGCGCACGGCAGTGTTCTTGTCGCGCGCCGTGACGGACCCATCGCTCAGCCGATCAGAAACCATGTTGCGAGCCCCAGGAATGCGGAGAAGCCGACGACATCGGTCACCGTGGTCACGAAGACGCTCGAGGCAACCGCCGGATCGATCCCCAGCCGGTTGAGGCCAAGTGGGATCAGTATTCCTGCAAGACCTGCCACAACAAGGTTAACAATGAGTGCAGCGGCAATCACCCCGCCGAGCTCCAGGTCCTGGAACCAGAAGCCGACGGCCACCCCCATCAGCAGCGCAAACAGCAAGCCGTTGATGGCGCCGACGGTCGCCTCGCGGCCGATGATCCGGAACGCGTTGCGCCGGTCGATTGCCCGGGTGGCGAGCGCGCGCACGGCCACCGTCATGGTCTGCGAGGCCGCATTTCCGCCCATCGACGCCACGATCGGCATCAGGGCGGCAAGGGCGACGATCTGGCCGATCGTGCCTTCGAACAGGCCGATCACGGCGGCGGCCAGCATGGCCGTGCCGAGGTTCACGAACAGCCACACGAAGCGGCCGCGCACGGTGGAGATCACCGAATCCGAAATTTCCTCGTCGCCGACGCCGGCAAGGGCGCGCAGGTCTTCCTCCGCCTCCTGCTGCATGACGTCGACCATGTCGTCGATGGTGAGAACGCCGACGAGGCGCCCGCCGTCGTCGACGACGGCGGTGGAGAGCAGGTTGTAGCGCTCGAAGATGCGGGCGACCTCTTCCTGGTCCTCGTCGGCGCGCACCGGATGGCTGGTCTCGTCCATCAGGTCGGCAATCTTCGTCTGGCGCTTGGACCTGAGGATCCGGTTGAGCGACACGGTGCCGAGCAGGCGGAAGCCCGGATCGATCACGAAGATCTCGTAGAAATCCTCCGGCAGCCCCTCCTGCGTGCGCAGGAAGTCGATCGTCTGGCCGATGGTCCAGAACGGCGCGACGGCGATGAAGTCCGTCTGCATCCGCCGGCCGGCGGATTCTTCCGGGTAGTCGAGGCTGCGCTGGATGCTGAGCCGGTCGGGCACCGGCAGCTGCGCGAGAATCTCGTCCTTGTAGGCCTCGTCGAGGTCTTCGAGGATGTAGACCGCGTCGTCGGAATCGAGCTCGCGCAGGCCCTCGACGACGGCCTCTGTCGGCAGTTCCTCCAGAACCGCGACGCGGATCGATTCGTCGACCTCGGTCAGCGCGGTGAAGTCGAAGTCCTTGCCGAGCAGGACGACGAACGGCGCCCGGTCCTCGGCGTGGAGCGAGACCAGCACGTCGGCCGAATCGGCCTCGTGGAGATCGCCGGCGAGCGCCCGGACCCGGTCGGAATCCCGCGCCTCGACCGCCGCGACCACCGCCTCGAGAAATTCGGGCGTCATGCCGCCGTCCTCGTTGCGGAAGACGATCACCGGCTCGTCGGCGCCCGGCGGGATGCTGCCTTGCTGCGCGGGCGGCGTCGGGTCGGTCATGGCGGCTCCTCGGTTGGACGTCAGGGTGCCGGGGAGGAAGCCGGCTCGGGCAACGGTGGCGCGTCCCGGCAACGTGTTGCGGGAGGCACGGCGGTGGAAGGACTCGGAAAGCGGGCGCATCCGGCCACGTCGCCGGCCGGGCACACGATGCGTCACGTGTAATGCAAGCAGGTAAACGTTGGAACCGCCGAAAATAAGGAAAGTGGGCGGGCGGGAGACCGCAAAGCCGCATCAAGGCGCAGGGTGGCGCGGCGTAAGAAGGACGGATGGGGGTCGTGCGCTCGCAAGGCCCACTGAGACGACATGGCAAGGGCGTGTTCCCGCGGCCGTGCAAGCCCGTAGCCCGCGTCGGGACGACCGCGAACGGCGGCCGCCGGAGCCTGACCACGGCCCCGGCGGCCGGGCGATCACTTGTTCACGTCGGTCCAGAGGCGGGTGTAGAACTCGTTCACCTCGGGCGGGCAGGCGAGCAGGAATTCGCCGGCCGCCTCGTATTCGGCGGGGATGTTCAGCTCTGGCGCGGTCTTCAGCTCTACCGACATGAAGGCCTCCGAGCCAGCGATGCCGTTGGCGTATTTGGCGAAGTTGGAGATCATCGCCGCGTTTTCCGGCTCCATGATGAAGTCCATGAACAGCTTGGCATTCTCCGGATTCTTCGCATCCTTGAGGATGGCGACGCTGTCCATGAACAGCGGATAGCCTTCCTTCGGGAAGCCGAAGCGGACGTCCGGGTTCTTCTCGCGCGAGCGCATGGCCGCGCCGTTCCAGTAGTAGGCGGCGCCGTAGTCGCGGCTCGCGAACTTCTCGATGATGTCATAGTCCATGGCGAGCCATTTCGACTTCGCCTCGACCAGCTTGTCGCGGACCTTCTTGAGCATCTCCTTGTCGGTGGAGCACCACGAGCCGCCGAAATAGCGGATGGTCGCGAACAGCACGTCGTTCATTTCCGGCGCGACGTTGATTTTGCCGGCAAGCTCTTCCGGCGGGTCGAGGAAGATCGCCGAGGTGTTGATCTCGCCCTTGAACAGCGAGGTGTCGACGACGATGCCGGTCAGGCCCCACTGCCACGGCACGGTGTAGTGCCGGCCCGGATCCCAGGCGACGTCCACCCAGCGCGGATCGACATTCTTGAAGTTGGGCATCTGGTCCGGCCGGGCCTCCAGCAGCAGGCCCTCGCTGATCCAGATCGGCACGTAATTGGCCGAGGGCACGACGATGTCGAAGCCGTGGCCGCCGGCGCGGATCTTGGCGAGCGCAGTGTCGTTGGAATCGAAGTCGGTGACCGTGACCTTGACGTCATGGACCTCGGAGAACTTCTTGATCAGCTCCGGGCTGGTGTAGTCGCCCCAGTTGTAGATGTTGAGGTCTCCGGCGGCGCTTGCCGGCCCGGCCGCAAAGGCGGCGAGGACGAGGGCGGTTCCTGTGGCGAGCTTCCAGCGCATGGTCCGTCTCCGTGGTTGGGGCCGATCGGTCGATCAGACCCGTCGTCGATTGATCAGGAAGTAGATCGTCACCACCACGGCCGACAGCGCGAGGAACATCGTCGCGACCGCGTTGATGTCGGGCGAGACGCCGCGGCGCAGCTGGCCGAGCAGATAGGTCGGCAGCGTATCCTGTCCGCCGGATTTCACGAACTCGGTGATGACCACGTCGTCGAGCGAGATGACGAAGGCCAGCATGAAGCCGGCGAGGATGCCGGGTTTCAGCAGCGGCAGGGTCACGCGCCGGAAGGCGGCGAGCGGGGGAGCATAGAGATCGGCCGCCGCCCGCTCCAGCGTCAGGTCCATGCTTTCCAGCCGCGCCCGGATCGGCAGATAGGCGAACGGAATGCAGAAGGCGGTGTGCGCCAGGATGAGGTAACCGAGGCCGGAGTAGCCGGTCCACACCTTGAGCCGCGAGAACACGATGAGCAGCGCCACCGCGGTCACGATCTCCGGCACCATCAGCGGCTGGTTGATGAAGGCATACTTGAAGGTGAGGCCGGGGTAGGGCGCCGTGCGCGTCGTCGCCAGCGCGGCCATGGTCGCGACGATGGTGGCGCAGGTGGCGGCAACGACGGCGATCAGCAGCGAGCGCAGCGCCACCTCCTGGATCGCCGCATTGTGCCAGGCCGAGACGAACCAGCGGAAGGAAAAGCCCTCCCAGACCGACAGCGACTGTCCGGAGTTGAAGGCGAACACCACCAGCGTCGCCATCGGGATGTAGAGCAGGAAGAAGGTGGCGACCGCCAGCGTGCCGGCGCCCGGCATGGCGCGCACGTCGAAGCCGGTCCGGCGGCGCGGCGCGGGCCGGGCCCGCCGGTTGTCGTTGCTGCCGCGGCGCGCCCGGAACTCAGCCATGCTGGCCTCCCTTCGTGGCGTTGCGCACGTAGACCAGCAGCGCCAGCATCACCACCGCCATCAGCGTGATCGAGATTGCCGCGCCGAGCGGCCAGTTGCGGCCCGGGCCGAACTGCAGCTCGATCAGGTTGCCGAGCATCATGTTCTTGCCGCCGCCGAGCACGCGCGGCGTCACGTAGGCGCCGAGCGAGGGAATGAACACGAGAATGCTGCCGGCGACGATACCCGGCCGGGCCAGCGGCAGGATGATCCGGCGCAGCACGGCAAGCCGGCCGGCATAGAGATCGTAGCCGGCCTCGACCAGCCGGAAGTCGATCTTCTCCATGCTGGCGTAGACCGGCAGCACCATCAGCGGCAGGTAGACGTAGACCATGCCGATCAGGATCGCCGTGTCGGTGAACATGATCTGCACCGGCCGGTCGACGATGCCGAGGCCGACCAGCGCTCCGTTGAGGATGCCCTCGTTGCGGATCACCTCCTGGATCGCGAAGGTGCGGATCAAAAGGTTGGTCCAGAACGGAATGGTGATCAGGAACAGCCAGATCTCGCGGCTCCGTGCCGGCCGGGTCGCGATGAAATAGGCGGTCGGCACCCCGAGCAGGAGGGCGGCCAGCGTCGTCTGCAGCGACAGGACCACCGAGCGCCAGAAGATGGTCAGATGCGCGTCCGCCAGCGTCAGCGTGTCGTCGAAGATGTCGCGCTGGAAGAAGACGCCGAACCAGCCCTCGGACGAGAAGGTGCCGAAGCGCACGTCGCCGAAATCGCCCTTGGCCATCACCGAATAGAGCGCCATCACGAACAGCGGGCCGACGGCCGCAACGAGGATGACGAGGAGCGCCGGCGCCGACAGCAGCCAGCGCCGGGCGATCTCGCGGCCGCGCCGCGCACCGCGGGGTCTGACGGCTGGATGGGGCGCGGCGCTGGGCATCGGCTAGTCTCTCAGGATCTGCGCGGCGCCATCGGGCACGCGGATCGCGACGCGCTCGCCCTCGGCCCGGCCGCCGGCGACGCCGCGCCGGTTCTGGCTGCGCACGATGAACAGGCCGCCGCCGTCGAGCCGGACGCGGTGATGGGTGTCGGTGCCCGAATAGATCACGGTCTCCACCGTGCCGGCGAGGCCGCCGCCCCCGGGGGGCGCGAGTTCGCCGTGTTCGGGCCGGACCACAAGGCTGACCCTGCCAGTCGGCGTCAGGCCGCGCGGCACCTCGGCCATGATCACCGGGCCGTCGTCGAGCCGCACCTCGGCGCGCCCGTCGTGGACGGCGGCAACCGTGCCGGAGAGGAAATTCGATTCGCCGATGAAGTCGGCGACGAAGCGGTTGACCGGATGCTCGTAGATTTCGCGGGCGTCGCCGATCTGCAGGATCTTGCCGCGTGACATTACCGCCACGCGGTCCGACATCGTCAGCGCCTCTTCCTGGTCGTGGGTCACGAACACGAAGGTGATGCCGGTCTGATGCTGCATCCGCTTCAGCTCGACCTGCATTTCCTTGCGCAGCTTGTAGTCGAGCGCCGACAGCGGTTCGTCGAGCAGCAGGACCCGCGGTTCGGGGGCGAGCGCCCGGGCAAGGGCCACGCGCTGCTGCTGGCCGCCGGAGATCTGGTCGCAGCGCCGGTCGCCAAGCTCCTCCATGCGCACGAGCCGCAGCATCTCGTTCACGCGCGCGTCGATCTTCGCCCGCGCCCGGCCCAGCATTTCCAGACCGAAGGCGATGTTCTGGCGCACCGTCAGATGCGGAAACAGCGCGTAGTTCTGGAACACGGTGTTGACCGGCCGGCGATAGGGCGGCAGCGCGGCGATGTCGGCGCCGTCGAGCAGGATTTCGCCGGCATCGGGAAACTCGAAGCCGGCGATCATGCGCAGCAGCGTCGTCTTCCCGCAGCCGGAGGGGCCGAGCAGGGTGAAGAACTCGTTGGCGCGGATCTCGACGGAGACGTCGTCGAGCGCCTTCACGGCCGCGGTCCCGGAGCCGAAGATCCGGGTGATGCGCCGCGCTTCGACCGCCGTCCGTTCCGCCACCTGCGCCGCCTCCGTCCCGCCACGGCCCCGACGTTGCCAGAAACGATCCTGTCCGCGCAACCGTCCATTGGTGAACGAAAACATTCGTCCGGGCGTCACCGGCGGCGTCCTGTCACGCAGGGAACAGCAGCCCGCGGCGAAACATGCTAGCTCTTGGCCAATGATCAGCCCGCTCCGGAGTGCGTGGATGCAACAGGCCGTCACGGTGACCTTCTGGGGGGTGCGCGGCAGCGTTCCGGTCGCAGGGGCAGACCACGTCCTTCATGGCGGGGATACGACCTGCGTCGAGCTGCGCAGCGGCAGCGACGTGGTCGTGATCGATCTGGGCACCGGGGCGAGAGCGCTCGGCAAGGCGCTGGATGCCGCCACATGCCCGGCAGTGACCGTTCTGTTCAGCCATGCCCACTATGACCACGTGCTCGGCGTGCCGTTCTTCCGGCCGCTGTACCGGCGGGGGACGGCCGTGACGCTCGCCTCGGCCCTTGCCGGCGGCACGGCGGCGATGGTGGCCGACCTGATGCGTGTGCCGTTCTTTCCCGTGGGTCCGACGGCCTTTCTCGCCGACGTCACCTGTGTCGATCTCGATCCGTCCGCTGCGTGGACGACCGGCGACGGCCTGCGCATCGCGATGGCGCCGACCTGCCATCCGGGCGGGGCCCATGCCTTCCGGATCGACACCCCCGGCGGCGCGCTCGCCTGCATCTTCGACCATGCGGCCGGCGAGACGGCGGTGGATGAAGTGCTGGTCGCCTTCGCGGCGGGTGTCGATCTGGTGGTTCTCGATGCCGGCGGGGCTGCGTTGGGCGGTGAGACCGCCAGCAACGGCCATTCGGGCTGGCGGCAGGCGCTGGCGCTCGGCCTTGCAACGGGCGCGCGGTCGGTGGCGCTGACCCATCACCACCCGGATTGCACGGACGGCATTCTTGCCGCCCGCGAGGCGGACGTCACGCGCACTGCCCCCCACGCCTTCCTCGCGCGCTGCGGCGACCGCGTGACGCTGGGGCAGGGCGGGCCGGTCCGCATGGACGCCGGATCGGCGGTCGTGTGAAATCAGGGAATCCGGGTTGGGGGGAGAGCTGCAGATGAACGACGAGCGGACGGAGCGGGACGATGACGGCCGCCATGGAACCATCGACAGGCGCGTCCTGGTGGGCGCGCTCGGCGCTGGCGGTCTTGCCGACCGCGGCGGGCGCCTTTGTCGAGGAAAGCCGGATCGGCGAGGTCGCGGATGCGGCGGGTCGTGCCTTCGCCCATCTCAATGCGACGCGGCGGCTGGCGCCGCGCTCGGAGATCCTGCTCGGCGACCTCGTCTGGACCGCGTCCGCCTCGCGCGCAAGTCTCGGTCTCGACGGCGGCACGACGGTGCATCTCGGCGCCAAGGCGCGGCTCAAGATCGACCGTTATGTGGCGGAGTCGGGCGGAACGCTGCTGCTCGGCGACGGGGCGCTGGTCTTCGACCGTCCGGAGGACCTGCCGAAGACGCGGATCGACATCCGCACCACCTTCGGCCTGATCGGAATCCGCGGCACACGGCTGTTCGCCGGGCCAAGCCGCGGCGTCTTCGGCGTGTTCGTGGAGCGCGGCGTGGCGCGGGTGCTGGCCGGCGGCGTCGAGCGGCGGCTGGAGGCGGGCGAGGGCGTCGACATCGCGGAGCGCTTCGCGCCGCCGAGCCCGGTGCGCAACTGGGGCAAGGCCCGCATCGACGAAGCCTTCGCCAGCGTTCTCGGCTGACCGACCTCGCAGCAGGTGGTCGCCGGCTGGCATCGGACTGCGTCCGGTGCCTGTTTTCCGGGCGTGAGCCGATGAAAAACCGGGCGACGCCGATCTGCGCGCCGTCCTGCCCAGGTTCGGCGTGTTGTCGGGGCAAAGGCGATCGTCGGCCGTGGTGAATGAAGTCTTGCGGACGCCAGCCACCCGACGATCGGCACCTTCTGCCGAAATCGCGGAATCCCGGGATTCGATGGTGAAGAAGTCTTCAAATTAACGGAGCATTCGAAGTTCATTCGACTAAAATTAAACTTGTCATTTAACGACCGATTCAGCCGACGCGGACAGACTGTGGTCATGGACAGGTGATGGCC
>NZ_MCRJ01000115.1 GCF_001720135.1 Methylobrevis pamukkalensis
GGCGGTTGCGGCCGGCGACGACGTGCCGGCGGCGATCGAGGGAATGGCGGCGCCCGCGCCTCGGCCGGGCGCGGCGCGGCGGGCGGAAGCGGCGAGCCGTCCGGACCTGTCACCGGATCGGCGCCGAGCGGCGTCTCGGGCGTGCGCCCGCCCATCGGCCACGGCAGCAGGTTCGGCACGTTCTCGCCGAACAGGGCGGTGTAGATCGGCTTGCCCTCGGCCAGCCGGCGCTCGCGTTCGGCAAGGCGCTGCTCGCGCTCCTCGGCGCGCTGGGCGATCATCATCTGCTGCTCTTCGAGGCGCTGCTTGCGCTCCTCGGCCAGCCGGCGTTCCGTCTCCAGCCGCGAGGCGATCACGATCGTCTGGGCGTCGTCCTCGGCGGCTTTCTTGGCCGCGGCCATTTCGAGGTCCGGCGGCACCACCAGCTTGGGACAGGCGTCGATCGGGCTCATCCGCCCGTCCTCGGGCGTGGCGTTGAACACATACTTGCGGCCGCAGACATCCACCTTCGGCTCCAGCCGGGTCAGCTCGAAATGGTCGTAGCCGACCTTGAGCATCTTCCAGTAGGGCATGTTCGGGTCGTCGATGTGGCGCGCAAGGTTCTCCGGCGTCATCCGGAAGGGATAGGCCTGCAGCTGGAACGCCTTCTGGCCGCCGCGGAAGGCCTCGCGCGCCAGCGCGTAGATCTCCTGGATCTGGGCGTCGGTCATCGCGTAGCAGCCGGCCGAGGAACAGGCGCCGTGCACCATCAGATGCGAGCCGGTGCGGCCGTGCGAGCGGTCGTAGGCGTTGGGATAGCCGGTGTTGAACGCGAGATAGTAGCTCGAATTCGGGTTCATCAGCGCCGGGGTGATCGTGTAGTAGCCCTCGGGCGCTGACGGTCGCCTTCCTTGATCTTCGGGCCGAGCTTTCCGGACCACTTGCAGATGTCGTAACTCTTGAGCAGCGCGAAGCGGCCGGTCGCGTCCTTCTTCCACAGCTCGAGCTTGCTCTCCTCCTTGAAGATCCGGATCAGGATCGGGGAGGTCTCGCTCATCTTCAGCTCGGACATCATCCTGCGCGTCTCGCTGTTGGCGGAGCGCATGTGTTTCGGGCCGTAGCCGAGTTCGTCGGCCTGGCAGCCGGCGAGGAGGGCGGCGACCGCGGTCACCGCCGCGATGCGGCGGAGAGTGCGGGCGAAGGTGAGGGGAGAACGGCTGCTCGTCATGGGTCGGGTGATCGGGTTCCGGAAAGCAGGCATGATCAATCGTGCGAACTTTGTCGTTGGGCGCGATCCTCGCGGCGTCGCCTGTCGGCCGCCGCGTCCATCACTGGTTCTGCAGAGGTCGCGCGCCCCTTGCGCGGCACCCCCCGTGTCATCAAAGCCCCGCGTGCGCCGACAGGTTGGCACAGCCCCCGATGCGCCATCCTCGGCGTACATCATTACCAAATCGTTACCGCCTGACCAGCCCGGTGCTGCGGCGCACCCGGCTCGCGGCGGCAAAATCCACCGCGATCCCGCGTCTGCCTCAAAGGCTGCGGCCGATCGCCAGGAACTTGTCCCGGCGCGCGCCGCGGATTTCCGCGGGTGTCTTGCCGTCGAACTCGGCCAGCGCCGCCTCGATCGTCTCGCCGGCCGAGCGGATCGCGGCATCGGTGTCGCGGTGGGCGCCGCCCATCGGCTCCTTGACGATGCCGTCGATGATGCCGAGGCGGACGAGATCCTGCGCGGTGATCTTCATGTTGGTGGCCGCGTCCTGAGCCCGGGCCGAATCCTTCCACAGGATCGACGCGGCGCCTTCCGGCGAGATCACCGAATAGATCGCGTGCTCCAGCATGAAGACGCGGTTGCAGGTGGCGATGGCGATGGCGCCGCCCGAACCGCCCTCGCCGATCACCAGCGCGACATTCGGCACCGACAGTTGCAGGCAGGCCTGGGTGGAGCGGGCGATGGCTTCGGCCTGGCCGCGCTCCTCGGCACCGATGCCCGGGTAGGCGCCGGCGGTGTCGACGAAGGAGATCACCGGCAGGCCGAAACGGTCTGCGAGCTTCATCAGCCGCACCGACTTGCGGTAGCCCTCGGGGCGGGCCATGCCGAAATTGTGGCGCAGCCGGCTCTGGGTGTCGTGGCCCTTCTCCTGGCCGAGGATGGCGACCGGACGGCCGGCAAAGCGGCCGAGGCCGGCGAGGATCGCGGCGTCCTCGCCGAAGCTGCGGTCGCCGGCCAGCGGCGTCCATTCCTCGATCAGCCCGTCGATGTAGCGCGAGGCGTGCGGCCGGTCCGGGTGACGGGCGACCTGGGTCTTCTGCCAGGGCGTGAGCTTGGCGTAGATGTCGACGAGCGCCTGCGAGCCTTCGCCTCCAGCTTGGCGACGTCGTCGTCGATCTCGACCGCCTCGCCGTTCTGCGACAGCGCACGCAGTTCCTGGATCTTGCCTTCCAGATCGGCGACAGGTTTTTCGAATTCGAGGTAGCTTCGCATCCAATGTCCGACTGCAGGCCACGGGGGAAGCGCGGGAATGGCGCGCGACCCACCGGGCGATGGGAGTGCCGTGCGAAACGCACCGGCCGCGGTCCGGCCGTCGTGGCGCGTCCCGGGCAGCCGGCGGGCGCCCGACGCGGCGGCACACTGGCGTCTGACCCCGCCGCTGTCAAGTTTCTCCGCCCCGGGCGCCGGTGCCGGAGGCGGGCGGGAGGATCATTCCGGTGGCGGTCAGCGGCCTCTGTCGGCCAGCGGATGGTGCTCCTCGACCAGCTTGCGCAGGCGCTCGTCGAGCACGTGGGTGTAGATCTGCGTGGTCGAGATGTCGGCATGGCCGAGCAGCGACTGCACCACGCGCAGGTCGGCGCCGTTCTGGAGCAGATGACTGGCGAAGGCGTGGCGCAGCACGTGCGGCGAGACCTTGTCCGGCGCGAGGCCGACCCCGGCGGCGAACTCCTTGAGGTCGCGGGCGAAGGCCTGCCGGGAAAGGTGGCCGCTTTCCGAGACCGCCGGAAACAGCCAGGGGCTCTCGGCGGCGCCCCGGTGAGCCGCCAGCGCCGCGCGCCAGGCCTCCACCGCCTCGCGGGCCCGGCCGCCGATCGGCACGAGACGCTCCTTGTTGCCCTTGCCGCGCACGGTGAGAACGCGGGCGTCGGTGCGGATCGCGTTCGCCGGCAGCGAGACGAGTTCGGAGACGCGCATGCCGGTGGCGTAGAGCAGTTCCAGCAGCGCCGAGAGCCGGGTGGCGCGCAGGGCCTCCAGCGGCCGCTCGCGCGGCAGGGCGGCGCTGTGCCTGGCGCCGTCGAGCAGGCGCGAGACCTCGTCTTCCGAGAGGATCTTCGGCAGCGGCCGGCCCTTGCGCGGCCGCTCGACCGTGGAGGTGGGATCGTCGCTGCGGTGGCCTTCCGCATAGAGGAACTTGTGGAACTGGCGCACGGCCGACAGCCGCCGGGCCTGGGTGGTCGCGGCCATGCCGCGCCCGGCAAGGCCGGCCATGAAGGCCTCGACATCCTCGCGCCCCGCCTCGACGCTTGGCCGCTTGCGGGCGGCGAGGAAGCCGAGCCAGTCAGCGAGATCGCGGCGGTAGGCGGCCAGGGTGTTGTCGGCGGCACCGCGCTCCACGCTCTGCATTTCCAGATAGGCGTCGAGCAGGTCGTCGTCCCTCATGGAGCGGGCTCTCCTGCGGGGGTGGACGGTCCGCCGGGAACAGTCGTCCCGGCCGCCTCGGCGCGGGAGGCGGCCTCGGCTTCCGCCTTCTCGCGGGCGACCTCCGCCCGGGCGGCATCCAGCGCGCGGCTGAGGACGGCGGGATCGACAGGCGCCTGCATCGGCCGGGTGAACGGCGAGACCAGCGTCGCCAGCGCCAGCATCGCGGCGAAGACGAGGCCGCCAACGAGGCCGGCGCGAAGGAGGAAGCTCGTCAGTGTGGGCATGCGGGGAGGGGACGGGTCCATGGGCCTCGGGCCGGCGCAGTGTCGGTGCTTCGCCCGCCGCATGCAAGCCGGGTCGCAAATCCCCAGCCGAACGGCCGTGTCCGTCTTGACAATCCGCGGCCCGCTCCCGGACATAGGGCCATGATGGACCAGACGACAGAGGCGGCCGGGGCGGCGCCTTCCGAGACGAGCGGGCCGGGCACGGAAGCGGGGCGGATCACCAGCCGCCTCGGTGGGCGGTCGGTCGTTCTCGTCGGCATGATGGGCGCGGGCAAGACCAGCGTCGGCAAGCGGCTCGCGGCCCGGCTCGGCCTCGGATTCGTCGATGCCGACCACGCGATCGAGGAGGCGGCCAACAAGTCGGTCGCCGAGATCTTCGCCCAGCACGGCGAGAGCTATTTCCGGGCCGGCGAGCGCAAGGTGATCGCCCGGCTGCTGCGCGAGGGCCGGCGGGTGATCGCCACCGGCGGCGGCGCTTACATGAACCCCGACACCCGTGCCGCGATTTCCGGCGCGGCCGTCTCGATCTGGCTCAAGGCCGACGCGGCCGTGCTGTTCGACCGGGTCAAGCGCCGGCCGACCCGGCCGCTGCTGCAGACGACGGACCCGGAGGGCACGCTGAGACGGCTGGTCGGGGAGCGCTATCCGGTCTATGCCGCTGCCGACATCACCGTCCTCTCGCGCGACGTGCCGCACGAGGCGGTGGTGGAAGAGGTGATCGCCGCGCTCGACGACTGGCTCGGACGCGAGGCGGCGCGGCAGCCGGAGGAAAGATGATGTCGAGGGGCGAGGACGGAACCGCGACGGGGGCGCGCCGGGAGACCGGTGAGGCCACGCCCGCGCCGGCACGACAGGCGCCGGAACGTCAGGCACAGGTGAGCGTGCCGGTCGCGCTCGGCGATCGCTCCTACGAGATCGTGATCGGCGACGGCATCCTGGCCGAGGCCGGCCATCTGATCGCGGCGCGCCTGCCCGGCGCCCGCGCGGCGATCGTCACCGACGCCACCGTGGCCTCCCATCACCTCGCCGCGCTGGAGGATGCGCTTTCGGCGGCCGGCATCGACAGCGCCGCGGTGATCGTGACCCCGGGCGAGGCCTCCAAGAGCTTTCCGGTGCTGGAACACGTGGTCGACGCGGTGATCGGCGGGCGGTTCGAGCGCGGTGACGCGGTGGTGCCTTCGGCGGCGGCGTCGTCGGCGACCTGTCGGGCTTTGCCGCCGGCATCGTCCGGCGCGGCATGCGCTTCGTGCAGATCCCGACGTCGCTGCTGGCGCAGGTCGACAGTTCGGTCGGCGGCAAGACCGGCATCAACGTCGCCCACGGCAAGAATCTCGTCGGCGTGTTCCACCAGCCGGATCTGGTGATCGCCGACACGGCGGTGCTCGACACGCTGTCGGACCGGCATTTCCGGGCCGGCTATGCGGAGGTCGCCAAATACGGGCTGATCGACGATCCGGACTTCTTCGGCTGGCTCGAAGGCGGCTGGCGCGACGTCTTTGCCGGCGGCGCGGCGCGGACCCGGGCGATCGCCACCTCCTGCCGCGCCAAGGCGGCGATCGTCGCCCGCGACGAGCGCGAGACCGGCGACCGGGCGCTGCTCAACCTCGGCCACACCTTCGGCCATGCCTTGGAGGCGGCGACCGGCTATTCCGACCGCCTCGTCCACGGCGAGGCGATCGCGGTCGGCATGGTGCTGGCCCACGATTTCTCGGTCCACATGAACCTCTGCAGCCCGGACGACGCGGCGCGGGTGCGCCGGCACTTCACCGAGGTCGGCCTGCCGACCCGCCTTGCCGACGTGCCGGGCACGCTGCCGGACGCGACGGGCTGATGACGCTGATCGGACAGGACAAGAAGGTGGCGCGGGGCCGGCTCACCTTCATCCTCACCCGCGGCATCGGCGGCGCCTTCATCGCGAAGGACGTGCCCTCCGACGTGGTGCGCGACTTCCTCGCGGGGCAGGCCGAGCGATGACGATCGACACTGAACTTGCGATCACGGTGGGGATCGTCTTCCTGCTGCTGATGATGTCGGCCTTCTTCTCGGGCAGCGAGACGGCGCTGACCGCCACCTCGCGCGCGCGCATCCACGCGCTGGAAAAGGCCGGCGACGCGCGCGCCGGCATCGTCGGCCGGCTGATCGGCAACCGCGAGAAGCTGATCGGCGCGATGCTGATCGGCAACAACATCGTCAACATCCTCGCCTCGGCGCTCGCCACCAGCGCGCTGCTGAACCTGTTCGGCCAGGCCGGCGTCGCGGTGGCGACCGTGGTGATGACGACGCTGGTGATCATCTTCTCCGAAGTGCTGCCCAAGACCTGGGCGATCGGCAATCCGGACCGCTTCGCGCTCGCCGTCTCGCGGCCGGTGCAGGCCTTCGTCATGGTGTTCGGGCCGCTCGCCGCGCTGGTGCAGTTCATCGTCCGCAGCATTCTTGCGCTGTTCGGCCTGCGGATCGACGCCAACGTCGCGGTGCTGTCGGCCCACGAGGAACTGCGCGGCGCCGTCGACCTGCTGCACATGGAAGGCGGGGTGGTGAAGTCCGACCGCGACATGATGGGCGGCGTGCTCGACCTCAGCGAGCTGGAAGTCTCCGACATCATGGTGCACCGGACCAAGGTGCGCGCGCTCACGCCGACGATCCGCCCGCCGCGATCGTCTCGGCGGTGATCGCCAGCCCCTACACCCGCATGCCGATCTGGCGCGACGAGCCGGACAACATCATCGGCATCCTCCACGCCAAGGATCTTCTGCGCGCGGTGGAACGGGCAGGCGGCGAGGTGGACCGCATCGATGTCGGCGCCGTCGCCGTGCCGCCGTGGTTCGTGCCGGACACCACCAGCGTCGACGACCAGCTCAAGGCCTTCCTCAAGCGCAAGGTCCATCTCGCCCTCGTCGTCGACGAATATGGCGAGGTGCAGGGCATCGTCACGCTCGAGGACATCCTCGAGGAGATCGTCGGCGAGATTGCCGACGAGCAGGACATCGTGGTGCAGGGCGTGCGGCCGCTGCCGGACGGCTCGGTCAATGTCGACGGCACGGTGCCGATCCGCGATCTCAACCGGGTGATGGACTGGCGGCTGCCGGACGCCGAGGCGACCACGATCGCCGGCCTCGTGATCCACGAGGCGCGGCTGATCCCCGAGCCGGGCCAGGCCTTCACCTTCCACGGCTTCCGCTTCCAGGTGCTGCGCAAGACCCGCAACCGCATCACCGCGATGCGGATCACCCCGGTGGACCGCCAGCGGGCGACGACCAAGGGCTGACGGCAAGGGCTGCCGGCAAGGCGCCTGAAACCAGGGTTCACGACAGCAAACGGCCCGGCGTCGCGCAGGCGAGCCGGGCCGTGCCTGTCCGGCGCCGCGTCTCATACCGCCGCGCCGATGAACAGGCTCGATCGGCCTCATCCTGAGGAAGCCGCGCCAGCGGCTGTCTCGAAGGACGAGGCCGCCCCCGCCCTTCGAGACGGCCCGTTCCGGGCCTCCTCAGGGTGAGGGCGGAGAGCGGTCGGTTCCTACGCACGCCCGTCTCAGATCACCAGAATGTCGCTCGCCACCAGTGTCGCGGCGCCGGCAAGGGTCGCGAAGTGGATGGCGGCGCCGTTGCCGTTGCCGTCCGCGTCGTAGAGCAGGACGCCGGTCGTGGTGTTGTAGATGATCCGGTCGTCCGCATCGCTCGCCGCCGAGCCGGTCGCGAAGGCCGAAGCGGCGAGAACGCCCGGGGCCAGCGCCGTGAAGACGAGGTCGTCGAGAACGATGTTGTCGGAGGTGATGTTGCTGGTGCCGGTGGTGAAGTCGGTGATGGTGTCGACGCCGGCGTTCGCCAGGCTGATGTCGAACAGGAACTCGTCGCGCAGCGTGCCGCCGGTCAGGAGGTCGTCGCCCCGGCCACCGCGCAGCACGTCGTAGCCCTTGCCGCCGAGCAGCACGTCGTCACCCGCGCCGCCTTCGAGCCGGTCGTTCTCGCTGCTGCCGTTCAGGTCGTCGTTGCCGTCGCCGCCGAGGATCACGTCATCGCCGCCGTCGCCGGTGATCACGTCGACCCCGTCGCCGCCGTCGATCGTGTCGGCCATGCTGCCGCCGGAGATCCGGTCGTTGCCGGCCCGGCCGAAGATGGTGTCGAGGCCACTGCCGCCCTCGATCACGTCGTTGCCGTCGGCGCCGTCGAGCGTGTTGTTCCGGTCGGTGCCGAAGATCTTGTTGCCGAGGCTGTTGCCGGTGCCGGCCACCGCGTCGCCGCCGAGGATCAGGACCTCCACCTCGTCCGCGAGCGTGTGGTCGACCGAGGCATGGACGGTGTCCGTGCCCCCGCCCGCCAACTCCACAACCGTGTCGCCGGCGGCATCGACGTAGTAGATGTCGTCGCCCACGCCGCCGCTCATGATGTCGTTGCCGGTGCCGCCGTCGAGAATGTCGATGTTGCCGCCGCCGCTCAGGGTGTCGTTGCCGACGTGGCCGTAGAGGATGTCCGCGCCCTGCGCGCCTTCGAGCGTGTCGGAGCCCTCGCGCCCGTAAAGGATGTCGTCGCCATCCTCGCCGTAGATCCGGTCGTTGGCCTTGCCGCCGTCCAGCGCGTCGTTGTCGGTTCCGCCATAGAGCACGTCCGCGCCGCCGCCGCCGAAGACGATGTCGTTGCCGGCGCCGGCGCGGATCCGGTCCTGGCCGAGGCCGCCGTCGATGTCGTCGTCGCCCTTCAGGCCGCGGATCACGTCGGACCCGTCGAGCCCGGCAATCACGTCCGCTTCGGCCGTGCCGTCGAGGGCGTCGACGCCGCTGGTGCCCGCGAGCGTCACGGCGTCGTAGGCGGAGCCGTAGACCACGTAAGTCGAACCGGCGTCTTCATAACCGGGTACGCTGATCGCAATGTCGTCGTAGCCGTCGCCGTTGAGATCGCCGGCCGCCTTGGCGGTGAGATCGTAGCCGTTCGCACCTACAATGGTGAAGCCCTCGAAGGCCGAAAAGCGGTTGATCTCGACCACGCGCCCACGCTCGGCGCTGCCGAAGACGACATGGACGTTATACACATTCGAGCCTTCGAGCCGGCCCTTGACGAGAAGATCTTCGTAGCCATCGCCGTTGACGTCGCCGGCCGAATGGACGGCGAACAAACTGGCATTGCTCCAGTTGATCCGCGTGTCTGCCTCGTCCACGTCGCCGGTCCCGGAGTCCGGATCGCCGTACTGGACGACGAGAGCAAACGTACGATTCGGGATGTCGTAGGTTGAAACGACCCGATCAATGATGCCGTCGCCGTCGAAGTCACCGGTCGCCGTAAGCAGGTCGGGGCGGGGCACGACAATGCCATAGGACGCAAGCGTTTGCGGCGCCTTGACTTCGAAACCCTGGGCCGCGCCGAGATTGTCGATATTGACCGAATAGACCGGCCGGTCGGTTCCGTAGAGCACGAAGGTTCTGGAGGGTTCCCCGTAGGATTCGGGCGGAATGAAGAGAACGGCGTCGTCGCGGCCGTCGCCGTTGACGTCGCCCGCCGCCTGGAAGTCCCAGGAATAATAGGTGTCCAGACCCTCGCCCGTCGCGACCTTGTAGCCGTTGTTGGCGTTGAGGTTCTCCAGGTTGACCCGCCCGATCCCGTCGTCGCGCCCGTAGACGTAGTAGAGCGTGCCGCCGCGATCGACGACCGCCACGTCGTCGAAGCCGTCGCCGTCGACATCGCCCGCCGCCCTGACCAGACTGCCGACCTTCTGCTCGTTCTTCCAGCCGCGAATGACGAAGCCGTCCTCAGGGGTGAAGGTCGAAAGGTCGAGATCGGCGGCCGCGCCGGCCGAACCGTAGATGACGTAGGCGGCACCGGTGGTCCGGCCCTGTTCACCCACGTAGCCGGTGACGCCGACGATCAGGTCGTCGAAGCCGTCGCCGTTGACGTCGCCGGCCGAACTGATGTCGGCGGCCTTGCCCGTGACGACGAAGCCGTCGTCCTCGCCCATCGTCGCAAGCCCGATCGTTTCTGCCGCCATGGTCGTTTCCCCCGTCGTTTGCTGTGCAATGTCGCGCTCTGCAATGTGACGCACTGCAATCCCGGTGTGTCCCGGGTGTGAAAAAGGCCGGTGACGTGCCGGCAGGCAACGATCAACGGTTGGTGACCGGGGCGTGCGCCGGCCGCACGCAGGCGGGCCGGGCCAGTCCCTCGCTTGTGTCCTGTACCGGGCGCCGATCCGGTGAGACAACGCACCGCCGCCCGCCAATCCCGTTTCGTCCGCAGCTTGGCCCTCAGATCACCAGGATGTCGCTGGCCACCAGTGTCGCGGCGCCGGCAAGGGTCGCGAAGTGGATGGCGGCGCCGGCGCCGGTGCCGTCCGCGTCATAGAGCAGGACGCCGTTCGTGGTGTTGTAGATGATCCGGTCGTCCGCATCGCTCGCCGCCGAACCGGTCGCGAAGGCCGAAGCGGCGAGGACGCCCGGGGTCAGCGCCGTGAAGACGAGGTCGTCGAGAACGATGTTGTCGGAGGTGGTGTTGCTGGTTCCGGAGGTGAAGTCGGTGATGATGTCCACGCCGGTGTTCGCCAGGCTGATATCGAACAGGAACTCGTCGCGCAGGGTGCCGCCGGTCAGGAGGTCGTCGCCCCGCCCGCCGCGCAGCACGTCGTAGCCCTTGGCGCCGAGCAGTACGTCGTCCCCGGCGCCGCCTTCGAGCCGGTCGTTCTCGCTGCCGCCATTCAGATCGTCGTTGCCGTCGCCGCCGAAGATCACATCATCGCCGCCGTCGCCGACGAGCACGTCGACCCCGTCGCCGCCGTCGATCGTGTCGGCCATCTTGCCGCCGGAGATCTGGTCGTTGCCAGCCCGGCCGAAGATGGTGTCGAGGCCGCTGCCGCCCTCGATCACGTCGTTGCCGTCGGCGCCGTCGAGCGTGTTGTTCTGGTCGGTGCCGAAGATCTTGTTGCCGAGGCTGTTGCCGGTGCCGGCCACCGCGTCGCCGCTGAGGATCAGGATCTCGACCTCGGCCGCGAGCGTGTGATCGGCCGAGGCATGGATGGTGTCGGTTCCCCCGCCAGCCGCCTCGACCACCGTGTCGCCGGCGGCATCGACGTAGTAGATGTCGTCGCCGACGCCGCCGATCATGACGTCGTCACCCGTGCCGCCGTCGAGAATGTCGATGTTGCCGCCGCCGCTCAGGGTGTCGTTGCCGACGTGGCCGTAGAGGATGTCGGCCCCCTGGGCACCCTCGAGGGTGTCCGAACCCTCCCGCCCGTAGAGGACGTCGTCGCCATCCTCGCCGTAAATCCGATCGTTGGCCTTGCCGCCGTCCAGCGCGTCGTTGTCGGTTCCGCCATAGAGCACGTCCGCGCCGCCGCCGCCGAACACGATGTCGTTGCCGGCGCCGGCCCGGATGCGGTCCTGGCCAAAGCCGCCGTCGATGTCGTCATCGCCCTTCAGACCGCGGATCACGTCGGACCCGTCGAGCCCGGCAATCACATCCGCCTCGGCGGTGCCGTCGAGAGTGTCGACGCCGCTGGTGCCCTCCAGCGTCACGGCGTCGTAGGCGGAGCCGTAGACCACATGGGTCGAACCGTAGCCATCGACGATTGCGATGTCGTCGTAGCCATCACCGTTGAGATCGCCAGCCGCCGTGGGGGTGAGACCGGAGCTATTGACGATGGTAAAGCCCTCGAAGGCCGAGAAGCGGTCGATCTCGACCACGCGCCCGCGCTCCGCGCTGCCGAAGACGACATGGAGTTCAAACGGGACGGAGCCGTCGGGTTTGCCTTTGACGAGAAGATCGTCGAAGCCATCGCCGTTGACGTCACCTGCCGAGGTCACGGCAATCAAACGGGTATTGCTCCAGTTGATCCGAAGCGTGTCCGACTCGTCCACGTCGCCATAGTCAAAGTCGGTCTCGAAACGTGGGCCGCCGAACAGGACGACAGAGGTCATCGTGCGTTCGGTCGCGTCGTAGGCCGTGACGACCAGATCGTCGATGCCGTCGCCGTCGACGTCACCGGCCGTAGAAAAATTGCGGAGGCCCGGAATCGTGATTCCCTCTCCCGGCGAAAGAGTGGTGACGTTGACGGGCGACGCCTGGGTCGTGCTGCCGAAGACGACGTAGCTGACCGCCGGCTCGGTCGCAGTCCCACCGGTCTGGGTTATAACATCGGTCAGGCCGTCGCCATTGAAGTCGCCGGCCGCGACATAATAGAAATCCAGATGCCTCGGGCCGGTGATTTCGAAGCCCTGAGCCGCGCCAAGGTTGTCGAGGTTGACGGAATAGACGGGCCGGTCGGTGCCATAGAGCGCGAAGACCCTCGCGGATTCTCCGGTGGACGCTGGCGGCAGAATAAGAATGGTGTCGTCATGGCCATCGCCGTTGACATCACCGGCAGGCTGAAATCCCCAGTAATAGGGATCCAGATCCTCACCCGTCGTCACCTTGTAGCCGTTGTCGGCGTTGAGGTTCTCCAGATTGACCCGCCCGATCCCGTCGTCGCGACCGTAGACATAGTAAAGCGTGCCGCTGCTATCGACGACCTCCACGTCGTCGAAGCCGTCGCCGTCAACATCGCCGGCCGACCTGACAAGCTCGCCGATTCGCTGCTCAGTCTTCCAGCCGCGAATAACGAAGCCGTTATCGGCCGAGAAGTCCTCCAGGTCGATGTCTGCCGCAGAGCCGGCAGACCCGTAGACCACGTAGGCGGCGCCGGTGTTCGGCCGCGAATTGCCGTTGTATCTGGGAACACCGATGATCAGGTCGTCGAATCCGTCGCCGTTCACATCGCCGGCCGCGCTGATGTCGCCGGCGTCGCCCGTGACGACGAAGCCGTCATCCTCGCCCATCGTCGTAAGCCCGATCGTTTCTGCCGCCATGGTCGTTTCCCCGTCGTTTGCTGTGTCGTCCGGCTGTGTCCGGCATGCGTGTCGCCAGGCTGCCGGCGGCGCCATGAGCAGGTCAATTCGAGTGCGGCCGGCGCAAGCGTCGGCTGCGTCGGCGGCGCTGGCGCCCGGGACCGGTTCGCCTGTGCGGGTGATCGGTCCGGGGCAGGTCCGGAGAGTGCCCGTCCCCCCACGTTTCGGCCGGCCGGCGAGTTGCCGAATCCGGGCTTTCGGTATGACAGCGGCAGCAACCGGTACGCGATCCGCCACACGTTATCGCGCCGGTGCGGGCACTGGCAATGCCGGAATGCTGGCCGGGCATCCGGACGTTGTGCCCGCGTGCAGGCCCGGCAGACGTGGCCGCGCAGCACCCCGCCCAGCTCTTCGACCCGGCCGAAGGTGCCGACGTTCCGGCGCCCGCCTCACACCACGAGGAAATCCGCGGCGCTGAGTGCCGGTGCGCCTGACAGGGTCGCGAAGTGGATGGCCGCGCCCGCGCCGGTGCCGTCGGCGTCGTAGCGGAGGAAGCCGTTGGTGGTGTCGTAGATGATCCGGTCGTTGGCGTCCCCGGCCGCCGACCCGGTGGCAAAGAAGGGGGCGGGGAGGGCGCCGGACATCAGCGCCGTGTAGATGTCCGCCTCCAGATGGATGCGGTCGAGGCCGGAGACGAAATCCGTGATCCTGTCGATGCCGGTGTTGGGCAGGCTGATGTCGAACAGGAACACGTCGCATCCGCCCCGCCGGTCAGCGTGTCGTTGCCGCGCCCGCCGGAGATCGTGTCCGCGCCCTTGCCGCCGCTGATGATGTCGGTGCCGGAATTGCCGAACAGCCGGTCGTCGTTGTCGCCGCCGGAGATCGTGTCGCTGTCGTTGCCGCCGACGATGGTGTCCGTGCCCTTGCCGCCGACAAGGGTGTCGCTGCCGTCGCCGCCGTCGAGACGAATGGCATTCTTGTCGATGGCGGTGAGGAGGTCGTCGCCGGCCTCGCCGTAAAGCTGGCCTTCGCCGGTGATCTGGTCGTTGCCGTCCCCACCGTAAAGCTTGCCCTTTCCGCTCAGGCGTCGTCGCCCTCGCCGCCGAGAAGGTTGCCGGTCCCCTTCAGCCCATCATTGCCGATGCCGCCGAGCAGGGTGTCGGTGCC
>NZ_MCRJ01000116.1 GCF_001720135.1 Methylobrevis pamukkalensis
ACGCCTCTGCTGCTGCTGTTCCTGCTGCTGGGTCTCGCGCTGCTCCTGACGCGTCTTTTCGCGTTCCTGCTGGCGCTTCTCCTGCTGCTGGCCCTCGCGCTGCTGTTCACGCTGCTTCTGGCGCTCCTCCTGCCGCTCCTGCTGGCGCTGCTCCTGCCGCTCCTGCTGACGCTCCTGCTGGCGCGGCCGCTCCTGGCGTTCCTCGGCCGGCTTCTCCTGGCGCTTGGGACGCTCCTGCTGGGGCTCGCCGGCCGGCTTTTCCTGCCGCTGCTCGCGGCGCTGCTCCTGCTTCTGCTCCCGCTGCTCGCGGCGCTCCTGCTGGCGACGCAGCATCTCCTCGGGCGAGAGGCCGCCGCCTTCGGCGGCCTGCGCAAGAAGAATCGGCGTGTCGAGCCGGGCAGCATCAGCCGGACCGGCCATCGTATAAGTCGGCAACAACACGCTTGTCGCGATGCCGATCAGAAGTGCGTTCCTAAGGACCTTCATTTCTTTCCTCACTCGTTATTACGCGCTGGCAGTCACAACGCGATCCCGAGCCATCTGGTTCCCTGAATTGGAACGAAATGAGGCAGATAGGTGATATTTTTATTTTGCGAGGTCGTTCAGCGGCCGTTCAGTTTCGAGCATCTATTTTTCCAGCGGAGCGTCGTCGCGGCTCCCCCATTCCGCCCACGAACCGTCATACAGCGTCACGGAGCGAGCCCCCGCGACATCGAGCGCGAGAAGGGCGAGGGCGGCCGTCACACCCGACCCGCAGGAGGTGATCACCGGCCGGCGCAAATCGACCCCCGCGTTTGCGAAGACTTCTGCAAGCTCCTCGGCCGGGCGCAGATGGCCGTCGGCGACGAGACTCGTGAACGGCACATTCAGGCTGCCCGGAATGTGGCCCGATTTCAGCCCGGGCCGCGGCTCCGGCGAGGCGCCGCTGTAACGGTCGGCGGGGCGGATATCGACGACCTGTGCCGCCTTGCTGTCGAGATTGGCGAGCACCTCGGAAAAATCGCGCACCGAGGCGCTGTCGAGTCGGGCGGTGAAATGCCGGGGCGAGCGTTCCACCTCGCCGGCTTCGACCGGATGCCCTGCGGCGATCCACGCCGGCAGGCCGCCGTCGAGCACGACCACGTCGCGCGCGCCCATCACCTTGAACGTCCACCACACGCGCGCGGCCGAGAACAGGCCGAGCGCGTCGTAGACCACGATCTTCTGCCCGTCGCCGATGCCGAGCGCGCGCATGCGGCTGGCAAACTTCTCCGGACGCGGCAGCATGTGCGGCAGCGACGACGAGGTGTCGGCGATCTCGTCGATGTCGAAGAACACGGCGCCGGGAATGTGCCGCTCCAGATATTCCAGCCAGCCGTCGCGCCCGAGCGGAGGCAGGAACCATGTGCCGTCCACCACGACGATGTCGGGGGCACCGAGATGGTCGGCGAGCCAGTCCGTGGATACGAAATGCATGTCCCTGCGATCTGTCGTCATGGGGTCCTCCCGGGATCCGCCGCTGTCAGGCCAGAGGCCCGAAGCGCAGCCGGACGCGGCGGTTGATCCTGCCTTTTTTCTCGATCTTCGCGACGTGGACCTCACCGATCTCCGACGTCGCCTTCACGTGGGTTCCGCCACAGGGCTGCAGGTCGAGATCGGTGCCGATCCTGACCAGCCGCACCCGTCCGCTGCCGGTCGGCGGCTTCACCTTCATCGTCTTGACGAGGCCGGGATTGGCGGCAAGCTCCTCGTCGGTGATCCACTCTGTCGTCACGGCATGATCCTGCGCCACATGCGCCATCACCGCGGCCGTGATCTCCTCGCGGTCGAGCCCGCCCTCCGGCAGGTCGAAGTCGAGGCGGCTTTCCTCCGCGCCGATCTGCCCGCCGGTGACCGGATAGGGCAGCACGACCGACAGAAGATGCAGCGCCGTGTGCATCCGCATCAGCCGGTAGCGCGGGCCCCAGTCGAGGTGCTGCACGATCGTCTCGCCGGGCAGCGGCTGGCGCGCGCCCTCGGGCAGAAGCAGCCGCACCTCGGACTTCGCCGCGTCGCCGTAGACGGCGCCGGTCACGGTGGCGGTCTCACCATCGGCAAATTCGATCCGGCCGGTGTCCCCCGGCTGGCCGCCGCCGGTCGCGTAGAAGATCGAGCGGTCGACGAGCACGCCCTCGGGGCCGACCTCGAGGACCACGGCCTCGGCGGTGGGCAGATAGGCGTCGTCGCGAAACAGCATCTCGGTCATGGGATATGCCTTCCTGTCAGCGGTCGTCGCGGACCTTGTCACTCGACCGGCAGGTAGGGCGGCACGATCATGCTGTCCTTCGTGAGAAAAGCCGGGACGGGAAGGTTCTTCTCGGCAAGGAAGGCCGGATTGAACAGCTTGGAGGCGTAGCGGTTGCCGTAGTCGCACAGGATGGTCACGATCGTGTGCCCCGGACCGAGCTCACGGGCCATGGCCATCGCGCCGGCGATGTTGATGCCCGACGAGCCGCCAAGGCACAGGCCCTCGTGCTCCAGAAGGTCGAACACGATCGCGCAGGCGTCCTCGTCGGCGATGCGGCAGGCAAAATCGACCGCCAGACCTTCCAGATTGGCGGTGATGCGGCCCTGGCCGATGCCTTCGGTGATCGACGATCCTTCGGCCTTGAGTTCGCCGGAGGTGTAATAGCTGTAGAGCGCCGCGCCGAAGGGATCGGCGAGACCGATCTTCACCGACGGCTTCAGCGCCCGCAGTCCCTCGGCGACGCCGGCCAGCGTGCCGCCGGAGCCGACCGCGCAGATGAACCCGTCGACCTTGCCCTCGGTCTGATTGAAGATCTCCGGCGCCGTCGTCTCCACATGGGCGCGGCGGTTGACGACATTGTCGAACTGGTTGGCCCAGATTGCGCCATGCGGCCGGGTCGCGGCAAGCTGCTCGGCGAGCCGGCCGGACAGTTTCACGTAGTTGTTCGGGTTGCGGTAGGGGACGGCCGGCACCTCGACGAGTTCGGCGCCGAGCAGCCGCAACGCGTCCTTCTTTTCCTGGCTCTGGGTCTCCGGAATGACGATCACGGTCTTCAGGCCGAGCGCGTTGCCGACCATGGCCAGACCGATGCCGGTGTTGCCGGCCGTGCCCTCGACCACCGTGCCGCCGGGCTCGATCAGGCCGCGCTTCAGCGCGTCCCGGATGATGTGGAGCGCCGCGCGGTCCTTCACCGACTGGCCGGGATTGAGGAATTCCGCCTTGCCGAGGATCTCGCAGCCGGTCGCCTCCGAGGCGGCCTTGAGGCGGATGAGCGGCGTGTTGCCGATGGCGTCGAGGACGGTCCCGGTCATGTCGTTCCTGTCAGGGTTGATCGGCATTCGCCAGGGCGCGATGCCGGGTCCGGGGCAGGGTGCCCCAAGCCTGAAACATCGGCGGAACCTAGTTGCTTTTCGGTCGGCTTTGAAGCCTGCTTTCGCGAGGCTCACGAACAAACACCGATCATGGTCCGCCATTGATCCGATGTTGCCATACCTGCGTAGAACCCGTTAGATCGCCCGGACCTCACGCTTTGGCGCGAGTACCGGCAGGGACGGGACGTTGTTCGGGAAATTGATGCATGTTGCCTCTGAGGGCTGATGACGTTGATGTGCTGCTGGCCGGCTATGCGACCGGCAGCCTGCCGGCGCCGCTTCACGTACTCGTCGATACGCATCTGACCCTGCGTCCGGAGAATCGTACCTTCGTCGCCGGGCTGGAATCCCTTGCGGGCGAGACCATAGAGGCGATCGAGCCGATCGATCTGACCCGCCGCGACCGCATGCTGTCCGCCATCCTGGACACGCCGCGGGCACCGGCGGTCACCCGTGGTGGAACGGGGCCGTCACGCTTCCGCCGGCCCTGCGGCATTTTGCCGGGGGCGACGTCGCCGACCTTGCCTGGAAGACCGTTCTCCCCGGATTTCGTGAGGCGAAGCTCGGCGAATTCGACGGCTGCAAGGCGAGCCTGATCTGGATTCGCGCGGGCCATGGCGTGCCCGTCCACACCCACCACGGCTGCGAGGTCACGCTTGTCGTCGAGGGCAGTTTCAGCGACGTGCGCGGCCGCTTCGTGCCCGGTGACATCGACATCGCCGACGACAGCATCGATCACAAGCCGGTTGCCGGCGCCGAGGCCGACTGCATCTGCTTTGCCGTGTGCGATGCGCCGGTCAAGCTGACCGGCCGGTTCGGACGGCTGCTCAATCCGCTGATCCGCGCGTGACCGGAGCCGCGCGCCGGCGCGGCCTCAGGCCTGATCCTTGATCTCCTGGAAGGCGGCCAGCGCCCGCTGGCGCGCCGCGTCGTGATCGACGACGGGCTCCGGATAGGTCTTGCCGAGGCGGACGTCGGCCCTGCGCCGGACGTCGGACGGGGCCTGCCACGGCTTGTTCAGCCACTTGTCCGGAAGACCGGCGAGTTCCGGCACGTGATCGCGGACATAGCGCCCGGCCGTGTCGAACTTCTCGCCCTGCAGAATCGGATTGAAGATCCGGAAATACGGCGCCGCATCGGCGCCGGAGCCCGCCACCCACTGCCAGCTTGCCGCGTTGTTCGCCGGATCGGCATCGACCAGCGTGTCCCAGAACCACGCCTCGCCCGCGCGCCAGTCGATCAGCAGATGCTTGACGAGGAAGGAGGCGACGACCATCCGCACCCGGTTGTGCATCCATCCCGTGCGCCACAGCTGCCGCATGCCGGCATCGACGATCGGATAGCCGGTCTGCCCCTTCTGCCAGGCGGCAAGGGCGGCGGGATCGCCCTTCCAGGAGAAGCCGTCGAACCGCGGCTGGAAGTTCTGCTGCCCGAGATCGGGGAAATGGTAGAGCAGGTGATAGGAAAACTCGCGCCAGCCGAGCTCGGCGAGGAACTTTTCCACCGAAGCGTCCGATCTGCCGCCGCCGGCCGCGGCGGCCGCATGCCACAGCGTCACCGGGCTGATCTCGCCGAAGGCGAGATAGGGCGACATCATCGACACCGCGCCGGCCGCCGGCTCGTCGCGCTGCGCCTTGTAACGCGCAAGGCCGTCGTCGAGGAAGGTCTCCAGCCGCTCCCTCGCGCCGGCTTCGCCGGGCGTCCAGGTCTTCGCCAGCCCGCCGGACCAGTCGGGCTTCGTCGGCAACAGGCCCCAGTCGACCAGACGGTCGCCGGTGACGTCGAGAGCCGGCGCTTGGCGCGGCTTTGGCACGGGCAACGGCGACCGCGGCGTGCCGATGCGCTCGCGGGCGGCCTTCCAGAAGGGCGTGAACACCTTGAACCAGCCGCCGTCGCCCTTCGTCACCGCGAAGGGCTCGATCAGAAGGCTGCCGTTGTGACTTTCGACTTCGACGCCCTGCGCCTTGAGATCCGTGCGCAGCGCCGTGTCGATCGCGATGCCGGCCGCCGTGTAGCGGCGGTTCCAGTGGACCTGTCGCGCACCCACGGCCTCGACGACCTCGGGCAGGACCTTGCCGGCCGGGCCGCGCCGCAGCAGCAGCGGGATGCCGATGGCCTGCAGGTCGATGGCCAGAGCCTGCAGGGAATGATGCAGCCACCAGCGCCGCGCGCCGCCGAGGGGGCGGATGCCGGGAGAAACGTCGTCGAGAATGTAGAGGGCGACCACCGGGCCGTCGTCGCGGCAGGCTTCGCTGAGGGCGGGATTGTCGGACAGTCTGAGATCGTCGCGGAACCAGACGATGCGGACGTCCGCTCCGGACGCCGGATGATCACTCATGCCAACCCTTGCCTTCACGCGGCATCATCGTCGCGCCGTTGCCGCCGCCGACATCATGCTGGAGGGCACGAGACATTCGCGGGACCTGTTTCCATGAAGGAAATACGACGGGAGGAGGCATCGGATCACCCCATGGGCGAAACCGCCGGGTTTGACGAGGCCGGCAGGCTCTTCGGGACTTCTGCCCCACCGCCGTCCTCGCCGGGCGTGACCCGGCGACCCAATGGCCGTGCGGCATCCCCCGCCTTACGAGAACACGACGAATTCGACCAGCGGGATAGATCGCTGTCCGCCGCCAGGCTATCGGGTTGCCGGGTCAAGCCCGGCTGTGACGAGAGAGAGGTTGCGAACGATAACGCGCCTCCGTTCTCGCCGCTCCTTGCACCGCATTCGCGAAGGGGCATCCGCAGGGCTGGCTCCATGTCGCGCAGTCCCGGGTGTGGCATCAATGATGCTGCAGCGACCCACCGGCAAGACGATAGGCGCCGTCCGGCGTCACCTCGAAGATCTCGTCGATCTGCGGATGGCGTACCGGCAGGCCCGTGTTGTCATGAACCAGGTTCTGCTCGGAGACGTAGGCGATGTACTCCGTCTCCTCGTTCTCGGCGAAGAGATGGTAATACGGCTGGTCCTTGGACGGACGCGCCGCTTCCGGGATCGCCTGATACCACTCCTCGGTGTTGGAGAAGATGGGATCGACGTCGAAGATCACGCCCCGGAACGGAAAGACGCGATGCTTGACGGTGTCGCCGATCTGGAATTTGGCGGTCCTGATCTTGGTCATGGTCCTGTCTGGTCCGACTGCCGGCTCCGCCCGTGTAACGGGGCACCGGTCTCCTGCGGGCGCAGCGATGGCATCGGACGGACGAGATGTGATAGTCGGCTTCTGGCCGGACCGGTCCATGTCGCTCATCTGCTGCGAGCTGTTCACATGTGCATTTCGATCCTAGCAGGAATATCAGGACTGGCAACCGCGGCGGCGCAACACACATTGTCTGCGGCGGAAAGACAGGACAGGGACAAGCAATGACCAGCGCAACTGTTTCGGGCGCCTCTGGAGCCCTTGCCGAGGCAGCCGGTGACGGCCGCGTCCGACGCGACGAGAACGGCCGGCGCGCCGTGCGGCTCTGGCTGTGGATCGTCGCGCTCGGCGTGGTCGCCATGGTGATCGTCGGCGGCGCCACGCGCATGACGGAATCCGGGCTGTCGATCACCGAATGGAAGCCGATCCACGGGGTCATTCCGCCGCTGTCGCAGGCCGAATGGGACGAGGAGTTCCTGAAGTACCAGCAGATCCCGCAGTTTCATCAGCTCAACTCGGACATGACGCTCGACGGCTTCAAGACCATCTTCTGGTGGGAATGGGCGCACCGGCTGCTGGGCCGGCTGATCGGCGTCGTCTTCCTCGTGCCGTTCCTTGCCTTCGCCGCGCGCGGCTGGATCCGCCGCGACATGCTGCCGCGCATCGGCCTGCTGTTCGTCCTCGGCGGCCTGCAGGGCGCGATCGGCTGGTGGATGGTGGCGAGCGGCCTGTCCGAGCGCACCGAGGTCAGCCAGTACCGGCTCGCGGTCCATCTCACGCTCGCCTGTTTCATCCTGATGGCCACCGTCTGGATCGCGGAAAGTTTCAGAGGGCCGGGCCGGGTGTCCTTTGCCGAGCCGAAGGCCCTGCGGCGGACCGCCAAGCTCCTTGTCGGGCTCATCCTCGCCCAGATCTTCCTCGGCGGCCTTGTCGCCGGCCTCAGGGCCGGGCTCGTCTACAACACCTGGCCCCTGATGGACGGCGCGCTGATCCCCGACGGGCTGATGTTCATGTCGCCCGGATGGGTGAACTTCTTCGAGAACCATCTGACGGTGCAGTTCGTCCATCGCTGCGGTGCCTATCTTCTGCTCGCCGTCGCCGTGTTCCATGTGCTGCAGGTTCGGAGCCAGGCCCTCGATCCGGCCTCGGTCCGCCGGGCCGTGCTGGTGCTGGGCGCGATTCTCGTCCAGGCGATCATCGGCATCGCGACGCTGGTGATGGTGGTGCCGATCGAACTCGGCCTGCTGCATCAGGGCGCGGCGGCGATCGTGCTGATCATCGCGACGATCCACGCTCACCGGCTTTCGGAACGTCCCGCTGCCGGCGCCGTGATCCGTCCGCACGCCGCCATCAAGACCGCGTGAGGCCACGGCTTAGCCGTTGCAGGGCGCCCGCAGCGGTGGATCAATGCCGGCCACCGGGCCGCGACGAGCCCATATCCGGCGGAGGCGGGCGGTTCACGCTCCGGCCTTCGCGATCGGGAGGAACAGCAATGCGATCATATCCTGCGGCGGCAGCCGGCCTCATGGCCCTGATGATGCTGATGCCCGGCCAGGCCGAAGCGGCGGAGGCGAAGGCGGTGTTCGCCGGCGGCTGCTTCTGGTGCGTCGAATCCGATTTCGACCATGTGCCCGGCGTCCTCGCCACGATCTCCGGCTACATCGGCGGAAGCGGCGAGACCGCGACCTACAAGCAGGTCTCGGCCGGCGGCACCGGCCACTACGAGGCGGTCGAGATCACTTACGACCCGGCGGTCGTCTCCTACGAGACGCTGGTGCACACCTTCTTCCGCACGGTCGATCCGCTCGACCCGAGCGGGCAGTTCTGCGATCGCGGCGAGAGCTACCGCACGGCGATCTTCGCCGCCGGCAAGAAGGACAGGGCGGTGGCCGAGGCCGAAAAGGCCGTGGCCGAAAAGACTCTCGGCAAGAAGGTGGCAACACCGATCCTTCCGGCCGCAACCTTCTACCCGGCCGAGGACTATCACCAGGACTACTACCTGAAGAACCCGATCCGCTACAAATACTACCGGACCCGCTGCGGCCGCGATCAGCGCGTGCGGGCGATCTGGGGCGACGAGGCCCGCAAGGCGATCCCCGCGGGCTGACAGGTCAGCCGGCGATCTGCCCGGCCGTGGCTGAAACCGGAACGTGCGACCTCGATCAGGCCGCCGCTCTTGCCATGGCCGACGGCAGGAACTCGTCGACCGTGGCGTCGGCCATCTTCTCGACATAGGCGATGAAGTCGGCCGCGGGCAGCGGCTTGGCAAAGATGAAGCCCTGGGCGTAGGTGACCCCGAGCCCGCGCAGATAGGCGATCTGGTCCTCGCTGTCGACGCCTTCGGCGATCATCTTCAGGCCGAGCCGGTCGGCGATGTCGTAGAGGCTGTGGACGATGGTTTCCGACGTGACGTCGAAGCAGACGCGGTCGATGAACATCTTGTCGATCTTGATGATGTCGAAGCCGAGCTTCTGCAGGTAGGCGAGACCGCCGTGGCCGGTGCCGGCGTCGTCGAGCGCCATGGCCGCGCCCATCGCCTGGATCTCCTTGATGATCTGGTGCGAGAGTTCGAGGTCGCGCAGCGGATGCTGCTCGGTGACCTCGAACACCAGCTGGCGGAAGTCGATGCCGCTGCCCAGATAGGTCTCGCGAATCTCCGAGATGATGTCGGTGTTGTCGAAATGCGACGCCGTGAGGTTGATCGACAGCTTGAAGTCCGGGTGTCGCTCGTAGAGGGCCGCGACCTCGTCGACGGTCTTGGCCATCAGCTGGCGTGTGATCTCGCGGATCAGCCCTGTCGCCTCGGCATAGGGCAGGAATGCACCGGGCGGCACGATCGAGCCGTCGTCGCGGATCCAGCGCACGAGCACCTCGCAGCCGGCGACCTTGCCCGTCGTGAGGTCGATCACCGGCTGGTAGTAGGGATAGAATTCCTGGGCCGCGACCGCGCGGCTGAACTCGTCGCTGCCGTCGTTGTTCTGCAACGAGATCCACATGCCGACCAGCAGCGTGATGACGCCGAAGAAGATCGAACCGATCATCGCGATGTCGCGCAGTTCACGCACCGACGCCTGCATGGCCGCGGAAGACGCCGTGACGGTGACGAGGACAGGAAGCGTGCTCGATCGCGCCTTTTCCGCGATGACGTCGCCGGATGCGGCAGGTCCCGCTGCGACATCGCGTTGCCACCACAGCGACCCGTCGTCGAGATGCACGGTGATCGCCGTTGCCGCGAACAGGTTGGGATCGCCGGCCCGCATCTCGATCGCCTGCCGGTCGAGCCGGGCGACCAGCCGCATGTCGTTGCTGACGCGCAATGTGACGGCAAGCTGCGAGCCGCCGGTCTCGCCCGACAGGACGCTCAGCATGATCGACGCGTCGCCCGACGTTGTCGCCGGCAGCCGCGCGGGCGAGGCCAGCGATCCCATCGGCTCGCCGCAGAGCAGGACGCCTTCGTTGCTGGCAAGGCCGATCTGGCGCGTGAAGCTGGAATTGAAGGCCGCGTGGCCGAACGCCTGACGGTTCTCCAGCGAACACGTGTCGGCATTCGCCAGCTTGAGCTTCTTCATCACCGTGATCGCCTCGCCGATCATCTCGTCGGCGCGCTCGACATAGGCGACGGCCATGTCGCGCAGCGCGGCACGCCCGTTCGCCACGGCGTGATGCGACAGGACATATTCCGAGATCAGCATGGGCACGGTGACGACGGCGATGGCTGGTGCGATCACCCGGATCCAGCGAAGAAATTTCGGACTGATCATGGGGTCTCGCCGTGCGGGAACAGGTCTTCCGTCGATCTTTATGCTGACCGGTCGGTAAACGCTGCGTGAAGCTGGTGCTTCCGGCCTCCACCTTCGTGACCGGCGACCTCCGCGCCCGCCTCAGGCGACGGCGGGGTGACGATGGCGCGTGCCGGGGAGGGGCGTCGGGTGGGGCACCCGCAGCGGGGCGATCAAGGCCTGCAGATCCTCGTCGCCCTGCTCCACGTTGCGCCGCGGGTCCTCCGCGCGGCGCAGGAGGGCGATGAACTCGTTGCACGGCACCGGGCGGCCGAAGAGGTAGCCCTGTGCGCGCTGGACGCCGTGCTCGCGCAGGAACAGGAGCTGCTCGTAGGTTTCCACGCCCTCGGCCACCACATCCATCTCGAGATGCCCGGCGATGCTGACCAGCGAATCGATGAAGGGCGAGGCGGCGTCCTCGCTGGTGATCGCGTCGACGAACACCTTGTCGATCTTGATCGTGTTCATGCCCAGCTGCTGCAGGTTGGCAAGCCCGCTGTGTCCGGTGCCGGCATCGTCGAGCGCGACCTTGATGCCGAGCGCCTGCAGCTTGCGGATGACCACCTGGGCCCGCTGGATGTTGGGCAGCGGCCGCCGCTCGGTCACCTCCACGGCGGCGTGCGAGACCGGCAGGCCCGCCCTGTCGAAGCAGGTTTCGATCGTGTTGACGATCCGGAAGGAGTCGAAGTGCCGGTCGACGAGGTTGAAGCCGATCTTGAAGCCGGGGCGCTCCAGACAGACCTCCTTGAGGTCGAGCGGAGCCTGCGCGATCAGGCGGTCGGTGATCTCGAGGATCATGCCGCTCCGCTCCGCGCATTCGATGAATTCGGACGGCGCGACATGTCCGCCGCCGGCCGTCTTCCACCGCACCAGGACCTCGCAGCCGTCGACCTCGCCGGTCCGCAGGTTGACGATCGGCTGGAAGAAGGGAACGAAGGCGCCGGCCTTCAGGGCGCGCCGCATGCGGCTTTCCAGGCTCGTCGCCCGTCGTTGCAGGAGGCCGCCGCCGAAGGTGGCGAGCACGGAGCACAGGACGCTGCCGAGCGCCACGAAGATCATCATGCTGTCGTAGGTGTTCCACGTCAGCGCGAAGGGCGTGGTGACGATCCCGCACAGCGGCAGGCGGTCGGAGCAGACCCGCGCCTCGATGATCTCGCCCGTCGCCGGGGCCGCGGCGGCAAGACTTTCCTGCGAAGCCACGACAACGGCGGCGTTGGCGAGGCTGCCGAATTCGAGGACAGCGGAGGTCTCCTGGCGCTGGCCGGCCGGGATCAGATCCACGGCAAGGGTTTCCGGCGTGACCAGCACGCCGACCTTCGGCCGGTCCGGCGGCTGATAGGCGATGAGGGCCGTCCGCCTGGCGATCGAGGAGGCTTCGACGACCGTGAGCGTGACCGAATCGCTGATCGGGATGGGTTCGGAGATCGGCGCCGACTCGCGCTCGCCGAGTTCGGTGCAGAGGAAGGCCCCGCGTTCGTCGAGGGGCCCGACATTCTTCACAGTGTATGACGCATACTGAACCCGGCGCAGCATGGCGACGGTGTCGGGCGTGCAGGCGAAGCCGCCGATGGCCGCGATCCGCCGCAGCTGCGACAGCGAGTTGTCGATCACCGTCTCCGCGCGGGACACCATCTCCGCCGAAAGCGCGCGATTCTGCGCAGAGGCGCGTTCGCGGGCGTCCGCCATCAGATAGGCATAGCCGAGGACCGCCGGCAGCAGGGCGCCGCTGCAGGCGAGCACGATGATGACGGCCGGCTGGAATTTGCGGAACAACAGATCTCTCCTTGCCGGACAGATCGTACCAATCCGTGGTGAATGCCTTCCTAACAGCTTGATCGAAAAGGACAGGCCGAAAACCCCGATCCAAGCGGGCTTGCAGGCCCTGCATGCAGGACGGCGGGAAGCTGCAGAATATGCATGGATCGCACACAACGGGCAGCAGCCGGGCGCCGATGCCCGAGGCTCGCGGCGTCGCTCAGAACAGGCGCTGCAGCACCTTGATCGTGTCGCCCGGACGAACCTTCTGGGTCATGGCCAGCCGGCCCTGCAGCACCTTGCCGTCGATCGTCCGGGTGATTTCCACGTGGCTGGTGTCGCCGCGGGGCGAGAAGCCGCCGGCGATCGCGATCGCCGTCTCGACCGTCATGTCGTTGACGTAGGTATACTGCCCCGGCGTGCGGACCTCGCCCATGATGAAGAATGGCCGGTACTGGTCGACCTCGACCGAGACGTTCGGATCGCGCAGGAATCCGCCGCGCAGCGCTTCGGCGATGGTCGCCTGCAGCTCCGGCGTGGTCTTGCCGCGCGCCGGGATCGACCCGATCAGCGGCATGCTGATGTAGCCGCTCTGGTCGACCGCGAAGCTGTTGGAGAGATCCTGCTGGCCGAAGACGATGACCCGCAGACGATCGCCGCTGTCGAGGCGATAGGGCAGATCACCCGCCGGGTCCGCAAGCGGCTTCGGCGAGCCGGCGACGCAGCCGCAAACCATCAGAGCGATCAGGGCGGTCGACAAGGCACGGGACATTCGCACGAACTCCCTCGTGGCAGTCCTCCGTGCATAGCCATTCATGGTTAACAAATCGAAAACACGACAACCGGAACGGGGTGATGCGTGCCCGATATCGGGATGATCCCGCCTGCAGAAGGTCGCCGGAACCGTCATCACCGGCATCTCCGGCTCAGGAGTGTGGG
>NZ_MCRJ01000117.1 GCF_001720135.1 Methylobrevis pamukkalensis
GTGGGGGAGGGCGGCGAATTCAGTCCGTGGGGAGGGCGCCCTGCAACTGCTTTCGTGCCGTGCCGCGCCCCCTCACCCGACCCTTCGGGTCACCCTCTCCCCATGGGGGCGAGGGGTAATCTGCCGCGCTGCCTTGCGAATTGAACCAGCCGCCCCGCTCTGACTTGCGAAATAAGCGCAGCCGGCCCGCGCCGTCGTGCGAAAATGAGCGCAGCCGCCCGCCCCAACGCAAACGGGGCGCAGTTGCCTGCGCCCCGTCCGGGTCAGTTCAAAACACCTCTCCCCCTCACAGCACGAAGTCGTAGCTCTTCAGGTCGTAGAGGCCGGTGAGTTCGATCTGGAAGTCGGCGGCGCGGTCGCCGTTGGTGTCGGCGGAGATGATGGTGTTGCCGCCGGACCAGCTGTAGCGCAGGTCGCCGGCGTTGCCGGAGAAGCCGGCGTCGCCGCGCCAGTTGAAGCCCTGGTTACCGCCGGCGAAGGCGTTGGCGTCGAGGTCGCCGAGGTCGATGAAGTCGATGTCCGGCTGGAAATCGGTGATCACGTCGCGGTTGGAGCCGGTGCGGGAGTCGGCAAGCTGGGTGAAGACGAAGGCGTCTTCGCCCGAACCGCCGGTGAGGATGTCGCGGCCGGTGCCGCCGAAGAGGTCGTCGCTGCCGCTGCCGCCGTTGATCCGGTCGCCGCCGGCGCCGCCGAGCAGGATGTCCGCGCCGTTGCCGCCGCTGATCCGGTCGCCGGAGGCCGAGCCGAACAGCACGTCGGCGCTCGAGGTGCCGGTCATGGTGCGGGCGCCGCCGCCGGAATAGACGAAGTCGGAGGCGATCAGCTGGCCGGGCGACACGCCCTCGATCGAGAGATAGTGGTCGCTGCCGCCGTAGAAGGCGTTCAGCACGGCGTCGCCGTTGCTGTCGGCGCGCAGCAGCGCGTCGATCTGCGAGAAGTCGCTGACGCCCCAGGCGCTGACGTCGACCTTGTCGGCGCCGAAGGTGAAGTCGTGGATGTAGTCGTCGCTGAAGCGGCCGGCACTGCGCCCGGACATCAGGAACCAGTCGGCGCCGTTGCCGCCGAAATAGTCGTTGTAGCCGTTGCCGCCGATCAGGTCGTCGTTGCCGCCGTAGCCGTAGATGACGTCGTTGCCGCTGGTGCCGACCAGCCGATCCGAACCGCTGGACCCGTAAATCGTCGCCATGTCTCATCCCTCCAGTCGCGCCGCATGGGCGTGTCGATGGACGCAGAATGCGCGAGGCCGTCTGAACTCTGCCTGAGGCGTCCGTTCAGGTGGGGTTCAGACTGGTAAACGCGGCTTAACGCTTCTGCCAAGCCTCTCCCTGCGGCGGCCTGCGCGGGGGGGCGCCCCTGGCCACACATGACCACGCGCGGCGTGCCCCGCAGGACTCGCCGCGCCGTCATGTCGATCAGACCGTTCGCCCGCGTCAGTCGACGAGGATGTTGCGGAAGCTCCACGGATTGGCGACGTCGATGTCCTCCGGGAACAGGCCCGGGCGGCCGTCGAGCGGCGTCCAGTCGGTGTAGTGGCCTTCCATCGGGCCGAGATAGGGCTTCTGCACCTGAAGGCAGCGGGCGTGGTCCATCTCGTCGGCCTCGATGATGCCGGCCTCGGGATTTTCCAGCGCCCAGACCATTCCGGCGAGCACGGCGGAGGTCACCTGCAGGCCGGTGGCGTTCTGGTAGGGGGCAAGGCGACGCGCCTCCTCCACCGTCAGGCGCGAGCCGTACCAGAGCGCGTTGCGGCTGTGGCCGTAGAGCAGCACGCCGAGTTCGTCGGAGCCGTCGACGATCTCGGTCTCGTCCAGCACGTGGAACGTGTCCTGCGCCTTGCCGGCCTGGCCGAACATCTCGTGCAGCGACAGCACCGCGTCGTTGCAGGGATGGTAGGCGTAGTGGCAGGTCGGCCGGTATTCCGGGGTCGCGCCCTCGCCGACGGTGTAGTAGTCGGCAATCGAGATCGCCTCGTTGTGGGTGACGAGGAAGCCGAACTGGGGGCCGACGGTGGGCACCCAGGTGCGCACCCGGGTGTCGGCGCCGGGCCGCATCAGGTAGATCGCCGCCTGGCAGCCGCCCTCGTGGCGGCGGCCGATCGCCGGCAGGCCGGTCTCGTGGCTGCCCCAGCCGAGCTCGGCCGGCTGCAGGCCCTCGGAGACGAAGCCTTCCACCGACCAGGTGTTCCAGAACACGCCGAAGGGCTTGGGGATGCTCGCGCGCTGGGTGTCGCGCTCGGCGACGTGGATGCCCTTGACGCCGGCAAAGTTCATCAGCGCGGCCCAGCCTTCGCGGGTCGCGGGCACGTCATGCTTGAGGCCGAGGTCGGCGCAGAGCTTCAGCAGCGCCTCCTTGACGAACCACGAGACCATGCCCGGGTTGGCGCCGCAGCAGGAAACGGCGGTGGGGCCGCCCGGATTGCTGCGGCGCTCGGCCAGCAGCCCTTCGCGCAGGGCGTAGTTGGAGCGCGCCTCGGGACCGGCGCTGCGGTCGAAGTAGAAGCCGAGCCAGGGCTCGATCACGGTGTCGATGTAGAGCGCGCCGACCGAGCGGCAGAGGCGCATCACGTCCACCGACGAGACGTCGACCGAGAGGTTGACGCAGAAGCCGCGCCCGCCGCCTTCGGTCAGCAGCGGCTGGAGCAGGTCGACGTAGTTGTCCTTCGTGACGGCGGCCTTGACGAAGCGGATGCCGCGCTCGTCGGCGAGATGACGGTGGGCGTCGCTCGGGTCGATGATCACCATCCGGCTCTTGTCGAACGAGAAATGCCGCTCGATGAGGGGAAGGACCCCGCGTCCGATCGAGCCGAAGCCGATGAGAACGATGGGTCCGTCGATGGTGCCGTGGACGGGCCAGTCCGTCATGATGTTTCTACTCCTGCGTGTTCAGGGCGCTCAACAAGCGCCGGGGGCCTCGTCAGGGCCGGAAAAGCGACTGGGATCCTTGATCGGGCAGATGTGCCGGAGGGGACTTCGGTGATTCGTTTGACGGGGCGGCGCTGCGCCGTCAACCCCTTGCCTGCCATGCAGTGGCGAAATGCAGGGCCCCTGCTGCCATGCAGCAGGAAAATGCAGGGAGAGACGGCGTTGCCGACGGTTTCAGGCGGCGAGCGCGAGGCGGTCGGCCGGCATCGGAACCGGGCGGCCGGTCGGCGTGATCTCGCCGCGGGCGCGCTCGACGCAACCGGGGGCGAACTCGGCGGCCAGCAGCCGGTGGGCCTCGAACGGGCCGGGCATGGCAAGGCCGGCGGTGTGGGCCGCGGAAAAGCCGAAGCGGACATAATACTCAGGATCGCCGACCAGGATGACGGCGCGATGACCGAGCAGGCGGGCGCGCAGCAGGGCATGGCGCATCAGCGCCGTGCCGATACCGGCGCCGCGGATCTGCGGATCGGCGGCCAGCGGCCCGAGCAGCAGCGCCGCGCCGGCGTCGCCGGCCGCGATGTTCCACAGGCGCACGGTGCCGACCAGCCGGTCCTCGAGCTTCGCCGTCAGCGCCAGGCCCTGCGCCGGCAGGCGCCCGGCGCGGATGCGCTCCGACGACTTGGCAAAGCGCGCCGGGCCGAAGCTGGCGTCGAGCAGCGCATCACGCGCGGCGACGTCGAAGGCCGTCTCGTCGGTGATGACGAGGTCGGAAGCAGCGGGGGCGCGGCTGGAAACCACCTGGAACATGGCGGCAATCCTTCTGGAAAGCGGGCTGAAAAGCGGATGCGTTGCGTCCGTCGCGGCGGCCGGTTGCGGCGTCGCGGGCGGGTCGGAACAGGCGGCGCGGACGCCGCCGGGGACATCGGGATCGTGACCGATCGCCGTGCAGCAGGGCGCGAGGCCCGTCGCCCGCAAGGGACGAGGGAACTTGCTGCCCGGGGCTGCGTTGAGGCCGCGGGTTGCGGCCTCCGGGGATCAGATCACGTAGGCCTTCAGGGGCTCGAAGCCGTTGAAGGCGACCGCCGAATAGGTGGTCGTGTAGGCACCGGTGCCCTCGATCAGGATCTCGTCGCCGATTTCCAGCGAGACGGGAAGCGCGTAGGGCGTCTTCTCGTAGAGCACGTCGGCGCTGTCGCAGGTCGGGCCGGCGAGGATGCAGGGCGTCTTCTCGTCGCCGTCGCGGCTGGTCGCCAGCGGGTAGCGGATCGCCTCGTCCATGGTCTCGGCGAGACCACCGAACTTGCCGATGTCGAGGAACACCCAGCGGGTGGTCTCGTCGCTGCCCTTGGTGGAGATCAGCACCACTTCGGTCTTGATGATGCCGGCGTTGCCGACCATGCCGCGACCCGGCTCGATGATGGTCTCCGGAATGCGGTTGCCGAAGTGCCGGCGGATCGCCGCGTCGATGGAGCGGCCGTAGCTCTCCACCGCCGGGATGTCCTTGAGATACTTCGTCGGGAAGCCGCCGCCGAGATTGACCATCTTCAGCTGGATGCCGCGTTCGGCGAGCGTGCCGAAGATCGCCGCGGCCGAGCCGAGCGCGCCGTCCCAGGCCTCGGTGTTGGCCTGCTGCGAGCCGACGTGGAACGAGACGCCGTAGGCCGACAGGCCGAGGCGGTGGGCCGCCTCCAGCACGTCGATCGCCATCTCGGGCTCGCAGCCGAACTTGCGCGACAGCGGCCATTCGGCGCCGGCGCGTCGCAGAGGATGCGGCAGAACACGCGTGCGCCGGGGGCCTGACGGGCGATCTTCTCGACCTCGGCCACGCAGTCGACGGCAAAGAGCGACACGCCGAGCTGGAAGGCACGGGCGACGTCACGCTCCTTCTTGATGGTGTTGCCGAAGGAGATGCGGTCGGCCGAGGCGCCGGCGACCAGCGCCATCTCGATCTCGGCCACGGACGCGCAGTCGAAGTTCGAGCCGAGCTCGGCGAGCAGCGACAGGATCTCCGGCGACGGATTGGCCTTCACCGCATAGAAGATGCGGCTGTCGGGCAGCGCATGACGGAAGGTGAGGTAGTTGTCGCGCACGACGTCGAGGTCGACCACGAGGCAGGGACCGTCGGGACGTCGGGTGGCGAGGAAATCGCGGATGCGGGTGGTCATGGTCGTGTTCCCGGTTCTCAAGAGTTGGCCGATCCCGGGTCCGACCCCTTCAGATCCGCGCCGCTGTGGAGACGGCGAAAACCGAGGTGAGTCGTACCGGCGCCGGCCTTGCGGCCGGTGGGGTGTCGATCCGGATGAAACACGAGCGCGAGAAGTCGCGATCACGTCGCTCCGGGAGCCATGGATTGGAACGGGGGAAACCGTCCGCACGTCCGGCAAGGAAGTAGTCGCCTCTTCAGTGACCCCGGCCTTTGGAGAGCCGGCAGAGACCAAAAAAGCCCTCTACGTCGTTGCTTCAAGTCGCGTCCGCCGACAGAGCGTCGGCTTAGACCCGGTTAAACTCCGGTCACCGGCTTGCCCTCGCGAGGAGTCGAGGTTCTCTCGATCCCGCGAAGCCGGCACGCAACCACAGGCACGTGCGAAATTGGGCAGGACCGGGAAATACGCGCGACGACTGTCACATACAAGCGGTTTCTTGGCCTCGGCCCGAAAAAACTTTCCCGCCGTTTCGCAGCGTGAAACGATGGGGCCGCGCAGGGGGCATTGGGCCTTTGACGTGAATGGTTAACCATCTGGTAACCATCGCGGATCCCGGCTCTGCCAGTTGAGGAAATGGGGCGCCTCGGCGCATCTTCTGGCCCGGCGAATCGCGAGAGCAGCCGCGCGCGGGCGAGACGGGCAACGACAAGACGCCGCGAAGGCGGGAGGAGTGGCAGGAATGGTCGCGATCACGGGCATGTCGAGGAACGGCGTTGTCGTCGCGCCGCACGCGGCGGCGGCGGCGGCGGGGCCGAAGTGCTGAAGGCGGGCGGGAGTGCGGTCGAGGCGATGGTGGCCGCGGCGGCGACGATCGCGGTGGTCTATCCGCACATGAACGCGATCGGCGGCGACGGCTTCTGGGTGATCGCCGCGCCCGGCCGGCCGCCGGTGGCGGTGGAGGCCTGCGGCCCGGCGGCGGCAAAGGCGACGATCGAGGCCTATCACAAGCGCGGCTTCGGCACGGTGCCCGAGCGCGGGCCGCTGGCCGCGCTGACGGTGCCGGGCACGGTCGGCGGCTGGAAGCTGGCGCTGGATCTCGCCGCACCGCTCGGCGCCGGCATGCCGCTGCGCGAGCTTCTCGCCGACGCGATCGGCCGGGCGAAAGACGGCAGCCCGGTGTCCTCGTCGCAGGCGCGGCTGACGCAGGCCCATCTCGGCGAGCTTGCCCCGCAGCCGGGCTTTGCCGGCGTGTTCCTCGACGACGGCAAGGCGCCGGCGGAAGGATCGCTCCAGCGCCAGCCGCGGCTGGCCGACACGCTCGATCATCTTGCCAATGCCGGGCTCGACGATTTCTATCGCGGCGACGTCGGCGCGACGATGGCCGCCGATCTCGCCGACGCAGGGAGCCCGCTCGGGGCCGCCGACTTCGAGCGGTTCGAGGCGCGCCGGGCCAAGCCCCTTGCCGTGCGGCTCAAGGGCGCGACCGTCTACAACACCGCGCCGCCGACTCAAGGGTTGGCCTCGCAGATCATCCTCGGCGTGTTCGACCGGCTCGCCATCAAGCGCGGCGAGAGTTTCGAGCATGTCCACGGCCTCGTGGAGGCGACCAAGCGCGCGTTCCTGATCCGCGACCGGGTGGTGACCGACCCAAGGCTGGATGCCCCCGACATCGCCGAGTTCCTCACGCCCGAGGGACTGGAGCGCGAGGCGCAGGCGATCGACATGAAGCGGGCGGCGCCCTGGCCCGATCCGGCGGCGCCCGGCGACACGATCTGGATGGGCGCGATCGACCGCAACGGCGTGGCGGTCTCCTTCATCCAGTCCGTCTACTGGGAGTTCGGCTCCGGCGTCGTCTCGAAGCGCACCGGCGTGCTGTTCCAGAATCGCGGCCTCAGCTTCAAGCTGCACCCGGAGGCGCTCAACGCGCTGGCCCCGGGGCGCCGGCCGTTCCATACGCTCAATCCCCCGCTCGCCGTGTTCGACGACGGACGGGTGCTTACCTACGGGTCGATGGGCGGCGACGGCCAGCCGCAGTTCCAGGCGCAGATCTTCACCCGCATGGCGCATTTCGCCATGCCGGTGGCCGAAGCGATCGCCGCGCCGCGCTGGCTGCTTGGCAAGACGTGGGGAAGTGATACGACGACACTGAAGTTGGAACATGACTTCGACACGAGCGTTGTCGAACAATTGCTGCGGGTCGGTCACGAGGCGGAAACAGTCCCGGCGGGAACCCCGGGAGGGTTCGGCCATGCCGGCGCGGTGCTGCGATCGGCGCGCGGCGACATCGAGGGGGCGCACGATCCGCGCGCGGACGGGGGCGCAGGCCTCGCCTGAGTGTGCGCGCGGTTGAGGTGACCGGTCGTTCTGGAGGATGAATGGATACGCTCACCCGGATGCGGACGTTCGTGGAGGTGGTGGACGCCGGCGGGTTCTCCGCGGCGGCCCGCAAGCTCGGACGGTCCAAGGCCCTGATCTCCAAATATGTCAAGGAATTGGAGGACGAGCTCGGCACCCGGCTGATGAACCGCACGACGCGGCGCTTCTCGCTGACCGAACTCGGCCAGGCCTACTATCGCGATGCCGGCGAGATCCTGCAGCGGGTCGACGACCTGCAGGACATGGTGCGCGACCGCCACGGCGAGCCCACCGGCCTGTTGCGGGTCACGGCGCCGCGCACCTTCGGCGACAGCGTGCTCGGCCTTGCGATCATGGAGTTCATGACCGCGCATCCGGCGATCAAGCTCGACCTGCGGCTCGACGACCGTTTCGTCGATCTGGTCGACGAAGGCTTCGACTGCGCGATCCGCGTGACGGAGCTGCAGGATTCCAGCCTGATCGCGCGCAAGCTCACCGACTACCGCTTCGTCGTGGTCGCCCGGCCGGACGTGATCGCGGCGACGGGGCGGCCGCTGCATCCTTCCGATCTGGCCGACCTTCCCTGCGTGATCGATTCCAATCTCCGCAGCCGGTTTTCCTGGCGCTTCAACGTCGACGGCGAGCGGATCTCGGTGCAGGTGTCGGGGCGCATCGAGGTCAATTCGCCCGAGGCGATCCGGATCGCGGTGCTCGCGGGCCTCGGCTACGGGCTCGCGCCCTATGTGATGGTGCGCGAGGACATTGCCGCCGGCCGGCTCCAGACCGTGCTCGACGACGTGCCGACCAGCCCGCCCGGCGTCTATGTGGTCTATCCGCACCGCCGGCACCTGTCGGCCAAGATCCGCGCCTTCGTCGATTTCCTGGTCAAGTGGTTCGCCGAACACGGCGAGTGCGGCTGAGGCGGCGCCCGACATTCTCGTGCCGCATTCCCGTTCGACACGGAGTCCTCTAGACTTCGGTTCCCGCCGGTCCGTGCCGGTGGCCACAAGAGGGATGCGACCACCATGCAATCAGGCTGACCCGAGGCGGCACGGTCCGGCACGTCCGGCGCGCGCTCGCGGGCCTTGCCGCGCTTGGCGCCGGTGCGCTGGCGGGGATGGGGCCGGCGGCGGCCCATCCGCATGTCTGGGTCGAGGCGCGGGCGGAACTGGTGTTCAATGCCGACGGCCGCGTGACGGCGGTGCGCAACGTCTGGCGATTCGACGAGGCCTATTCGGCCTTCGCCACGCAGGGGCTCGACACCGACGGCGACGGCACGCTTTCGGCGACCGAACTGCACCCGCTCGCGCAGATCAACGTCGAGTCGCTGGCCGACTTCGACTATTTCACCTTCCTCACCGCCGGCTCCAAGGCGGTGCATTTCACCAAGCCGACCGAATACTGGCTGCAGTCGGACGGCGGGTTGCTGACGCTCTATTTCACGCTGCCGACCAAGGAGCCGGTGGAGGTGCGCAGCCTCGCCGCCGATCTCGACGTCTACGATCCCACCTACTACGTCGCCTTCACCTTCGTGGAGACCGATCCGGTGCATCTGGTCGACGCGCCGGCCGGCTGCGTGGTCGACGTGCGCCGGCCCGGCGCACTCGATCCGATGACGGCGGCGAGCCTTGCCGCCATTCCCGCCGACCAGCGCGAGGTGCCCGGCGCGCTGGCGGCCGTGACCCAGGACCTGACCAACGGAGCCGGCCTCACATGTCCCTGAGCCCGACATGCGCCAGCCCGACATGCGCCTGAGGCGGCTTGCGGCCCCTGTGGCCGCCGCCGTCCTCCTGTGTCTTGCCGTCGGCAGCGCGCTGGCCGCCTCGCCCTTCGGCGTCGGCCTTGCCGAGCCGACGGCGAGCGGCGGCCTGTTCGGTCCGCTGCTGGCGAAGATCGCGGTCTGGCAGAGCCAGTTCTATCTGGCCCTGAAGACGGCGATCGCGACGCCGGGCGGCGGGCTCACGCTGGTGGCGCTGTCCTTCGGCTACGGCGTGTTCCACGCGATCGGCCCCGGCCACGGCAAGGCGGTGGTCTCGGCCTATGTGCTGGCGAACCGCGAGACGGCGCGCAACGCTGCCATGATCGGCCTCCTGTCCGGCCTCGCGCAAGGCGTCTGCGCGGTGGCGCTGGTGTCGGTCGTCGCGATCGCGCTCGGGGCGACCAGCATCGCGATGACGCGGATCGCCGCCCTGTTCGAGATCGGCTCGTTCGCCCTCGTCGCGGCGCTCGGCCTCTGGCTGGTCTGGCGCAAGGTCGTCCGCCCGCTTGCCCTGCGCGTTCTCCAGCCGGCGACGCCGGTGTTCTCGGCGGTGTCCGGCGGGGAGATGACGGCATCGCGGACGGCGGGGGAGGCAGCGTTTTCCGGGGTTTCGCTGCGCCGCGCCGGGCCTGCGTCCGGGGCGGGGGCAATGGCCGGCGCCGGTTTCGGCACCGGGTCACGCGCCGGCAGTTCCGTCGGCGGCGGCTTTTCCTGCAACGACGGCCATGGCATCGACTGCGACTGCGGCGGTCATGTCCCGCCGCCGGAGGCAATGGCCGGACCGCTCGGTCTCGCCAAGGCGTGGAGCGCCATCCTCGCCGTGGGCCTGCGGCCCTGCACCGGCGCGCTGATCGTGCTCGTCTTCGCGATGTCGCAGAAGGTCTACCTGCTCGGCGTCGCGGCGGTGTTCGCCATGGCGCTCGGCACGGGGGCGACGGTGGCGGCGATGGTACTCGGCGCCGTCGGCCTGCGCGGCGCGGTGAACCGCGCCAGCGGCCGCCGCGGTCGCTGGCTGCGGCTGTTCCACCATGGGCTTGAAGGGGCCGGCGCGATCGCGGTGTTCGCTTTCGGCGCGCTGATGCTGGCCGGATCGCTTGCCGCGGGCAGGTGAGCGCACCCACCCCGCCATCGTCATTCCCGCGAAAGCGGGAACCCATCAGTCGGCAGGGATAAAGGCCGAGTTCCTGGTTTTTCCATCGGCATGAGCGGCCACGCGTGCGTCCCCATCGATGTTCCGCCCGGGGATGGATGGGTCCCCGCTTTCGCGGGGATGACGACGTTGGAGGGGTTGAATTTCGGCAGGCGGGTGATGCCTGCCGAGCCGATGGAGCCTACCAATCCACTCCACCCCTCTATCGTCATTCCCGCGAAGGCGGGAACCCATCGATCGGCAGGGGAAAGACGCGCTTTTCAAAAGATTTCAAGGATATGGATGGGGACGTCTGCGGCCCCGCCGACATTCCTCCCGGGGAGGATGGGTCCCCCCTTTCGCGGGAATGACGACCCGAGAGGCCCTCGATATCCGGCACGCAATCACCCTCGCGCGTCGGCCCGCTCGCGCGCCGCATCGGCAAACGCCTCGAAGATGCGGCCCGAGGGCGTGTCGGTCTTCGCCCAGAATTCCGGATGCCACTGGACGCCGAGGGTGAAGGCTTTTGCGCCGCGCACGGACACCGCCTCGATCACCCCGTCGGGGGCGACGGCCTCGACGACGAGGCCCTCGGCGAGGCGGGCGACCGCCTGGCGGTGCAGCGAGTTGACGAGGATCTGGCCCGAGCCGACCACCCGACCGAGGCAGCCGCCGGGGGCGACGTCGACGCCGTGGCGGATCGAGAAGCGCACCGCCTGGTCTTCCGACACCGGGGCGCGGTGATCCATGTTGCCGGCCTCGTCCTGGATCTCGCTGCCGAGCGAGCCGCCGAGCGCGACGTTCAATTCCTGCATGCCGCGGCAGATGCACAGCAGCGGCACGCCGAGAGCGATCGCCCGCCGGATCAGCGGCAGCGTGGTGGCATCGCGGGCGCGGTCATAGGGCTCGGAGCGCTCGTCGGCGACACCGCCATAGAGCTCGGGGTGGACGTTGGAGCGCGAGCCGGTGCAGACCACGCCGTCGACCCGCGCCAGCACCGCGTCGAGGTCGATCGCCGGGCCGAAGGAGGGCAGCACCAGCGGCATCACGTCGGCGCGCTCGATCAGGGCCGAGAGATAGGTGGAGGGCGAGGCGTGCCACTGATAGCCGTCGATCGGCTTGACGTCCGAGGCGACGAGGACGACGGGCATGGTCATGGCAGAACGGGCTCCTCGAAGGGGCGTGGGCACCGGTTGGGCAATCGGTCCGCACACTGCCGGATTGCACAGATAAAGGGCGGCGGCAAGGCTTGTTTGTATCGGTTGATTGGGCTTAAGTCACAATGGGTTCGCACCCCGCGCCCGCATACGGCACAAGAAGAATGCCGCCTGCGGCCCGCCATCCGGACAAAGACTGAGGCGGTCTCGTCGCGTTGCGATTCGCTTCACAGGGAGGAATTCATGGATCGTCGCTCGTTCATCAAGAAGGCCGGTCTCGTCACCGGCGGCGCGGCTGCCACGGCCGTACCGCTGGCCGCGCCTGCCATCGCCCAGGAGATGCCGGAAATCCGCTGGCGCCTGACCTCGAGCTTTCCCAAGTCGCTGGACACCATCTACGGCTCGGCCGAGGTGATGGCCAATTCGGTGCGGGAGATCACCGGCGGCAAGTTCAACATCCAGGTGTTCCCGGCCGGCGAGATCGTGCCCGGCCCGCAGGCGCTCGACGCCGTGCAGAGCGACACCGTGGAAGCCAACCACACCTGCTCCTACTATTTCGTCGGCAAGGACCCGACCTTCGCGATCGGCACCGCCATTCCCTTCGGCCTCAATGCCCGCCAGCAGAACGCCTGGCTCTATGAAGCCGGCGGCCAGGACCTGCTCAACGAGTTCTACGCCAACTACAACGTTCTCGGCATGCCCGGTGGCAACACCGGCGTGCAGATGGGCGGCTGGTGGCGCAAGGAGATCAACTCGATGGCGGATCTCCAGGGCGTGAAGATGCGTATCGCCGGCATCGCCGGCCGCGTGATGGGAAAGCTCGGCGTGGTGCCGCAGCAGATCCCCGGCGGCGACATCTATCCGTCGCTGGAAAAGGGCACGATCGACGCCGCCGAATGGGTCGGCCCCTATGACGACGAGAAGCTCGGCTTCTACCAGGTCGCCAAATACTACTACTACCCGGGCTTCTGGGAAGCGGCCCGACCCTGCACTTCATGTTCAACAAGGCGAAATACGAGGCGCTGCCGGCCAACTACAAGGCCGCGATCAAGGCCTCGTGCGCGCTGGCCAACGACATCACCACGGCGAAATACGACGCCAAGAACCGGATGGCCATCCGCAGCCTCGTCGGCAAGGGCGTGCAGCTGCGGCCGTTCCCGCGTGACGTCCTGGACGCGGCCTACGCCGCCACCCAGGAGCTCTACGCCGAGCTGTCGGCCACCAACGAGAACTGGAAGAAGATCTACGAGCCGTGGAAGCAGTTCCGCGAGGAGAGCTTCCAGTGGTTCCGCGTCGCCGAATACACGCTCGACAGCTACAACTACGCCATGCAGTCCGCCGGGAAGTGATCCCGGCGTGATCGGGTGAACGACAAAGGCCGGGAGCGATGCTCCCGGCCTTTTTCGTTGTGCGATGTCGCTGCGCCCGGTCTCCGGCTTCCAGCTCCCGGTCACTGGGCCGGCGCCGGCCCGCCGAAGTCCGGCGGCGGCAGGCGCCCGGCGCGCTGGGC
>NZ_MCRJ01000118.1 GCF_001720135.1 Methylobrevis pamukkalensis
CATCATGGACATGATCCGCATCTCCCGCGCCAAGCGCGAGCTTGCGGAAGCGAAGGCCGGCAAGGCCGAGGCCGCCTCGACCAAGGCCGTCGAGACGACAAGAGCCGCGCCCGAAAAGGCGCCGGCCAAGAGCCGCAAGTCCGCCCGCAGCAAGAAGCCGGGGACCGATGCGATCGTCACAGGCTCGATCGCCACATCGAAGACATCCGACGCTGCTCCCAAGGCCGGGACGTCGGCAAAGACCCGTGCGGCCGGCAAGAGCGGCGTCCGGGCCCTGATCGCCCGCCATGCGGCCGCCAAGGGCGTTCCGCTGGAACTGGCCGAAGCGGTGGTCAAGGTCGAGAGCAACTTCAACCCCAAGGCCCGCAGCCGCTCCGGCGCCGTCGGCCTGATGCAGATCCTGCCGCGCACCGCCCGTGCCTCGGCTTCAAGGGATCGGTGGCCCAGCTCTACGAGCCGGAAACCAATCTCCACTGGGGGATGACCTACCTGGCGGGCGCCTACAGGCTCGCCGGCGGCGACACCTGCGGCGCGGTCCTGCGCTACAACGCCGGCCACTATGCCAAGCGCATGACCGCGGGCGTCGCGCCTATTGCGCCAAGGTGAACCGCTACGTCGCCGCGCTCTGAGCAAGGTGCGTTCCGCATGACGCCTTGACGACGCGGAACCGAGCATGTCTAACCGGCGCGCCAGCCGGTTGGACGACCGCTGCCACGAGACGCGAAAGCGTGTGGGGGAGGAAAGTCCGGGCTCCACGGAAACACGGTGCCGGGTAACGCCCGGCGGGGGCGACCCCAGGGAAAGTGCCACAGAGATCGAACCGCCCGGGCATGCCCGGGTAAGGGTGAAAAGGTGGGGTAAGAGCCCACCGCGCTGCCGGCAACGGGAGCGGCATGGCAAACCCCACCGGGAGCAAGACCGAATAGGGGCGGCGCGGGCCTTCGGGCCCGGTTCGTTTCCGAGCCAGCCGCCCGGGTGGGTTGCGCGAGGCGTCCGGTAACGGGCGTCCCAGATGAATGGTCGTCGGGCGGGTCTTCCCGCCAACAGAACCCGGCTTACAGACCGGCTGGCACCGGTTCCACAGACCTCATCCGTCGAGATTGAGGCGCCGCGCGCGCCAGGGTCGGCGGCGTCCGGCCCCGCTCCTACGCCGGAAAGCGCGGAAAACCGCTGCCACGTTCATGCCACGATTGGTTCAGCCTCGGTTCAGGATGGAACCGGCATTGTCCAGCATGCGTTGAACTCGCATCACGGATGCGCCCCGCGCCGCGGGGCAGGAGGAAGCCATGAACACTTCGATCGAAACCATCAAGTCGGCCTCGCGCCGCGGTCTGTCGGCGCTGCTCGCTGCGACGATGGCCGTCGGATCGATCACGGTGGTCAGCCTGCCGCTGACGACGACCGAGGCCAGCGCGGGTGACCGCATCTGGTATCGTGACCGCGGGCACCATCGCCACTATCGGCCCGGCCCGGTGGCCCGTCGTCATGTGTGGGGCAGCCACGCGCCGCGCTACGTCAATCGCCGCTATTACGGCGGCCGCTACTACTACGGCAATCGCGGCTACAGCAATGGCGATCTCGCCGCTGCCGGCGTCGTCGGTCTTGCCGCCGGTGCGCTGCTCGGCGCGGCCGTGACGGCGCCGCCGAGGGTCACCTACGCGCCGGCGCCGGCCTACTCGGCCAACGGGGTTCCCGGTGCGGGCGGCTATCCGCCGTTCTCGGCCGGCTGGCACAGCTACTGCAGCTCGAAGTACCGGTCGTTCGATGCCGGCTCGGGCACCTATCTCGGCTACGACGGTTATCGCCACTATTGCCAGTGAAGACATTCGGGCGCGGCTGCGGCCCCGCCCGTTCCTGCTTCTCCCTGGAAGACCCCTGCGCCGACGCCCCCTCGTGTCGGCGCTTCTTTTTGGGCCGGTCTCAGAGACCCTTTGCCAGCGCCTGATCCAGATCGGCAATGATGTCGTCGATGTCCTCGATGCCGACCGACAGGCGCACCACGTCCGGACCCGCGCCGGCCACCACCTTCTGCGCGTCGGTCAGCTGCCGGTGCGTGGTCGAGGCCGGGTGGATGATCAGCGAACGTGTGTCGCCGATGTTCGCAAGATGCGAGAACAGCTCGACATTCTTCACCAGGGCCACGCCGGCGTCATAGCCGCCCTTGAGACCGAAGGTGAACACCGCGCCGGCGCCCTTCGGCAGGTATTTCTGCTGCAACTGGTGATGCCGGTCGCCGGGAAGCCCGGCATAGGACACCCAGGCGACCGCCTCGTGGTCGGCCAGCCAGCTGGCGGCCTTCAGCGCGTTGTCGCTGTGGCGCTGCATGCGCAGCGGCAGGGTCTCGATGCCGGTGAGGATCAGGAAGGCGTTCATCGGCGAAATCGCCGGGCCGAGGTCGCGCAGGCCCAGCACCCGTGCGGCGATGGCGAAGGCGAAGTTGCCGAAGGTCTCGTGCAGCACCATGCCGCCATATTCGGGGCGCGGCTCCGACAGCATCGGATAGCGCCCCTCGCGCGACCAGTCGAAACTGCCGGCGTCGACGAGCACGCCGCCCATGGAATTGCCGTGGCCGCCGAGGAATTTCGTCAGCGAATGGATGACGATGTCGGCGCCATGCTCGATCGGCCGGCAGAGATAGGGGGAGGCAAGGGTGTTGTCGACGATCAGCGGCACGCCGGCGCGCTTGGCCACCTTCGAGATCGCCTCGATGTCGGTGACGACGCCGCCCGGATTGGCAAGACTCTCGATGAAGATCGCCTTCGTGCGCGGGCTGACCGCCTGCTCGAAGGAGGAGATGTCGTCCGGATCGGCCCAGACCACGTTCCAGCCGAAGTTCTTGAACGAGTGATTGAACTGGTTGATCGAGCCGCCATAGAGCTTCTTGGACGCCACGAATTCGTCGCCCGGCTTCATCAGCGTGTGGAACGCCAGCATCTGCGCGGCATGGCCGGACGCGACCGCCAGCGCCGCCGTGCCGCCTTCCAGCGCCGCCACGCGCTCTTCCAGCACGGCGGTCGTCGGGTTGGTGATGCGGGTGTAGATGTTGCCGAAGCTGCAGGCCGAACAGCGCGGCCGCGTGGTCGACGTCGTCGAAGACGAAGGACGTCGTCTGGTAGATCGGCGTCGCGCGGGCGCCGGTCGTGGGGTCCGGCTGGGCGCCGGCATGAATGGCGAGCGTGGAAAAGCCGGGGGTCTGGTCTGACGCCATGATGTTCTGATCCTCCGTGACATGAAAACAGGGGCCGCCGGGGCGGCCCCCGATGGGGTGCCGGGTCAGCCGGCGTCGGGGTAGAGCCGCTGATGCTCGATCTTGGGGCAGCGGTCCATCACCACCTTGACGCCCGCGGCCTCGGCCACTTCAGCCGCCTCGTCGTTGCGCACGCCGAGCTGCAGCCAGATGACCTTCGGCAGGGTGCCGAGTTCGAGCGCCTCGGCGACGACGCCGGCGGCGGCCTCGGAATTGCGGAACACGTCGACCATGTCGATCGGCTCGGGAATGTCGGCAAGGCTGGCATAGGCCGGCACGCCGGCGATGGTGCCGCCGGGCTTTGCCGCCGGATTGACCGCGAACATCCTGTAGCCCTGCGCGTCGAGGAAGCGCGTCACGTAGTTGCTCGGGCGGTCGTCCTTGTCGCTGGCGCCCACCACCGCGATGGTCTGCACGCCGGCCAGGATCTCGCGGATATAGTCGTTGGAATAGTCGTCATGGTTCATCTGATTGTCACTCCAGTGTCAGCCGTCCAGCGGCGTCCTTGGCGAAGAACGGATTGTGGGCCACCTCCCAGAGGTGGCCGTCGGGGTCGGCGAAATAGCCCGAGTAGCCGCCCCAGAACACTTTCTGCGGCGATTTCACGAGGCGCGCGCCGGCGGCGACCGCCTCGGCAATGATCCGGTCCACCTCGGCCTCGCTGTCGGCATTGTGGGCGAGGGTGATGCCGCGAAAGCCGTTGCCGCCCGAGGGCACGCCGACATCCTCGGCCAGCGCCACGCGCCCGTAGAGGCCGAGCACCACGCCGGACAGCTGGATGAAGGTCACGCTCTCCTGCGAAGCGGCGGCGCGGCGCCAGCCGAGCGCCTCGTAGAAGGCGGTGGCGCGGTCGAGATCGTCGACGCCGAGCGTGACGAGATGAAGATGCGGGGCCACACTCATGGGTCAGCGTCTCCACACCGGCCGGCGCTTCTCGAGAAAGGCGCCAATCCCTTCCAACGCGTCCGGCTCCAGAAGGTTGCGGGCCATCACGGCTCCGGCGAGGGCATAGGCCTCACCGAGCGGCAGGCCGGACTGGGCGTGGACGAGCGCCTTGCCGGTGGCGATCGCCGCGCCGGATTTCGAGGCGATCAGCGCGGCGAGCGCCATCGTCGCGTCGGTGAGGGCATCATCCGCCACCACCCGGTTGACGAGCCCGATCTCGGCCGCGCGGGGCGCGTCGATCGGCCTGCCCGTCAGGAGCATCTCCATTGCATGCTTGGGCGCGACGGTGCGGGTGAGGGCGACCGAGGGCGTGGAGCAGAACAGGCCGATGTCGACGCCCGGCGTGCAGAAGCGGGCCTGGTCGCCGGCGAGGGCAAGATCGCAGCTGGCGACGAGCTGGCAGCCGGCGGCGGTGGCGATGCCGCGCACTTCGGCGATCACCGGTTTCTGCAGCGTCGCGACCGTCGTCATCAGCGCCGAACAGGCGCCCATCAGATCCTCGAAGGCGGCGTGACCGCCGTCCGGCGCGTCGCGCATCGCGGTGATCTCGCGCAGGTCATGGCCGGCGCTGAAGGCGGGACCGTCCCCGGCCAGCACGACGACGCGAATCGCCGGATCGGCGACCGCGCGGGTGAGCGCGTCCGAGAGGGTGTCGATCATCGCCCGGGACAGGGCGTTGCGGCGCTTCACGTCGCACAGGACGATCCGCCGCACCGCGCCGGTGTCGGTCTCCTCGACCAGCCGTGTCGTCTCCACGTTCACCGCGGACCTCCCGTATCCCGGCGGCCTTGTTCTGTCGCCTCAGGGAGGCGGCCGTCCGTTTGCGGCGATCCTATGCGCATTCGTGCGCTGCGGCCAAGCGACGGCGTTCCAAATCTCTTTGTCTTTGCGGAGGATCTCGCCGACAGTCGGTGCAGCCGCAGCAAAATCGGCCGGAGGACAGACATGCAGCCGCTGATGACCGTCGACGAGCTCAACGCCTTTCTCGCCGCCGAGTATCCGGAACTGAACGGGGAGGACGCGCCGGCTTTCGCGGCGTCGGCGGTGGCGCCCGGGCGAACCGACGTGCGCTTCGTGGCCGGGCTTGCGCATCTGCGGCCCGGCGGCACGGTTTCCGGCCCGTCGATGATGACGCTGGCGGACATCGCCTGCTGGCTGGTGATCCTCGCCCACGTCGGCACGGTGGCCCTGACCGTGACGACCCATCTCTCCATCGATTTCCTGAGAAAGCCTGCGCCGGGCGCGCTGATCGGCCGGGCGCGGCTGATGAAGCTCGGCAGCCGGCTCGCCATCGCCGACTGCGACATCGTCTCGGAGGCCGACGGCGCTCTCGTCGCCCACGCCTCGGCGACCTACTCGATCCCGCCCAAAAGGTGAAGACTTCTCTTTGTGTCAGAAGATCCTGACATGTCAGGATCTTCTGACGTTACGGCCTGACCGGCCGGCGCCCGGTCGGGCGCCTCCTCACGCGCAAAGGTGACCTTGGTCACCTTCGCGCGCTCGGTGTCACGCCGCCAGCGGCTCGAAGTCGAGGGTGGCGACCACCGGCACGTGGTCGGAGGGCTTTTCCCAGGCGCGCACTTGCGAATCGACGGCGACAGCGACGAGGCGGTCGGCGGCCTGCGGCGAGAGCATCAGGTGGTCGATGCGGATGCCGTTGTTCTTCTGCCAGGCGCCGGCCTGATAGTCCCAGAAGGAGTAGATGCCGGCCGCGTCCGTCGTCGCCCGCAGCGCGTCGGTGTAGCCGAGCGCGCAGAGTTCGCGGAAGGCCGCCCGGCTTTCGGGCTGGAACAGCGCGTCGCCCAGCCAGTCGGCGGGGTTGCGGCAGTCCTTCGGCTCGGGGATGACGTTGTAGTCGCCGGCCAGAACCAGCGGCTCCTCCAGCGCCAGCCGGTCGCGGGCGAAGGCGTGCAGGCGCTTCATCCAGGCAAGCTTGTAGGGAAACTTCGGGCTGTCGACCGGGTTGCCGTTGGGCAGATAGAGCGAGACCACCCGCAGCACGCCGCCCTTCACCGACACCACGGCCTCGAGGAAGCGCGACTGCTCGTCGCGTCGTCGCCGGGCAGGCGCGGGGTGACGTCCTCCAGCGGAAAGCGCGACAGGATCGCGACGCCGTTGAAGCCCTTCTGGCCGTGGGTGACGACGTTGTAGCCGAGGCGCTCGATCGCCTCGCGCGGAAAGCCCTCGTCGACCGACTTGATCTCCTGCAGGCAGACGATGTCCGGCCCGTCCTGGCTCAGCCACTCGCACAACGTCTCGATGCGGGCCTTCACGCCGTTGATGTTCCAGGTGGCGATGCGGATCATGAACGGGCTCTCAGGGTCACGAGGGATCGATCGGGCGGCGGCTCATCAGGCCGATGGTATTGCCGGCCGGATCGCGAAGGAAGGCCATCCACTCGGCCTGGCCGGGCGACCCGAACAGGCCGGCGGCATCCTCGAACACCAGCGTCGGCGGCACGTCGAACGACACGCCCGCCGCCGAAAGGTCGCGCACCGCAGCTTCCAGATCGGGAACGACGAGATAGACCGCGCCCGGCGTCGTCTCCGGCGCGAAGAACAGCCGGACCCGGCCGACGAGCAGGAAGGCGATCCCCGGCGGCTCGAAGCGGGCGTGGGTGGCAATGCCGAGGGTGCCGTTCCAGAAGGCGAGCGTGGCGTCGAGGTCGCCCGCCGAAAGCGCCACCTGGCCCATGCCTCTCACATCGATCATTCCGCTCTCCCGTGGTGAGGGTACTGTCGTGCCATGGGACGGACGGCCCCGATGGGCTCTAGCCTGTCACGACCGATTCGCACCGCCGCAGGGTAACAGGCCGGACCGATGTTCGCCGAACTCGCGCTCTATCTTCTCTCCGCCGGCCATCTCGCGGGCCACCGCAACGGTCGGCTCGAGGCCTCCGTGGGGCTGTGGTCACGCGGAAGGCGGTGCCGGACCGCCTGGGCGCCCCACGAGGCGGCAACGAAGGCAGCAATTCTTCAGTCCGTTCAGCGGCTGCAGCGCCGCCGCAGCGTTGCCGTGCTCGGCTCCGGCGTGCTGCGCGACGTGCCGCTGGCGGAGCTCTCGGCGGCCTTCAGGTCGGTGGTTCTGGTCGACGTGGTGCATCTGCTCCCCGCCCGGCTTGCCGCCCGCCGCCACGGAAACGTCTTCTGCGTGACAGCGGATCTTTCGGGGCTTACCGGACTGAGCGAGGGCCATCTGGATCTCGTGTCACCGCTGGCCGTTCTCGAGGCGATCGACGATCTCGATCTGGTCGTGTCCGTCAATCTGCTGTCGCAGCTTGGCCTTGGCATGATCCGGGTGGTGGAGGCCCATCCCGGGGCGGACGAGACGGAGGATCTCCCCGCCAAGGTCGTCGGGCTGCATCTCGCCGCGCTCCGCGCCGTCGGCCGGTCGGTATGCCTTGTCACCGACACCGACTGCGAGGTCCAGAACCGCTCTGGGATGGTGGTCGAGCAGGAGAATCTGCTGCGCGGCCATCGATTGCCGGCGCCTGCAGACGCGTGGAACTGGGAGGTCGCCCCGTTCGGCGAGGAGGCACGGGACCTGCGCCGCGTCCACCGGGTCGAGGCGCATCCGTTCTTTTCGGGCTGGTGAGACAGCCAGGTCGTCAGACGGCGAAGCTGGTGCCGCAGCCGCAGGAGGCGGTGGCGTTCGGGTTCTTCACCTGGAACGACTGGCCGATCAGGTCGTCGACGAAGTCGATCTCCGATCCCGCCATGAAGGGCAGGGACACCTGGTCGACGAGCACGGTCACGCCGTTCTTCTCGATGACGAGATCGTCGTCGGCACGGTCGGTGACGAGGTCGAACTTGTAGGAGAAGCCGGAGCAGCCGCCGCCTTCGACCGAGACGCGCAGGGCCGAGGCGCCGACTTCACGTGCGAGAATGCGGGCGATGCGTTTTGCCGCCCGGTCGGTGACGGAAACAGGGCCGTCGAGAAGGGTGTCCATGGCCACGTTGCTCATCTGCGTCTTTCCTCGCCACCTGAATGATCCACGATACGGGCGATCTGTCGGCGGCTCTTGTCAGTCACTTGTCATACTAGGTAAGTAGCGAGGCGGGGGGCGTCAATCGCCACGGGCCGGTTCATGGCCGTCTCCGTCCTGCCGAGAGGCCGTTCCGCCGGGAGAAGCGCCAGTGACCCAGTCTCCCGGCTACGGTGCCGAGCCACGGGCGCCCTTCGCGGTCGACCCGTCCGCCTCGCGCGGCCGGCGGCATCCGGAACCGGTGAGCCCGACGCGCACGCCGTTCCAGCGCGACCGCGACCGCATCGTCCATTCCACGGCCTTCCGGCGGCTCAAGGACAAGACCCAGGTCTTCGTTCACAGCGAGGGCGATCACTACCGCACGCGGCTCACCCACACGATCGAGGTGGCGCAGATCGCCCGGGCGCTCGCCCGCGCCTTCCGCATCGACGAGGATCTCGCCGAAGCCCTCGCGCTCGCCCACGATCTCGGCCACACGCCCTTCGGCCACACCGGCGAGGATGCCCTCGACGCGATGATGCGCCCTTTCGGGGGATTCGACCACAATGCCCAGTCGCTGCGGATCGTCACGCGGCTGGAGCGCCGCTATGCCGAGTTCGACGGGCTCAATCTCGCCTGGGAGACGCTGGAGGGGCTGGTCAAGCACAACGGCCCGCTGACCGACGCGGCCGGCACGCCGATCGGCGTCTACGCGGCCTCGGGTTTGCCGGCGGCGCTGGTCGATTACGAGGGCCACGCCGACCTGATGCTCTGGTCGTGGCCGGGGGCGGAGGCGCAGGCAGCCGCCATCTCCGATGACATCGCCTACGACGCCCACGATCTCGACGACGGCCTCAGGGCGCATCTGTTCGAACTGTCGGATCTGGAAGACCTGCCCCTCGTCGGGCCGACGCTGCACGCGATCCGCCGCCGCTATCCGGGGATCGAACGCAGCCGGGCGATCCACGAACTGACGCGGCGGCTGATCACCCTGATGATCGAGGACGTGATCGGCGAGGGGCTGGCGCGGCTTGCCGCGGCGGCGCCGGCGTCCGCCGACGAGGTGCGCAGCCTCGGCCGGCCGGTGATCGGCTTCTCGGAGACGATGCAGGCGGTCGACAGCGCGCTGAAGGGCTTCCTGTTCCCGCGCATGTACCGCCATCCGGAGATCGTCCGCGTGCGGCGCGAGGCGGCGCGGGTGGTTCAGGATCTCTTCCGCTGGTACATGGCGAACCCGGAGACCCTGCCGGCCGAATGGTGCGAGGGCCACCGCGAGATCGGCGAGGCGAAGCTGGCGCGCCGCGTCGCCGACTATGTGGCCGGCATGAGCGACCGCTTTGCGGTGACCGAACACGCCCGCTGGTTTGACGATACGCCGGAATTGCGATAGGCGCTCCACCGTCATGTCGTCGCAAAGTAGCCGGAAACGGGCGGTTTGCGGGAGACCGGTGCCTCGCCGGACCGGCCGAGGCGGACCGCATGGTCAGGTTGCGCCGCGGTGACAGAGCAACATCAGTCTCTTTCAGTCATTTCTTAAAGTCGCGCATCAGGAAACGTCATGAACGTCTTCACGGTCTTCGCCGAACGGGTCAAAGCTGCCATCGCCTCGCTGGAGCCTTCGGTCGGCGCCGCCGATCTTGCCCGCGTCGTGGTCGAGCCGCCGCGCGATCCGGCCCACGGCGATCTGGCGACCAACGCGGCAATGGTGCTGGCCAAGCCCCTCGGCGCCAAGCCGCGCGAACTTGCCGAACGCATCGCCGCCGTGCTGAAGACCGACGCCGATGTCGCCGCCGTCGAGATCGCTGGCCCGGGCTTCATCAACCTGCGGCTGGTGCCGACCTACTGGACCACACTGCTGGGCGCGATCCTCGCTGATCCGGACAGCTACGGCCGCTCGCAGATGGGCCGCGACCGCAAGGTCAACGTCGAGTATGTCTCGGCCAATCCGACCGGGCCGATGCATGTCGGTCATTGCCGCGGCGCCGTGGTCGGCGACGCGCTGGCCTCGCTGCTGGCCCAGGCCGGCTATGACGTCACCCGCGAATATTACATCAACGACGCCGGCGGCCAGATCGACGTGCTCGCCCGCTCCGCGCTCTACCGCTACCGCGAGGCGCTCGGCGAGGTGGACGGAGCGGTGCCCGAGGGTCTCTACCCGGGCGACTATCTGGTGCCGGTCGGCGTGCGGCTTGCCGCCGAGAACGGCCGGGCGCTGCTGGATATGGACGAGGCTGCGCCTTCGACATCGTCAAGCCCGTCGTCATTTCCATGATGATGGACATGATCCGCGACGACCTCGCGCTGCTCGGCGTGAAGCACGACGTGTTCTTTTCCGAAAAGAGCCTCCACGACCGCGACGGCAACGCCAGCGAAATCGACCGGATGCTCGATGAACTCCGGGAGCGCGATCTTGTCTATCAGGGCAGCCTGCCGCCGCCGAAGGGCCAGCTTCCCGACGACTGGGAGGACCGCGAGCAGACCCTGTTCCGGGCGAGCGGCTATGGCGACGACACCGACCGGGCGCTGATGAAGTCCGACGGCAGCTACACCTATTTTGCCGCCGACGTGGCTTATTTCCGCTCCAAGTTCCAGCGCGGCTTCGAGGAGATGATCTTCATCCTCGGCGCCGACCATGGCGGCTACGTCAAGCGGCTGGAGGCGGTCGGCAAGGCCGTGTCCGGGGGCAGGGCGAAGGTGATCGTCCGGCTCTGCCAGCTGGTGAAGCTCTACCGCAACGGCGAGCCCTTCAAGATGTCGAAGCGGGCCGGCGACTTCGTCACCCTGCGCGACGTGGTGGAGGAGGTCGGCCGCGACGCGGTACGCTTCATGATGCTGATGCGCAAGAACGATGCGCCGCTCGACTTCGACTTCGTGAAGGTCAAGGAACAGTCGAAGGACAACCCGGTCTTCTACGTGCAGTATGCCCATGCCCGGGTGCGCTCGGTGCTGCGCCAGGCCGGCGAGCAGCGCCCGAGCTTGCCGCCGCCGATCCGCGCGAGGCGGACCTGACGCTTCTGTCCGACGAGAGCGAGGTGCAGCTCATCCGCCGCCTCGCCGAGTTCCCGCGCATCGTGGAGAGCGCGGCCGAGGCGCACGAGCCGCACCGGATCGCGTTCTATCTCTCCGAACTCGCCGCCGATTTCCATGGCCACTGGAACCGCGGCAAGGACCGGTCGGAATTACGCTTTATTAATCTTAACGAACCACAGTTGACGAAAGCTCGCCTCGCGTTCGTGGGCGCGATCGCCTATGTATTGGCCGCCGGACTGGCTATACTCGGCGTGTCGGCCCCGGACGAGATGCGGTGAGGCCATTGCCGGCCTTCGTTGCCGGCATGACAGCACCGGCGGGCCTGGCTCCGAACCAAAAGCCGAGTGTCCATGTTCAATCTTCGTCGCCAAAAGCCTCCCGTCGATCCGGATGAGCAGCAGTTCGAAGCTGGCGGCTGGGATGACAACGATCCGCTCGCCGAACTGAGCCGCCTCCTCGGCGACGACCTCAGAGGGGCCGGGCAGGGCGCGCCGCATGGCCATGCGCAGGCCGATGACGCCTATGACGATGACCGCTATCGCGAGGCCGACGGCTACCTGACCGAAGAGGACTACATCGCCGCCCACGAGGCGGAGATGGCCGAGGCCGGCTGGTACGAGGACGAGGCCGCCGAGCCCTACGCCGCCGAGCCCTACGCCGCCGAACCCTACGCCTATGAGGACGAGGGCCATGCCGCCGCGGGTTATCCCGCCGGTGCCGGCTACGAGGCCGCCGCCGATGATGGCTACGGCGCGATCCCGCCGACGACTATGCCGCCGACGCGGACATGAACCATCACCTGGAATCGGCGATGGACGCCGACCTGCGCGGCGGTCTGCATCCTGACATTCCCATGGTCGCGGGCGCCGCGGCTGCAGCCGGCGTGGCGGCTGCCGCCGTCTCGGCCCGGGCGCGTCGCCGCGAACTCGCCGATCCCTGGCTGGCCGACGAGACCGGCTATGCCGCGGCCGGCGACGACGCCCTGAGCGCCTATGGCCGCCCCGGGCCGCGACGACGAACCGCCGCGCGTCGAACACGGCACGCTGCCGCCGCATGCGGCCAGCGAACTCGCTGCCTCGCCCGGCCGGGGCAGGCGCTCCGGCGTGCTGTTCGCCCTGCTCGGCATCGCCGCCTTGGGCGGTCTCGGCGCGCTCGCCTGGGGCCTGACAGGCGGCGTCACCGGATCGGCGCCGGAAATCGTCCGCGCGCCCGAAGGTCCGTTCAAGATCGTTCCCGATCCCGCCCAGGCGGCCGAGGACGAGGAATCCCTCGACGGAGCCGTCGTCTTCGATCCTGCGACGGGCGCTGCCAAGAGCGAGGAGCGCCTGGTGTCGACCGACGCCGCCGTTCCCGACCTGCCGGGCGTCGACAGCGTGACCACCTCGCGCATCGTCCTGCCGGACGGCGAGGAGGTCGTCGACGACCGTCCGATCGAGGTCGGTCCGCGCAAGGTCCGCACCGTTCTCGTCCGCCCGGACGGCACCATCATCTCGGCCCCCGAGCAGCGGCCGGTCTCGTCCACGACCCAGGCACCGGCGCCGAATGCCGACGATGCGCTGCTGGCGCAGGCGCCGGTACTGCCGCTGCCCACGGACACCGATACCGCAACCCTGCCGGACCTCGGCACCAACGCCGTCGACACGACGCCGGTCGCCGGCCTGCCCGGCGAGGAGGCCGCGCCGCCGGCCCTGCCGGAGGCGGAAGCCCCGCCGGTTCGCCG
>NZ_MCRJ01000119.1 GCF_001720135.1 Methylobrevis pamukkalensis
AGTCCGAACGCTTGATGGTGGCTGTCGCGTCGAAGCCGGCCCAGGGCTTCTTGGCCATCGGATGCTCGCCCATCTGGTTCAGCGTGGCCTCGAGCACGACGGGCTTGGTGATGCCGTTCAGCGTCAGGTCGCCGGTGATGTTGGCGGTCTTCTCGCCGGTCACTTCCACATTGGTCGACACGAAGGTCACCTTCGGGGCGGCCTCGGCGTCGAAGAAGTCGCCGGTCTTGAAGTGGGCGTCGCGCTCCGGCCAGCCGGTGATCAGGGACGCGGTGTCGATCGACACGGAGACGGTCGACTTCGAGGGATCCTCGGCGTCGAGCATGATGTCGCCGGTGAAGCCGGAGAACATGCCGACGGTGTTGGAATAGCCGAGGTGGTTGTAGGTGAACACCACCTGCGAGTGGCTGGGATCGAGCGTGTACTTGTCGGCCGCCTGCGCGGTGGCGGTGGTGAGCACGAGGGCGGAGGCGAGCAGCAGAATCTTCTTCATGGGGAACTCCCGGTTCGGTCGGCGCAAGGAGCCACGGAGGCGTGGCTCGGGGATCGGTCGGTCGTCAACCGAATCCGGCAAAATTCATTCGCGTCTCCCGCCCGGTATCCGGGCGGGACGCCTAGAACGCCTTTGTATCTAAACCATTTCCGGCGCAATTGCAGCGCGGGCGGACGTAACAGAGCGTTCACGATTTAGCGAACAATCCCGCTGACGGGCGATGTCATCAGCCCGCGGGACGCAGCATGCGGGTCAGGACACCGTCCCTCAGGGCAAACTGGTGAAACAGCGCCCCGGCCACGTGCAGCAGGATCAGCACGATGAACAGGGGTTTGCCCGCTTCGTGAAATTCCCCCATCGGGCGATAGAGATACTCGGCGACGAGCCCGGTCACGGGCATGGCGACGAGCAGCAGATAGAAGAGCTGGTGGGTGGCGGCTGCGAGCCGTCCCAGCAGCGGATGACCCCGCGCCGGCGTGGCGGGCGCCCCGAGCCGGATGCGCAGCACGATGCGCACGAGAACCAGCAGGAGAACCGCGATCCCCAGATAGATATGGAGATCGGCCATCAGCACGTCGCCCGCGCCGCGCGTCTCGCCGCGCCTCAGAAGCGAGGCCAGGCGACCCATGCTGTCGCCGAACGCGAGCTGGAACAGGACCAGCGCGGCAATGATCCAGTGAAGGGTGATCTGCCCGAGCGAATAGGCGGCGGGACGGGGTGACGAGACGGCGACGGACATGGCAGGACATCTCCTGGCAAGGAAGGACCCGGCCCGATGTCTGGACGCACCTCGAGCCGACCGCCATGGTCTACCGCATCTTCGTCGCAGCCCTGTGCCAGGCGTGTCGCAAAGTGTAACGGCTCATCGCACCGCGACGATGAACAGCCGCGGAAAGCGCAGCAGCACGCCGCCGATGGTCAGCGGCGGATAGGCCGCCGCGATGCGGCCGCCGTAGTCGGCAAGGAAGGCCGCGCGCTCGTCCTCGTCCAGCGGATCGAGAAAGGGCCGAAGGCCGGTGCTGGACACCCACTCGACGATTGCCGGCGCGCCCTCCAGGCGATGGTGATAGGCCGTGTGCCACGTCTCGACGCGGCTGGCCTTCGGCGCCAGCGCCTCATGATAGGCGGCGGGCGGCGGCAGGGGCGAGCGCGCCGCGCCCTCCAGTTTCCCGGCGAACGGCATCGCCGCCGCCGTCTCGCGCATCAGCCGGTGCGAGGGCTCGGCGACGTTGTCGGGCATCTGCACCGCCAGCACGCCGCCGGGCGCCAGCTGGTCCATCAGCCGCACCAGCACCTCCACATGCTCCGGCAGCCACTGGAACACGGCATTGGCGAAGATCACGTCCACCGGCTGGGGGGGGACCCAGGTCGCCGCGTCGGCGTGAACGAAGGCAACACCCGGCAGCCGGCGCCGCGCGGCCTCCAGCATCGCCGGCGAGGTGTCGAGACCGGAGACCTCGGCCTCCGGCCAGCGCGCCGCCAGAAGCTCCGTCGAATTGCCCGGCCCGCAGCCGATGTCGACCACGGTCCGCGGCTGCATCAGCGGCACCTGCGCGAGCAGGTCGCGCGCTGGCCGCGTACGCTCGGCCTCGAATTTCAGATACTGCGTCGCCGACCAGTCGGACATGGGACCTCCTGAGGACTTTGCAACGAAAGAGGGCGCGCCTTGCGGCACGCCCTCCGGATGAACGGGGTGGCCGCCGCAGCGATCACTCCTTGGTCTTGTTGACGACCTTCAGGTCCTTGTCGAGGTCCATGTCATACTGGCCGTCGGCGCAGAACACGTCGTCGAGCTCGTAGCCGCCGTCATCCATCTCGATGTTGTCCTCGTCCACTTCGCACTGCATGTCCTTCAGCATCGCCTGGATCTGGGTCACGGTCTCGGCCGGAACTTCCTGGGCCATGGCGGCGGCGGGCAGCAGCATGAGGGTGCTAGCGAGCAGAATGGTCTTCATCATTGTTGGTCTCCTCCCTTGGCAGGCCGCCCGCACTCCGGGCGGACGGGACCTGCGGCCTGAACAAAGCGCTTCGGCGGCAGGGCCTGCCGGATCGGCAAGCCGATGACCGCGGTCACTGGATGGTGAACTCGACCTTCTGGGTGTCGCCCGACGTCCCCGGGATGTGCAGATCGAACGTGCCCGGCTTGATCGCGATGAACGACATCTCGACGACGCCGGCCTTGTCGAACTCGATGGAGTCGATGGCCATCGGGCGGATCTCGATGCTGTTGATGACGATCTCGTTGATCCAGATCGCGCGCAGGAACTGCGGCCCCGTGATCGCGAGTTCGGCCGAACCGTCGGCGGTGATCTCGAGCGTGTAGTAGGCGCCGGACTGCAGCTTGACCGGGCCCTCGCCCGTGTAGAGCGGCTGGCCCGAGGCCAGCGTCAGCTTGACCGTCTCGCCGCGGTTGCACTTGGCCAGCAGGCCGGCAAAGCCGAGCTTGGTGCCGTCGCACAGCGGCGCGGCGCTGGCCGGAGCGGTCATGAAGCCCGGGGCGGGCGCCGCGAGAAAGCCGGCGGCCAGCGCCAGCGCGAGTGTCGTCCTGATCATTGAAGTCCTCCCTTTGCGATTCCGTGATCCTTTCGACCGCGACAGATCCGGAAGCGATCGTTGCGCTCCGTCTCGGCACCGGCGTCCGGCGCGAGCCCTCCGTCCGGCCCGTCGCCTCCAGCCCCGCGTCCTGCCGCCGGTCAGATCATGACTTCATAAAGCTTTGGGAGAGTTGGCCCCGTCAAGTTACGGCTTTTTAAGGGTTGGGATCCGCCGGCCCCGTACGGCCCCCCCTCGGGCCGCCCTCGCCTTCGCACGCAGCCGACAGGCACGCGGAGTGCGGGCTGCAACCCGGGCGCGGACGGGCCTTCTGCGGGGCGCGCGGAAGATGCCGGTGCCGACCGGCGGGAGGCCCTGCCCGCCCGCGAGCCGCCGAAAAGAAAAGGGCGGGGAACCGGCCCCGCCCCTGTCTCGCTCACCGCGTCAGCGGCTTGTACTTGATCCGCCGCGGGTTCAGCACCGCGTCGGCGCCGAGGCGGCGCTTCTTGTCTTCCTCGTAGGATTCGAAGTTGCCCTCGAACCACTCCACGTGGCTGTCGCCCTCGAAGGCGAGGATGTGGGTCGCGAGACGGTCGAGGAACATGCGATCGTGCGAGATCACCACCGCGCAGCCGGCGAAATCCTCCAGCGCGTCTTCCAGCGCCGACAGGGTCTCGGTGTCGAGGTCGTTGGTCGGTTCGTCGAGCAGCAGGACGTTGTTGCCCGCCTTCAGCATCTTGGCGAGGTGCACGCGGTTGCGCTGGCCGCCCGAGAGCGTGCCGACCTTCTGCTGCTGGTCGCCGCCCTTGAAGTTGAACGAGCCGCAATAGGCGCGGCTGTTCACGTCGCGCTTGCCGAGCGTGATCACGTCGAGGCCGCCGGAGATTTCCTCCCAGACGGTCTTGTTCGGGTTCAGGCTGTCGCGCGACTGGTCGACATAGCCGAGATGCACGGTCTCGCCGATGCGCACCGAACCCGAATCCGGCGTCTCCTGCCCGGTGATCATCCGGAACAGCGTGGTCTTGCCGGCGCCGTTCGGGCCGATGATGCCGACGATGCCGCCCGGTGGCAGCGAGAAGGACAGGTCGTCGATCAGCAGGCGGTCGCCGTAGCCCTTGGAAAGGTTCTTGACCTCGATGACATTGTCGCCGAGCCGCTCGCCGGCCGGGATGACGATCTGGGCCTGGCCGCTCGCCTGCCGCTCCTCGGACCGGCGCAGCAGCTCGTCATAGGCCTGGATACGCGCCTTGGACTTGGTCTGGCGTGCCTTCGGCGAGGCCGAGATCCACTCGCGCTCGCGCGACAGCGCCCGCTGGCGGGCGGCGTCCTCGCGGCCCTCCTGGTCGAGGCGCTTGGACTTCTTCTCCAGATAGGCCGAGTAGTTGCCCTCGTAGGGAATGCCGCGGCCACGGTCGAGCTCGAGGATCCAGCCGGTGACGTTGTCGAGGAAATAGCGGTCGTGGGTGACGATCAGCACCGCGCCCTTGAACTCGCGCAGGTGCTTTTCCAGCCAGGCGACCGTCTCGGCGTCGAGATGGTTGGTCGGCTCGTCGAGCAGCAGCAGGTCCGGCTCGGACAGCAGCAGGCGCGCCAGCGCGACGCGGCGCTTCTCGCCGCCGGACAGCGGCGCCACCTCGGCCTCGCCGGGCGGGCAGCGCAGCGCGTCCATCGCCATTTCCACCTTGGAATCGAGATCCCAGAGGTTTTCGGCGTCGATCACGTCCTGCAGCGTCGCGGCCTTCTCGGCGTTCTCGTCCGAGTAGTCCATCATCAGCGCATTGTACTGGTCGAGGATCGCCTTCTTCTCGGCCACGCCCTCCATCACGTTCTCGAACACGGTCTTGGTGGGATCGAGCTGCGGCTCCTGCGACAGGTAGCCGACCTTCGCGCCCTCGGCCACCCAGGCATCACCGGTCCATTCCTTGTCGAGGCCGGCCATGATCTTGAGCAGGGTCGACTTGCCCGAGCCGTTCGGGCCGAGCACGCCGATCTTGGCGTCCGGGTAGAACTGCAGGTGGATGTTGTCGAGGACCTTCTTGCCCCCGCCATAGGCCTTGGTGAGGCCGTGCATGTAGTAGATGAACTGACGCGCCATGGATCGCCGAAGCCTCGAAATGTCCGCCGGAAAGTGGCGACGTTCTAACCCGCCGCCCCCGCGAACGAAAGGGGCAAACGCGGGAGGCAGCCCCGCCGGTCACGGTCAGCGGCCCGAGGCTGCGACCAAGAAGCGCGGCCACAGTGCTTCGCACATGCATGAGTCAGCCAACAGAATAGAGCGCCGAACAACCGGCGGACCGCCAAGTTCCGCAAGCGCGCGGACCACCACTTCCAACGCAGCGGCAAGGACGCCCTGCCACTTGCGCCGTTCCGGCACATGTCGCGCCGTCAATTATTCACAGGATGTATTTCTGGCACAACAGATGCCAGATTTACTGCCTTCGGACGGGAACTTTTCCGAACGTATTGCCTCATCAGGACTATTCACCGCGACCAGTGAAGTGACGAATTCGTTAAATCAATGAAAATGACAAACAATTCGGCTTGATCCATAGTCCCGCCGTCGGGCGGGGATACAAGATATATTTGTTGCGTCGCAACAGATCTTCAATCGGGAAGATCCTTGCGGAGGGCGGCCACCCCGGACGGCGCCAGAAAATATCGGGAGGGACACCCCAATGAATCTCGTAACGGCTCTCGCCATCGTCATCGGCATCCTCGGTGCGGTCGCAACCTACATTTTCGTCGGCAACATCACCGGCCTCGGCCTGCAGATATGGGCCTGCTTCATCGCCTGGGCCAGCTTCTTCCACTGCGGCGGCGGCGAAGCCGGCCTCAAGGCCTCGATCCCGGCCAACATCTGGGGCTCGCTCTGCGCCACCGTGGCGCTGATCCTCGTCGGCCAGATGTCGGGCGGCAGCGTGCCGATCATCTCCGTGATCGTCGGCGTCACGGTCGCCGTCATGATCCTCGGCGCCCACGCGCCGCTGCTCGGCGCGATCCCGGCCGCCGTCTACGGCTACGCCTGCACCGCCGCCTTCGGCCTGCTGGTTGCCGGCGCCGACCCGCTCTCGGCCGCGATCCAGACCAGCCCCTTCCTCAACATCTCCATCTCGATGGTGATCGGCGCGCTGTTCGGCTACCTCTCCGGCAAGATCGCCGGCAGCCTCGCGAAATAACGTCAAGCCCCGGCCGGATCTTCGCCCCGCGAGGCCGGCCGGCACCGGCCCGCGGCCGCGAAGCGCCCTGCCCGGCAACGGGCAGGGCGTTGTCGTGAGGGAAATTGTTTACCCGTTAAGAGCGAAACGACAGTGGGGATTTGGTAGGCCCGGAGGGACTCGAACCCCCAACCAGACCGTTATGAGCGGTCGGCTCTAACCATTGAGCTACAGGCCCGTGCGCACGCTGGACGAGAGTTCTGCGCGGCGACGCCTGAATTAACCTGCTTCGCGACCGGGCGGCAAGGGGCCAGCGCGGGGGTGGTCCCCTCGCCGGCCGGGATGACGCGATCGCCAGCGTCCGAGCCGGCTTTGATATCGGAGACCCGGCGGACGTGCGCGCCGGCCACTGGCGAACCGGCTCGGGAACCCGCGCCTCAGGCCGCCGGGGGCACCGCCGGGAGGTTGCGGGCGCGCCGCGGGTCCAGCGGGTGCGCAGGGCGTTGACCATGCGCAGGGCCGCCGTGGCCGGGCCGGGGGTCGGCTGGCGGCAGAAGGCGATCTTGCGCACATAGACCGGCACATGCCACAGCGCCCAGCTGCTGGCGTCGAAATGGCCGACGTCGCCGGCGGAAAAGCGGGTGACCTGCCCCGAGGCGTCGGTGACGATCACCTCGCCTTCAAGGATCTGCACGGTCTCCTCCCAGGTGAAATGCCAGCGGAAGGTGCCGGCGCTGCAGTCCCACAAGGTGGTGACGGCGCCGCCGTCGCGGCTTTCGGCGAGCTTGGCGGAGCGGGCCTCGGGCGTGCCGTCGACGATCCACGACGGATCGATCGGCGCCGCGGTCAGCCGGGTCGGACATGGACGCGCCCATTCGTAGCTGGAGGTGCGCCGCGCCCGGCCGCCAAGCGAGAAGCCCCATCCGGACGGCTGGAAAATGTCGGTCATGTCGTTGCCCCCTGCTCCGGCCATGCCCGCGCGGCCCGAAGCGGTCCGCCCGGCGCCAGTGGCACACGGGTCCGTTGCAGGCTGCGCGGCGCGCACGGCGTCCACACTGGCAAGCACCCTGCCCGCCGAGGGTGAACGACGGGTAAGCATCGGCCGGCGTCCCGCCAACGCCGTGAACGCCCGCTTAAGGCCGGGGCAACCGGGCGATCAGCCGGCCTGATCAATCCGGACGGCGTGACCGATCCGGAAGAGAGCTGCCGCCCGGAGGCCCGGGCCGCCCCCGTCCCACTGCCGCCGCAATGCCCGCCGACAAAGCCACCTGCGGCCGGGATCGGTTCGATCCGAAACGATGTCGGGACAGGCCACGTCCCGGCGACTAGAGTTGCCGCAGCCTTTTCACGACACCCGTCGTCCGGAGATTTTCATGTCCATCCGCAGTCAGAGCCTCGCCCTTGCCCTTGCCGCGACCTTCCTCGCCCTGCCGGCGCATGCGCAGGAGCGCCCGCGCGAGCCCGTCCTCAACATCACGGCCGAGGGCATCGTCCACGCCGCCCCGGACATGGCGGTGGTCACGCTCGGCGTCGTCAGCGAGAAGCCGCTGGCCGCCGACGCGCTGGCCGAGAACAACACGGCGATGTCGGCGCTGGTCACCGCCGTCAAGGAGGCCGGGGTCGCCGAGCGCGACGTGCAGACCTCCAACTTCACCATCGAGCCGGTCTACGTCTATCCGCGCCCGAAGGACGACGGCACCCAGGATCCGCCCCGCGTCAGCGGCTACCGGGTGGCCAACACCATCCAGGTGCGCATCCGCGATCTTGCCGGCGCCGGCCCGCTGCTGGACAAGGTGGTCAAGCTCGGCGCCAACCAGATCCAGGGCATCGCCTTTGCCGTCGACGACGACGCGGCCCTGCTCGACGAGGCCCGCCGCAAGGCGATGGCCGAGGCGCGCCGCCGGGCGCAGCTCTACGCCGATGCCGGCGGCTTCAAGATCGGCGGCATCTTCGAGGTGAGCGAGAACATCGGCTCGGCGCCGCAGCCGATGTTCATGCGCATGGCCGCCTCGCCCAAGGCCGAGATGGACACCGTGCCGGTGGCCGCGGGCGAATCGGCGATCCGCGTCGACCTGTCGGTGACCTTCCGCATCACGGACGAAGGCGCGAACTGATACCGCCGCGCCGATGAACGGACTCGATCGGCCTCATGCTGAGGAGGGCGCTCTTGCGCCCGTCTCGATGGACGAGGTCGCCCCCGCCCTTCGAGGCTCGCTCCGCTCGCACCTCAGGGTGAGGGCGGAGAGAGGTCGGTTCATATGCGCGCTCGTATGAGGGTTTCCCTTAGCGCAGGTCGATCACCTCGGCTTTGAAGCCGGCCACGGGCGGCATCTCGGTGCCGCCCTGTTCGGGCCAGTGGCGGTGGTTCAGCACGCCGCCGTCGCTGCGCACCGCCGCGACCTTGTCGAGGTCGAGGTCGGCGAACACCCAGGCCGGTTCGTCCAGCGTGCCGATCGCCACGACCCCGTCGTCGGGAAAGCCGATGTCGGGCGGGCCGTAGACGGCGGCGGCCCCACGGTTGTCGTCCATGGCTGGCGACCACTCCGCCCGGCCCACGGTCGCGCCTGCACCACATAGCACTGGTTTTCCAGCGCCCGCGCCTGCGCGCCGAGCCGCACGCGCCAGTAGCCCTTCATCGTGTCGGTGGCAGACGGCGCCAGGATGATCTCGGCGCCGGCCTCCGCCTGCGCGCGGGCAATCAGGGGGAATTCGACGTCGTAGCAGATCGAGACGCCGATCGTGCCAAGCTCCGTGCGGAAGACGTTGACGAGACCGCCACCGGCGATGCCCCACTGTTCGCGCTCGAAACGCGTCATCACGATCTTCTCCTGCCGGCCGACATTGCCCTTCGGCGTGATCAGCCGCGCCACATTGCGGAAGCGGCCGTCGCTGCCGCGCACCGGCGCACTGGAGGCGAGGATGTGCATGTCGTGGCGGCGGGCGAGCGCCCGGTGCAGCGCGTCGATCTCCGGCAGGCGCCGGTCGAGTTCGGCGATCGAGGCCTGCAGGTCGGCGGCGACACTCGGGAAGGCGGCGGCAAGCTCCATGATGCCGTATTCGGGAAAGACGGCGAGCCGCGCCCCGCCCTTGGCGGCGGCCTCCACCCACTGCGCCAGCTTCGCCTCGTAGGCGTCGAGGCTGGCGATCGCCTCGATGGGATACTGCGCGGCGGCGATGCGGAAGCGGCGGGCCATGCGGGCACTCCTCGTCTGCGGCCGGGCCGTGATCGGCCCCTTGTCGGCCCCTTGTCGGCCTGGTGTCGTCAGTCTCCGGACCGCAGGTCGCGCATCCAGAACTGCATCGTCTTGGCGGTCTCGCCCGCCTCGTCCACGTCCTTCCAGCTGAAGGTGGTGGTGAGGCCGGGCTGCGGACGATACCCCCGCTTGCCCCAGAATGCATCCAGCGGCCGATAGCCCTCCGGCCGCAGCGGATGATCCACGGCGCGCACCACGGCGCAGAAGGTGGCATGCGTCGCCCCCGCCGCCCGCGCCCGCGCCTCGCGGTGGTCGAAGAAGGCATGGCCGATGCCGAGGCCGCGATGGCCGGGCAGCAGCACCGATTCGCCGAAATAGAACAGCCGGTCCACATCGAAGCCGGCCTCGGCGAAGGGCTGGCGGAAGGCCGGCTTCTGCCCGGCCATCGGCGAGGCCGTGGAAACGCCGACGATCCGGTCCCCGTCGAGGGCGGCAACCAGCACGGCGCCGTCGCTGGCCGCAAACTCGATCAGATAGTCGCGCTCATAGTCGCGCGTGCCGTCGTAGAGATAGGGGAAGGCGCGGAACACCGCGATCCGCAGATCCGCCAGCGCGTCGAGAGCCGCACGAATGTCCGCGCCGGTCAGCGGAACGACGCGAATCGCCGTCCGGTCCGTCGCGGCCTCGGTCACCGCGACACCTGCGCGATCCAGTCGTTGAGATTGTAGCAGGTGGTGACGCGGACGATCTTGTCGTCCTCGATCTGGAAGAAGGTGCCGGCGGGCAGCACGTAGGTCTGGCCGCTGGCCGGCGGCAGACCCTCGTCGGTCTCCAGATAGGTGCCGTTGACGGTGAACTCGGCCGCCGCATGGCTGCCGTCCTCCGACACCATGATCACCAGATCGGTGAGATGCTCGCGGTAGCAGCGCTTCATGTGGATCGAGAAATCCTTGAATGTCTCGCGGCCGATCTTGCGTTCGCCCTGGTTGCGGTCGTGGGCGACGTCCTCGTCGAGCAGGGCGAGCATGCCTTCGATCGAACCGGCGTTGAAGGCCTCGTAGTAGCGCGCGATCAGCGCCCGGGTCTCAGTCGCGGACATGCGAGTCCTCCGTCGTCTGTGCCAAGTTACGTGTGCAGGGAAAACGGGATGCGCCCGCCCTGGTTCCCGAGGCCGGGAAGCACCGTCGGCCGGCCCTCGGCCAGATCAGTCGAAGACGTGGTCGCCGAGCTGCTCGACGATCTGCCGGCCCTTGGTCAGCGCGAATTCCGTCGCGGCCGCCTCGGTGGCGTGCTTTTCGGCGCGCACGAAGCGGTGGCTCTTGGTCTCGTCGCCGAAGGTCTTCTCGACCACGCCGCGGTCTGGTATTCGCCGCCGGTCTTGTAGGGCATGGCGCGGATGATGAAGCCGCCGTGCTCGAGGCGCGCGGTTTCCTTCGGCGCGCCGTCGTCCGCGGCCTTGCGCCCGCCGAACAGGGATTTGAGAAACGACATCCCGGCCTCCGCCCGTTGCGCGCGGTGGGCTGGCCCGTCCACGCTTCCTTGCCCGGTCTTAGCCCAATGCTGGTTCGAAACCAAGGGAAGGCGAAACCAGGGGACGGCGCGCCATCAGATCTCGCCGAAGGGATCGGGCGAGAGACGCACCGCCATCGCGAAGTCCCGGCTTGCGCCCGGCGCGATCGTCACGATGCCCGGCTTGTCGAAGATCTCACCGTCGAAGCCGGCCGGATCGGAATGGCCCTGCCAGGGCTCGATGCAGACATAGCCCGCGCCCGGCATCGACCAGATGCCGAGATGCGGCATGCCGGCAAAGTCGACGACGAGGCCGGGGCTGCCCGGAACGCCGTAGGCGAGCCGGTGCGAGGCGAGACCGTCGAACACGACGGCGTCGGCTTCGAACAGTGCGTCGGCGAGCGGCAGGTCGCGGCCTTGCACCGGCGTCGGCACGGGCGCCGGATCGATCAGGCCGCGGGCGTCCAGCCGGCGGATCGGCGCCGTCTCGGGATCGGAAAAGCGCAAGATATGCTCCGCCCGCGCCGCGCCATAAGGCAGCGGCCAGCGGAAGGCCGGATGGAAGCCGAAACTGGCCGGCAGCGTCCCGGACCCGGTGTTGGTCACCGTCGCCGTCAGGCTGAGCGAGGCGCCCGCGATGTCGAACGCCATGTCGAGCCGGAAATCGAAGGGATAGACCGCCCGCATCTGCGCATCGGCCTCCAGCCGGAACACGGCGCGGCTTTCCGACGTATCCACGATCGCAAAGCGGCGGCGGCGGGCAAAGCCGTGGCGGGGCAGCGTGTAGACCTCGGCGCCGACGCGGTAGCGGTCGCCGGCCACCATGCCGACGATCGGAAACAGGATCGGCGCCCGCCCGGCCCAGACCGCCGGATCGCCGTCCCAGAGCAGGTCCCTGCCCTCGCCGTCCCGAAGGCTCTGCAGCTCGGCGCCGTCCGGCGAGATCGTCGCCGTGAGCAGGTCCGATCCGATGGTGACGAGGTCTCCGGCCATCCCAGCCTCCCGCGTTGCCCGGCAACCCGCCGCAGGGCCAGAAGATCATGCAGCGCAGCATCGGGCAAGGCGCGGGCGTGCGGGCGTCCCGGAGGCCCACATGCAAACGCCGCCCCGAGGGACGGCCGCGCCATGTGTCGTGCCTGAGATGCAGTCTCAGCTGTCGAGGAAGGAGCGCAGCTTGCGCGACCGGCTCGGGTGCTTGAGCTTGCGCAGCGCTTTTGCCTCGATCTGGCGGATGCGCTCGCGGGTCACCGAGAACTGCTGGCCGACCTCTTCCAGCGTGTGGTCGGTGTTCATGCCGATGCCGAAGCGCATGCGCAGCACGCGTTCCTCGCGCGGCGTGAGCGAGGCGAGCACGCGCGTGGTGGTCTCGCGCAGGTTCGACTGGATCGCCGCATCGATCGGCAGGATCGCGTTCTTGTCCTCGATGAAGTCGCCGAGGTGGGAATCCTCCTCGTCGCCGATCGGGGTCTCGAGGCTGATCGGCTCCTTGGCGATCTTCAGGACCTTGCGGACCTTTTCCAGCGGCATCGCCAGCTTCTCGGCCAGCTCTTCCGGCGTCGGCTCGCGGCCGATCTCGTGCAGCATCTGCCGCGAGGTGCGGACGATCTTGTTGATCGTCTCGATCATGTGCACCGGGATGCGGATGGTGCGGGCCTGGTCGGCGATCGAACGGGTGATCGCCTGCCGGATCCACCAGGTGGCATAGGTCGAGAACTTGTAGCCGCGGCGGTACTCGAACTTGTCCACCGCCTTCATCAGGCCGATGTTGCCTTCCTGGATCAGGTCGAGGAACTGCAGGCCGCGGTTGGTGTATTTCTTGGCAATCGAGATCACGAGACGCAGGTTCGCCTCGACCATCTCCTTCTTGGCCACCCGCGCTTCCTTCTCGCCCTTCTGCACCAGATGGACGATCTTGCGGAACTCGGTGATCTCGAGGCCGGTCTCGGTCGCGAGCGTCTGGATGTCCTG
>NZ_MCRJ01000120.1 GCF_001720135.1 Methylobrevis pamukkalensis
GGCCGGAGCCCGGTTCCGACGCGCCGCTGCCGCGCTCGAAGCGGCGCATGACGCGGGCCTTGTCGGCCTCGAGGATGCCGGGGCCGCGGTCGGCGACGATCACCGCCGCCGCGCCGTCCGCGGTGCGGGCCACGGTCACGTCGATCGCCGCGGCGCTGGTCCCGGCTGCCGCATGGATCATGGCATTCTCGATCAGGTTGCGCACGGCCTCGCGCAGGGCGCCGGCGTCGCCGGTCACGGTCGCGCCCTCGGCCTCCTCCTCGACATCGAAGCGGATGGCGTGGTCGCCGGAAAAGCCGACCGCGTCGTTGACGGCTTCGGCCGCCAGCCGGTCGAGCCGCACGGCCACGCGGCTGCCGATCTGCAGGCGGTTGGCAACGGCGGCATCGGCCAGAAGCTGGGCGGTGATCCGCGCGGCGGCGGCGGCATTGCGGTGGATGCGCGCCACCTGGTCGCGCAGCGCGTCCGGATCCTTCTCGGCCAGCGCGATCTCGGCCATGCCGCGCAGGCTGGCGAGCGGCGTGCGCAACTGATGGGCGGCCTCGGCGATGAATTCCCGGTTGCGGTCCAGCGTCTCGCGCAGGCGGCCGACGAAGCGGTCGAGCGCCTCCACCAGCGGCGCGATCTCGGCCGGCATGGAGGGCGGGTCGAGCGGGCCGAGATCGGCCGGATCGCGGCGCTTGACCATGGCCTCCAGCGTCGCGAGCGGCCGGAGGGCGAGGCGGATCGAGAAGGGGATCATCACCACGCGGCGAGACACACCGCCAGCAGCGGCAGCAGCGCATAGGTGCGGATCTCGGCCGCCAGCGCCTCGCGGCTCTCGCGGGTCTCGGCGACGACGACGACGATGCGGCGCGGCTCGCCGCCGGCGCTGATCAGCCGGCGGGTGGCGGCGGCGCGCACCGGCTCGCCGAGATGGCGGCCGTCGGCGAAGGCCTGGTCGGTGCCGTGGGCGAAGGCAAGGCCGGGCATCAGGTCGGGATAGCCGGTGATGGTCGCCCCCGGCTCCTCGGTGACACGGTAGAAGATGCGGTCCTCCTTGCCGATCGACAGCATGGAAAAGGCGGGGATCGGCATGTCCACGTCGATGCGCGTGCCGTTGATGCGGATCGCGTCGGCGATCGACTGGGCGGAGGCGAGCAGCAGCCGGTCATAGGCCTCGTTGGAGGCGCGCTCGGAGAAGGACAGGACGACCAGCGCCATCAGGCCGAGGAAGGCGAGCACCGACAGGCCGCCGGCGATCGCCAGCCGGCGCTGGATCGAATGGCCGCGCGCCAGCCCCCGCATGCCGCCAGCCGCCTGTCCGCTTGCCTTTTCGCGTGTCTCTCCGCCTTCGCGGGTCGTGTTGGCCGGAAACGCACTCACCGCGCTTCCTCCGCCACGTAGCCGAGGCCGCGGATCGTGCGGATCTGCAGGCTGGCGCCCTCCAGCTTGCGGCGCAGGCGCGAGACGTAGAGCTCCACCGCGTTGAGGCCGATCTCCTCGTCGAGGCCGACGAGGTGGTCGAGGATCTGCTCCTTGGCGAGCACCCGGCCGCGGCCGACGATGAAATACTCCAGCAGCCGGTATTCGCGCGCCGACAGCTCCACCGGCCTGCCATCGACCAGTGCCCTTCGGCTGTCGGCGTCGAACAGGAGGTTGCCGACCACGACCTTGCCGCCGGAAAAGCCGAAGCGGCGGCGCTGCAGGGCGGCGAGCCGCGCGTCGAGCTCGCGCAGGTCGAAGGGTTTCACCAGATAGTCGTCGGCGCCGAGCTGGAAATGACGGATCTTGTCCTCGATCTCGCCGCGGGCGGTCAGGATCAGCACCGGCACCGGGTTGTCGCGGGCCCGCAGGCTTTCCAGAACCCGCGTGCCGCTTTCGCCCGGCAGGTTGAGGTCGAGCAGCACGGCGTCGAAGTCGCCGGAGACGGCCAGATGCAGCGCGTCGGTGCCGCTCTTCACCCATTCCACGACATGGCCGCCGCGTCCGAGATGACGCTCGATGGCCTGACCCAGATCCTCCGCATCCTCCGCCAGCAGCAGGCGCATGCCGTCCGTCCCCGCGTCTCTCCCGGCCACGCGGCGCTCCGGCCGATGGTCCCGATCATGTGTGGCCCGCCGCCGCATCCGTGGCACAGACTATCATAGGGCGGGGCCGCGGCCGGCGCGAGACGCCGGCCTGCGGCCGGCATGCAGGCGGCCCGGCATCTGCATGCCGGAAAATAACGTCTTCGCAGGTGCGAACACGGGAGGGGCTTCGGGAATTGATCATTGCCGCAGCCTCTCGAGGGTCTTCCATGCCGAAAGATATGCCACAGCGCCTCATCGAATCCGGGTCCGATGCCGACCTCGGTGCGACCTTCGACGGAGAGGGCACGAATTTCGCCCTGTTTTCCGCCCATGCCGACCGTGTCGACCTCTGCCTGTTCGATCCGGACACGGGGGTCGAGACCGACCGCATCCCGCTGCCGGACTACACCAACGAGGTGTGGCACGGCTATCTGCCGGGCGTCGGCCCGGGCACCCACTACGGCTACCGGGTCCACGGCCCCTTCGAGCCGGAGGCGGGCCACCGCTTCAACCCGAACAAGCTGCTGATCGATCCCTATGCCCGCCTGCTGCATGGCACGGTCGACTGGTCGCCCGACCATTTCGGCTACACGCTCGATTCGGAGGAGAAGGATCTCTCCTTCAACGACGCCGACAGCGCCGCCCGCATGCCGAAATGCGTCGTCGTCGATCCCGCCGCCCGCGACGGCGCCGAGCATCCCAAGCCCCAGGTGCCGTGGGCGCAGACCATCTTCTACGAGACCCACGTGCGCGGCTTCACCAAGCTGCATCCGGCGATCCCGGAGAACCTGCGCGGCACCTTCGAGGGCATGGGCCATGCGGCGATCGTCGACTACGTGAAGAGCCTCGGCGTCACCTCGATCGAGCTGATGCCGGTGCATGCCTTCCCGGACGACGCCCATCTCCACGACAAGGGCCTCAGCAACTTCTGGGGCTACAACACCATGGCCTTCTTCGCGCCGGAGCGGCGTTATTTCGGGCCGAACGGGCTGGCCGGCTTCCGCCAGATGGTGCGCGCCTTCCATGACGCCGGCATCGAGGTGATCCTCGACGTGGTCTACAACCACACCGCCGAGGGCAACGAGCTCGGGCCGACCCTCTCCTTCAAGGGGATCGACAACTACAGCTACTACCGCACCATGCCGGGCGAGCCGCGCTACTACATCAACGACACCGGGACCGGCAACACGGTCAACACCTCGCATCCGCGGGTGCTGCAGCTGGTGCTCGATTCGCTGCGCTACTGGGCGAGCGACATGGAGGTAGACGGCTTCCGCTTCGACCTCGGCACCATCCTCGGCCGCGAGCCGCACGGTTTCGACCAGCGCGGCGGGTTCTTCGACGCGGTCGGCCAGGATCCGGTGCTGCGCAAGCTCAAGCTGGTCGGCGAGCCGTGGGACATCGGCCCCGGCGGCTATCAGGTCGGCGGCTTCCCGCCCGGCTGGGCGGAGTGGAACGACAAGTATCGCGACACGGTGCGCGACTACTGGAAGGGCACCGAAGGCGTGATGGGCGACCTTGCCGCCCGCGTCACCGGCTCGGGCGACGTCTACGACCTGCGCGGCCGGCGGCCGTGGGCGGGCGTCAACTTCATCACCGCCCACGACGGCTTCACCCTCAACGACCTCGTCTCCTATTCCGACAAGCACAACGACGCCAACGGCGAGGACAACAACGACGGTCATTCCGACAACCGCAGCTACAATCACGGCGCCGAGGGGCGACCGAAGACGCGGGCATCCGCGCGATCCGCGAGCAGCAGAAACGCAACCTGCTTGCCACGCTGCTGGTGTCGCAGGGCACGCCGATGATTCTCGCCGGCGATGAATTCGGCCGGACCCAGCAGGGCAACAACAACGGCTACTGCCAGGACAACGAGATCTCCTGGGTCGACTGGGAGGGCATCGACGACGACGGCCGGGCGCTGACCGACTTCGTGCGGCGGATGACGGCGATCCGTCATGCCCAGCCGCTGCTCCACCGCGCCAGCTGGCGCGACGGCATGATCGTCACCTGGCTCAACCCGTCGGGCGGCGAGCAGACCCATGAGCAGTGGGAGGACGTCGGCGCCAACTCCATCGCGCTGCGCCTGTCGCGGGCCGACCTCGCCCATCAGGACGTCTGGTCCGACGTGGTGATCTGCTTCAACGCCCACGACGGGACGGTGCCCTTCGTGCTCCCCGAGCGGGCCGAGGGCGTGTGGACGTCGGTGATCGACACCGCCGCGCCCGACGGGCCGGAGGTCGTCACCGCCGGCGGCGAGATCGTCGAGCTTGCTGCCCGCTCCCTGATGCTGTTCGTCTGAGGAGCCCGGGCATGAGCGAAACGTCCTCTTCCGTCGCCCGTCCCGTCCCGCGGGCCACCTACCGCCTGCAGCTCAACGCCGACTTCGGCTTCCGCGAGGCGGCCGCCGTCGTGCCCTATGTGGCAAGGCTCGGCGTCAGCCATGTCTACGCCTCGCCGTTCCTCAGGGCCCGCCCGGGCAGCACCCACGGCTATGACATCGTCGACCACGGCGAGCTCAATCCGGAGCTTGGCTCGAAGGCCGACTTCGATGCCTTCGTCGAGACGCTGCGCGCCCACGAGCTCGGCATGGTGCTGGACTTCGTGCCCAACCACATGGGCATCGGCGGCAGCGACAATCCCTACTGGCTCGATGTGCTCGAGTGGGGCCGCTCGTCCGACTATGCCGGCTGGTTCGACATCGACTGGTTCCCCGAGGCGCCGCATCTCGAGGGCAAGGTGCTGATCCCGGTGCTGGGCGACCACTACGGCAAGGTGCTGGAGAGCGGCGGCCTCGAACTGCGCTTCGATGCCGAGGAAGGTTCGATCGCGCTCTGGGCCTACGGCACCCACAAGCTGCCGATCCATCCGGACTGCTACGGCGCCGTGCTCGGCACCGGCCATGCCGCGCTCGAGCGGCTCGGCGACGCCTTCACCCATCTCAGCGCCTACCATCCGCACGAGCAGCGGCGGGCGCGCGAATTGAAACGCGATCTGGCGCGCCTCGCCGCCGATCCGCAGATCCGGGCGGCGATCGACGCGTCGCTCGCCGGCTTTGCCGGGCGCGAGGGCGATCTCGACAGCTGGTCGCGGCTCGACCGGCTGGTCGAGGAACAGGTCTGGCGCGTCGCCTTCTTCCGGGTGGCGGCCGACGACATCAACTACCGCCGTTTCTTCAACGTCAACGAGCTCGCCGGCATCCGCATCGAGCACGAGGAGCTGTTCGAGCATGCGCACCGGCTGGTGTTCGACCTGATCGGGCGCGGGGTGCTCGACGGGCTGCGCATCGACCATATCGACGGGCTGCTCGACCCGAAGACCTATTGTCACCGCCTGCGCCAGCGCGCGCCGCGGCCGATCTGGCTGGTGGTGGAGAAGATCCTCGCCGAGCACGAGACCCTGCGCGCCGACTGGGGCACCGACGGCACCACCGGCTACGAATTCGCCAACCTTCTCACCGGCCTCCTGACCGATCCGGCCGGCGACGCCCGGATCACCTCCTTCTACCGCAGCTTCACCGGCGAGCGGGCGCGCTTTTCGGAGATCGTGCGCGCCTCGAAATTCGCGATCATGGACGACGAGATGGCGAGCGAGCTCAACACGCTCGCCCGCGACGCCGCCCGCATCGCGCGTTCGGGTCCGCGCACGGCGGACTTCACCCAGAACGTGCTCCGGCGGGCGCTGAAGGAGATCGTCGCCGCCTTCGAGGTCTACCGTACCTATGTCACCGAGGACGGCACCTGCGCGCAGGATCTCAAGGAACTGGACGGCGCCATCACCCGCGCGCGGCGCAACGCCCGGGCGCTCGACCCGTCGGTGTTCGATTTCCTCGGCAGCCTGCTCAGCGCGCGGCTGACGGCGGCGCCCGGCAGCGGCTACAGCCGGCAGGAGGTGCTGGCGTTTGCCATGCGCTTCCAGCAGTACACCGGCCCGGTGATGGCCAAGGGGCTGGAGGACACGGCCTTCTACCGCTTCAACCGCTTCGTCGCGGCCAACGAGGTCGGCGGCGAGCCGGCCGAGCCGACCACGACCATCGAGGCGTTCCACACGGCCAATGCTAGGCGCCTTGCCGAGACGCCCGGGGCGATGCTCGCCACCTCCACCCACGACACCAAGCGCGGCGAGGACACGCGGGCGCGGCTGGCGGTCCTCGCCGAGGTCGCCGACGAATTCACCGCCGCGGTGACCGAATGGTCGGCGATCCTGGCCGGCGAGGGTGCCGGGACCGCGGGCGGGGAGGGCGGCGAGTTTGCCCGCAACGACGAATATCTCCTCTACCAGCTGCTGATCGGCGCGTGGCCTTCCGAGGCCGAGGTCGACGATGCCGCACTCGGCGACTTCCGCGCCCGCCTCTCGGGGGCGATGCTGAAGTCGGTGCGCGAGGCCAAGGTGCGCAGCAACTGGGCGGCGCCCGACACCGACTATGAGGCCGTTGTCGAAGCCTTCATCGAGCGCGCCTTCGCCTCGGCCCCGTTCCGCGCCGCCTTCCTGCCGTTCCAGAAGCGGATCGCCCGGCTCGGTGCCGTCAACTCCTACGTCCAGACCGTGCTCAAGCTGACGGTGCCCGGCGTGCCGGACATCTACCGCGGCGCGGAACACTGGGACCTCAGCCTGGTCGATCCGGACAATCGGCGGCCGGTGGATTTCGAGCTTCGCCAGCGCCTGCTGGACGATCCATCGGCCCCTGCGGCCGCCGAGGCGCTCGGCGACGGATCGGCCAAGCTCAGGGCGATTGCCGCGCTGCTGGCGCTTCGCGCCGAACGGCCGGCGCTGTTTGCCGCCGGCGACTACCTGCCGCTGGACACAGGCTCCGACCAGATCATCGGCTTCGAGCGGCGGCATGGCGCCGAGCGCCTGATCGTTCTCGCCCGGCGGTTCCCCTCGCGCGGGGTCCCGGCCGGAACGCCGGCGATCGCCGGCACCGGTGCCGCGCGCCTCGTGCTCGGCGCCGGCACGGTGGACCTTTCCGCCGGTCCGACGCCGTCCGAGCTTCTCGCCGACCTGCCGGCGGTGGTGCTGCTGGCCGGCGTGGACGTGGCGGCGGGCGCCGCGCCGTCCTCCGGCGTGCGTGCCCTTGCCAACGCGGATGAAGACGCATGAGCGGCGCACAGGTGAGCGTGGAAAAGACCGGAGACCGATCGATGACGGACGACACTGCCGCGCGGCGCCGCGTGCACACGATGCCGTTCGGAACGGTGATCGAGGACGGCGAGGTGCGCTTCCGCTTCTGGGCACCGCTTGCGGCCTCGGTCACGGTGGCGATCGAGGGCGCGCCGTCGGTGCCGATGACGGCGGGCGCGATGGCTGGCACGAGGCGCGCGTCTCCGGCGCGGCCGGCCTGCGCTACCGCTTCGTCCTGCCGGACGGAACCGCGGTGCCGGACCCGGGTTCGCGCTTCCAGCCGGACGACGTGCTCGGCCCGAGCGAGGTGGTCGATCCGGCCGCCTTCGCCTGGGAGGATGCCGGCTGGACCGGCCGGCCGTGGCACGAGGCGGTGATCTACGAGCTTCACGTCGGAACCTTCACGCAGGAGGGCACCTTCCGCGCGGTGATCGACCGACTCGACCATCTCGTCCGCCTCGGCGTGACCGCGATCGAACTGATGCCGGTCGGCGAATTCGGCGGCACGCGCAACTGGGGCTATGACGGCGTGCTGCCCTATGCCCCCGACGCGGCCTACGGCCGGCCGGAGGATCTGAAGGCGCTCATTGCCGCCGCCCACGCGCGCGGGCTGATGGTGCTGCTCGACGTGATCTACAATCACTTCGGTCCGGAAGGAAACTTCCTGCCGCTCTATGCCCCGGCCTTCACGCCGCGGCACAAGACGCCCTGGGGCGACGGCATCGACTACGACGGTCCTTCGAGCCGGCCGATGCGCGACTTCGTCGTCCACAACGTGCTCTACTGGCTCGAGGAGTTTCATTTCGACGGCCTGCGGCTCGATGCGGTCCACGGCATCATCGACGACAGTCCGGTGCATCTTCTGGACGAGATCGCGACGCGCGTCGCGGCGATGGCCGATGGCCGGCAGATCCATCTCGTCCTCGAGAACGAGGAAAACGACCCGGCGCTGCTGGCGCGCGATGCCGGCGGCCTGCCGCGCCGCTACACCGCGCAGTGGAACGACGACGTCCACCATGTGCTCCACACCGCCGCGACGGGCGAGAGCGCCGGCTATTATGCCGACTACATCGGCCGCAGCGACCTGCTCGGCCGGGCGCTCGCCGAAGGGTTCGCCTTCCAGGGAGAGGAGATGCCCTATCGCGGCGCGCCGCGCGGCGAGGCAAGCGGACACCTGCCGCCCACCGCCTTCGTCGCCTTCCTGCAGAACCACGACCAGATCGGCAACCGCGCCTTCGGCGACCGCATCACCAAAGCCACCCCACCCGAGCCGGTGCGGGCCGCGGCCGCGGCCTATCTGCTGTCGCCGCAGATCCCGATGCTGTTCATGGGCGAGGAATGGGCGGCCTCGACGCCGTTTCCCTTCTTTGTCGGCTTTTCCGGCGATCTGGCGGACGCGGTGCGCGAGGGGCGGCGTTCCGAATTTGCCCGCTTCCCGGAATTCCGGGATCCCGAGCAGCGCGAGACCATTCCCGATCCGGTGGCCGAGACCACCTTCCGCTCGGCGGTGCTCGACTGGGCGGAGACGATCCGCGAGCCCCATGCCGGCTGGCTGGCCTGGTACAACCGCATCCTCGACGCGCGCCAGCGCCATGTGACGCCGCTGCTGGCGGATCTTGCCGGCGGCGACAGCCAGTTCGAGGTGATCGCGCCGGGTGGCGTCGCCGTGCGCTGGCGCCTCGCCGGCGGGGCGATGCTGCATCTCCACGCCAATCTCACGGGCGAGACCATGGACGGCTTTCCCGAGGCGCCCGGCCGGTCGATCTGGATCGAGGGCCGGGAAGGCGCCTCGGCCGGCGAGCTCGGCCGCTGGTCGGTGCGCTGGAGCGTGGAGAACTGACGGGGCTCCCCCCGCCATCTTCCCGGCTCAGTGCGGGGCGTCCGCCGGCACCCCCGGCGCGGCGCCCTTTTTCGCCGGGGCCTTCAGGAGCAGGAGCAGCGGCACGGCGGCGAGCGTGACGAACATCATCAGCTTGAAGTCGTCGAGATAGGCGATCATCGCCGCCTGCGCGCTGACCATGCCATCCAGCACCGACAGGGTCGCCGGATCGGTGATCGAGCCGCCGAGACCCTCGATGAGGCCGCGCACCGCCGGGTCTGTGGCGGTGACATGGCCACCGAGCACCGCGTGGTTGATCTGGATGTTGCGGGTCAGCAGCGACGTGACGATCGAGATGCCGATCGACGAGCCGATGTTGCGCATCAGCGAGAACAGGGCGGTGCCGTCGGTGCGGTAGCGCGGGGCGAGGGTGGCGAAGGTCATGGTCGACAGCGGCACGAACACGAGGCCGAGGCCGAGGCCCTGGATCACGCCGCTTTCCACCAGCGGCCAGGCGTCCATCTGCGGCGAGAACTGCGTCATCATGTGCAGCGACCAGGCGGTGAGGCCGAGGCCGACGAGGATCAGCAGCCGCGCGTCGATCTTCTGCACCAGTCGCCCGACCAGCAGCATCGAAATCATCGTGCCGACGCCGCGCGGGGCGAGCACGAGGCCCGTGGTGGTCGAGGAATAGTCGAACAGCCGCGACAGCATGGGCGGCAGCAGCGCCATGGTGGCGAGCAGGATGATGCCGACGACGAAGATGAAGACGAGGCCGGTGACGAAGTTGCGGTCCCTGAAGATGCCGGGATGGATGAAGGGGTCCTTCGCGGTCAGCGTGTGGACGGTGAACATCCAGAAGGCGGAGACGGCGAGCGCCAGTTCGAGGACGATCTCGCCGGACGCGAACCAGTCGAGCTGTTCGCCGCGGTCGAGCATCATCTGCAAGGCGCCGACACCGAGCGAGAGCAGGGCGAAGCCGAGGAAATCGAAGCCGCGCAGGCGCTTGCCCACGGCGGGCATGAATCCGGCGATGCCGAGGAAGGCAAGGAGGCCGACCGGCACGTTGATGTAGAACACCCAGCGCCAGTCCAGCACGTCGGTCAGCCAGCCGCCGAGCGTCGGGCCGAGGATCGGGCCGACCATGATGCCGGCGCCCCACATGGCCATCGCCTGGCCGTGCTTTTCCTTCGGGTTGATGTCGAGCAGCACCGACTGCGACAGCGGCACCAGCGCCGCGCCGAACACGCCCTGCATCAGCCGGAACACCACCATCTCGGCAAGGCTGCCGGACAGGCCGCAAAGCATCGAGAACAGGGTGAAGCCGCCGACCGAGATCAGGAACAGCCGCTTGCGGCCGAGGCGATCCGACAGCCAGCCGGTCATCGGCGTCATGATCGCGGCGGCGACGATGTAGGAGGTCAGCACCCAGTTGATGCTGTCCTGCGAGGCGCCGAGGCTGCCGCGCATCGACGGCAGGGCGACATTGGCGATGGTGGTGTCCAGCACCTGCATCACGGTCGCGAGCATGATCGAGAGGGTGATCAGCCCGCGGTTGGCGACCTCCCCGTCCCGGGGCGCCGCCGGGGTGGCGGCGGCGGTCATTTCGCGGTCACCTCCGCGGCGCTGGCCGCCTCAAGGCCGACGGCGTCGAGGGCGGTGCGGATCGGCGCCGGCAGCGGGCGCTGCCAGCCGGTGTCGACCTCGGCAATGGCCGAGAGGCCCGAGGCCAGTTGCCGGGCCATGCCCTGATCGTCGAGGGCGATGCGGACCGGCACGCGCTGCACGACCTTGACCCAGTTGCCGGTGGCGTTTTCCGCCGGCAGGATCGAGAAGATCGAGCCGGTGCCGGCGCCAAGGCTCTGGACGGTGCCGGTCACCGCCATGTCGGGATAGGCGTCGAAGGTGAGGGTCACCGCGTCGCCGACGGACATGTGGGTCAGCTGGGTTTCCTTGAAATTCGCCTCGATCCAGGTGTCGCCGGTCTCCACCAGGCTGGCGACCGCCGTGCCCTCGCTCAGATACTGGCCGACCTTGAGGCTGCCGACCTCGCTGACGATGCCGTCGGCGGGCGCGGTGACGGTGGCATGGGCGAGATCGAGCCGGGCCTGGTCGAGGGCGGCGGCGGCCTGCAGCACCAGCGGATGACGGTCGACGTCGATGTCGGGATCGCCGCCAAGGCCGGAGAGGGCGGCATTCACGCTCTGCTCGGCCTGGATGAGGGTCTGGCGGGCGTCTGGAGGTCGTGGCGGGCGGTATCGAGGGTCGCCTGCGAGGCGGTGCCGGCGGAAACGAGCTTCTGCTGCCGGTCGAACACGGTCTGCTGGTAGCCGACCGTGTCGGTCGCGGCTTTCTGCGCCGCCACCGCGTTGCGCCAGGCGGCCTTCAATTGCTGGACGTCGAGCCGGGCGGCGGCCAGCGCCGCTTTCTTGGCCTCGACCGCGATCCGGTATTGCGCGTCGTCGATCCGGAACAGGACGTCGCCGGCCTTCACCGGCTGGTTCTCGGCCACGGCCACATCGCGGATGCGGCCGGCGACGTCGGCGCTCACGGTGACGATGTCGTGCTTCACATAGGCGTTGTCGGTCTCCTCGAAGCGACCGCCGGTCGCCCAGACATAGCCGCCGCCGACCGCGATCAGCAGCGGCAGCGCCAGCATCAGCGGCCAGCGCAGACGGCCGCCCTTGCGCGGCGCGGGCTCCGTGGCTTCGGCGGGGGCGGCCTCGGCGACAGCCGTCGCCGGCGTCTCGGGCGCGGCTTCGGGCGCCGGTGCAGGCGCCCGTTCAGGGGCGAGCGCGGCGGGGAGGGGGACGTCGGGGTGGTCTGTTCGGCGGTGGCCATGGCGGGTGCCTGGAATCGGAAATCATGCGGTGAGGTGGAGGCGCGGCCGGGGGGGCGCGGGGCCGTCGTCAGGCGACGGCGCGGCCGATCGTGGCCGACGGCTCGGCGGTGTCGCCGGCCGTCGGCGGGGCCTCGGAGAGATTGGCGTTGCAGCGCTCCAGCAGCGTCATCAGCGTGCCGCGTTCGGCCGCGGAGAAGCCGGCGAAGGCCTCCTCGAAGACGCTGTCTGCGGCGTGGCGGATCGCGGCGAAGGCGGGGCGGGCCACGTCGGTCATGAAGATCCGGCGCATGCGGCGGTCGTCCGGGTCGGCGCGGCGCTCGACCAGGCCGCCGGCCTCCATGCGGTCGACGAGGCGGCAGACCGAGATCGGCTCGAGATCGAGCCGCTCGGCGATCGTTGCCTGATTGCTGCCGTCGTCGCGCGACAGCACGGCCAGCAGCTGCCACTGGGCGCGGGTCAGGCCGTGCTGTGCGGCAATCCGGTCCAGCCGCCGCCGCATCTGCCGGGTGGTGTCGTGGAGGAGATAGCCGAGGGTTCTGGTGGGGTCGTTCGTCATGAGGCGAATATGATGTGCATGCTTACGATCATCAATACTGGTCGTAAGGTATTCATATCATATTGGCGTGATCGGGGGTCACACGATCCCGTCGGGCCGTGAGATGGTGAACCGAAGGTTCAGACCGGGCAGGAAGCAGCCAGAGGTGGCTTTCCCCTCGCCCTTCGAGACAGGCGCTTCGCGCCTTCCTCAGGGTGAGGGCAAAGAGCAAGCCACTGCGTCAAATGTGAAAATCCCGAAGGGCTCATCCTGAGGAGGGCGCGAAGCGGCCGTCTCGAAGGACGAGGCCGGGCGCGCGGAGTGTCGAAGGCCGCATCACCATCGGGCCGCAGGGTCATCCCCG
>NZ_MCRJ01000121.1 GCF_001720135.1 Methylobrevis pamukkalensis
GCGATCAATAGCCGTCTGAAGTTTCCGTCCTCGCGAGTCCCGAGCAAAAATTCAGGAAGGCGCGGACTTTCGCCGCCGGGTGGCGGCGGGACGGATGGATGGCGTAAAGCGGAAAGGTCTCGTCCGGCCAGTCGGGAAAGAGATCGATCAGCGCGCCGCTGGCGAGCCACTGCCCGATGCCGAGAGACATGACCTGCGCCACGCCGGCGCCTGCCAGGCAGGCCTGCAGCATGGTGTTCACGTCGGTCAGCAGGAGCGGACCGGTGGTCGGGACAGGCAGATCCTCCTGGCCTCGCCGGAATTCCCATTCGAAGGGACGGCCCGTCAGCGGATCGCGGAACTGGATGCAGGCATGGCCAGACAGATCCTCCGGCCTTTTCGGCCGGCCGCGAGCTTCGAGATAGGAGGGGGCGGCCACGGTCAGGATGCGTGTTTCCAGCAGAAGCCGTGAGATCAGCGAGGACGACGGCTGTGGCCCGAAACGCACGGCAACGTCCATGCCTTCCGAAACCAGATCGCCCACGTCGTCGCGGGTGTGGATCTCGATCTGCAACTCGGGAAAGCGCTCGGTGAAGGCGGCGAGGCGTGGCGCCAGCACCAGCCCGGAAAAGAACGGATCGACATTGACCCGCAAACGACCGCGCACTGCGCTCGCGGCCCCGGACGCAGCGCCCGCCGCTTCCTCTATGCCTTCCAGATGCGAGACGATGGCTTCATAGAAGCGCGCCCCTTCATCCGTCAGGTGCAGCGACCGGGTCGTCCTGTCGAAGAGCCGGATGCCCAGCCGGTTCTCGAGCCGTGAAATCGACCGGCTGACCCCGGAAGGGGTGAGGCCCAGCGTCTCGGCTGCTCCCGCAAACGAGCCTCTTTCGACAACGGCGGCCAGCACGCCGACTCCGGACAGGATACGACCGTCAAAGTTCACGCTCGACACTCCGCATGTCTCGTCCTTGTCGATCGCTGATAAATGATTTTCAGTCACGAGTGATACGACAAAACGACATCACACGCATCAGTCTTTCTCCGGCATGGTCGGCCGAGCCTAAAAAACCGGAGATTTGGCATGACTGACCACGCTATTCCTCAGCTTCATGGAGAGCCTGCGCCCGAGGCGGCCTTTATCGGTGAAATCAAACGGCGCTCGCCTCTCGCCGAAGCGCTGGCCGTTATCGCGCTTTCACTTGGAACATTCGCCTTCGTCAGCACGGAACTGATGCCCATCGGCATCCTGCCGCAGATGGCGGAAGGCGTCGGCGTATCGCTCGGACAGGCCGGTTTCCTGGTGACGGGCTTTGCGCTGCTCGTGGCGATCGCCGCAACACCGCTCACCGCCGTTACCCGGCGCTGGAACCGCAAATGGATGATGTTGAGCCTGCTGCTTGCCTGCACGCTCGGCAACGTGCTGACTTACTTTGCGGACAACTATGCGGTGCTTCTGGCGAGCCGGCTGATCGTTGCCGCCGCCATCGGCATCTTCTGGTCGACGGCGGCCAGCATGGCGGTGCGGATCGTTCCCGAAAGACATGCGGTGCGGGCCGTCTCGGCCGTCTATGGCGGGCTGGCGCTCGCCTCCGTGCTCGGCATTCCCGCCGGCACGTTCCTCGGCAACTATGCCGGTTGGCGCATCGTGTTCGTCGCGCTCGCGGTCCTTTCCTTCGCCGTTTTCGTCAAGATGTGGCTGACCCTGCCCAATCTTGCCGCAAACCATGACGGCAGGCACGGCACGGTTGCCGAAGCATGGCGCGAGCAGCCCCTGCGCGCGGCGGTCTACGTGACCGCGCTGATCATGATGGCGAATTTCCTTGCCTTCACCTATATCGCGCCCTTCCTCGAACAGATCACGGGTTTCGAGACGTCTTGGATCGGCGGCCTGCTGCTGGCCTATGGCGCTGCAGGTCTTGTCGGCAATTTCGGCATCGGGCCGATCATGGCGCGCGGCTATCGGCCAACGCTCTTCGTCACGATGATCGTCCTGATCGCCAGCCTCGCAGCACTCGGCTTTGCCGGGACGAATCGCGGGCTTGTCATTGCGCTGCTCCTGATCTGGGGCGCGGCCTATACCGCCTTGCCGGTCCTCATGCAGACCTGGGTGTTCAAGGCGGCGGCCCATCTGAACGGTGCCGAAGCGCCGTCCTCGCTCTATGTGTCGGCCTACAACGGCGCGATTGCTGCCGGCGCGCTGGTCGGCGGGGTGATCGTCGACCACGCCGGCCCTTGGTCGATCATGCCGATCTCGGCGCTGATCGGCATTCCCGCGTTGCTGATCGCCTTGAAACACGCACCGAAGTGACACGGCAGCGGACAAGAGTGTCGATACACGGAGAAGATCAATGGCACGCATTTTCATCACCGGCTCCTCAACGGGCCTTGGGCTGATGATAGCAGCCTTGCTGGCGGAGAAAGGGCACGCGGTTGTCCTGCATGCCAGAAACGACGAACGCGCCAAGGCCGCCATGGCGGCCCTGCCTGCAGCCCCGTGCGGTGGTCGAAGGCGATGCCTCGACCATTCGCGCCACCATGCGGCTTGCCGAAAAAGCCAACCGGCACGGCCCGCATGACGCGGTCCTCCACAATGTTGCCGTTGGCTACCGCGAACCGCAGCGCATCGAAACCGGTGACGGTCTGCCGCATGTCTTTGCCGTCAACACGCTGGCGCCGTTCATCCTGGCGGCGCTGATCGAAACGCCTAAACGGCTCGTCTATCTGAGTTCCGGTCTGCATCGCAATGCATCGGTCGATCTTGATGACATCACTTGGGAGAAGCGCCGTTGGGATGGAACCGAGGCCTAATCGGAAAGCAAGCTGCACGATGTGCTTCTGGCCTTTGCCTTCGCCCGATGTTGGCCGGACGTCCTGTCAAACGCGCTTGAACCCGGCTGGGTATCCACGCGCAGGGGAGGGCCGGCGGCATAGAGGACATGCAGGATGGCGCCGACGAGCAAAGAATGGTTCGTCTTCTCCCAGTGATTGCGCTTGTCGAGTGAGCCTCGGGGTTGACGAGGACGTCGGCGAAGGTCTGCACGTCGCGGACTTCCCACTCTCCGGGCCATCGGAGCCTCGCATTTCGGAAGGCACAGCGGTTGCCGGACCTGGCAAACAGGAGCTTTGTATCCGTGATGCTCGGGCCACTGCTCGACATGATCCTGCTCCAGACTGAGAGGCTCTGTTCGTGTGCAGGCCTTTGGCTCTTTGAAAGCTTCACAAGTCGACATTGCCTCCGGTCAATTCCGTACCTCGGCGGCGGCACCATCGGCCAGCGTGTCCGATGGATGGACCACGACCCTGTCGCCGGAAGACAGACCGCTCAGCACCTCTGCCGTTTCGTCGTTCATCCTGCCGATCGCGACACTCGTCTCGGCCAACCGCCCGTCCTCCAGCTTGAAGACCTTCCAATCCAGCCCCGCGCGATAGAGCGCGCTGACCGGAATCTGAAGGCAGCTTTCGCATCGCCAGATCTCGAGTTCCGCCACGACCCTGAACCCATGGCCGAGACGGGGGTCGCCCTTGGCGAAATCGAGGATGCCGTTGACCCGCTGCTCCTCGATGCCGAGGGCGGAGACCTTGGTGAATGCTGCCGGGTCGATCCGTCTCACCGTCGCTGGCAGATCGGCTTCCCCGCCCCATTCGACGATGCTGGCGGGCGTGCCGGGAGCAATGCGAACGGCGTCGGCGGACAGCAGGTCGACCACGATCTCGAGCTTCGAGGTATCGCCGATTTCGGCAACCACGGCGCCGGCGGCAATGGCCTGCTCGCTGCGGGCGTGTATGGTCAGCACGGTTCCGTCGACCGGCGCGAGCAGGTTGATGCAGCAATGGCTCGGATCGGGAATTTCCGCATCGGGTTGAAGAAGGCGGGCCTCGGCGCTCGCCAGTTCGGCCTGCCGAAAGCCTACGGTGGCGCGGGCCGCCTCGACAGCCGCCTCCTGCCGCTCGACCTCGTTGGTGGCTCTCTCCAGCGCGCTTTCGGAAATGATGCCCGGATCGAACAGCTTGAGAGCCCGGGCAAGGTCTTCCTTGGCAAGAGCGAGATCGGTCTCGACGCGACGCAACTCGCTCTCGGCGATGCCGACGCCCGAACGCGCTGCATCGCGCGCCGCGATCAGCTCCGCTTCGGTACGGCGGTCGATCAGCGGCGGATCGAGCGCGTGAATTGCGGCGACGATGGTCTTGCCGCCTTCGACGCGGTCACCCTCGCTGAGCACCGTCCGCGACAGACGTCCCGCGATCGGGGTCGACACGGCAAAGATGTCGCGAACCCTGGTCATTCCCTCCTCGCGTATGGTGACGGTCATCGGTCCGTCTGCGACGGTCGCGACGTCGACCTGGGCCGGTTGTTCGCGCACGGCCCACCACGCGGCTCCGGTGATCGCGATCACGATCCCGCCGTAGAGAATGCGTCTCGGCCATGGGCTCTTCATTGATCAGTCTCTTGTCTTGAGGACGCGCACGAGATCGAGGCCATCGATACGGCGGCGCACGATCAGGGCGGACAGCAGGGCGATGGCGAGAACCACCAGGCTGGCAACCGCGAAGGTCGATCGTTCGATGACAAACGGGATGCGGAAGAGGTCGCTGTCGAAACCCTGCACCACCGACCACGAGAAGGCCGTGCCCAGAGCCCATCCCAGCGGCTGGGCCGAGGCAACGACCACGGCGAGTTCGGTCAGGAGCACGCCGGACACCTCGCCTCTCGAGAAGCCGAGGACCCGGAGACTCGCGAGTTCCCGCGCCCGCTCGGAGAGCTGGATGCGCGCCGAGTTGTAGACGACGCCGAACGTGATGATCCCGGCTAGCGCAGCGTATACGCTCGTCATGATCCCGATGTTCTCCTCGATGGTTTCGCGGAATTTGGTCCGCGACACCGCCTGCAGGGCAATGCCGCCGATCGCCGGCGTCGACTTGATCGCGGAATAGAGATCCGGCAGCCGCGAGGCATCGAGCGCAACGCGCACGCCCGAGATACGCGGCCCGTCCCCGATCATGCGGTCGAGCGCCTCCGGATGCATGTAGACCGCGAGCCCCACATAACTCTGCACGATTGCGGTCACCCGCGCTTGGGCCCGGCGCCCGCCATGCTCGAGCAGGGTGACGTCCATGCGGTCGCCCACCGACAGATGCAGGAGGGACGCGACGTGCTCCGAGACCACAAGGCCCGCCGGCGGCGGCGTGACGGGAATGAGATCGGTATCCAGCACCCGTGCCAGATCCGCATTCGTCGGAATGGTGGTGATCATCAGCCGGCGCCTGTGATGACCGTTGCGCAGCACGACCTGGGTCGCCCTGAACCCTTCGGCTCGCAGGACGCCAGGCAGCCGTGCGGCGGCCTGCAGCGCATCGGGGCCTCGCGACGAGACGAAGGAGAGGGTGGCGTCCTGACGCTCGGTCCTGAAGAAGACCGTGTCGACCATGTAGGCGACGGAATCGAAGGAGAACAGCGCCGTGATCAGCAAGGCGACGGCGAACGAGATGCCGAGCGTCGTCAGCACGGCGCGGACTGGCCAGCGCAGCAGATGCCGCATGGCCATCATCGTGAGCTGCGACACCTGGACGGTTGCGCGTCCGTCACCCGTTCGCGACCGATAGCGGGTCGGGGCAGGGGGGCGCATGGCGACCGCCGGCGGCAGCCGCGCGACGCTCCATATCGCGCGCGCGCTGCCCGCGAGCGCAGCTGCGGCGCTGATGGCCCCGGCGATCGCATAGAGATCGGCGCTCTGCCGGAACATCAGGAACGGGAACGAGAAGAAATCGGCATAGAGGCTGGTCAAGCCGTCGCCGAGCAGCTGGCCTGCAATGGAACCGATGGCAATACCGATCGCCGCGATCACCAGCGTCAGCTTTGCGTAGTGCCAGACGATCTCCAGCGACCGGTAGCCGACCGCCTTCATCAGGCCGACCTGCTCGCGCTCGAGAGCGACCAGGCGGGTCAGGATCATGTTGACGAGGAACGCCGAAACAAAAAGGAATATGGGGGGAATGACTGTCGCCATCGAGCGAAGCTGGATCAGCTCGTTGTCGAGAAAGGCGTGCGACATCTGGTCGACACGGTCGGTGGCGCCCGTGCCGCCGAAGGGTTTCAACAAGGCATCCACGCGTTCGGTGACGTCGGCAAGGCGCGCACTGCGTTGCGTCCGCGCGGCGAGATCGTTGAAGGCGCCGTCCATGTCGAAGATGCCTTCGATGGCCGAGCGCGGCATGTAGAGGACGCCGAAGCGGCGCGGGTCGGGCACCATGTCGCCCGGCCCGAGCGCGTAGATGTATTCCGGCGAAAGCACGATGGCTGCCACGGTGAGGTCGCGCTTGCGGCCGTTGAGGATCGCCGAGAACCGGCTGCCGGGCACCATCGCATGAGCGGCTGCGAAGCTCTCCAGAACGGCAACTTCGCTCCTCGCCGGATCGGGCCACCGCCCGGAGCGGAGATAGAGCCTGTTGACCGAAGGCTCTCCCCTGTCCGGTATGGAGATGACGATACCGGCGGCAGGTTCTGCCATGCCCTCGATATCGAGGATGACGGACTTGGCGATCCGCAGTTCGATGGCGCTGATGCCATCGATTCGTGCCAGCGACTCGCCCAGGCTGAGCGGGGCGCGCGTCGCCCCGGCGAAGATGGTGGCGAAGCGGTAGCGATCGTAGAAAGCACTGCGGGTCTCGTCGAGAGAGCGATAGGCACCGACGGACGTGACGATGGTGGCGACACCGCAGGCCATCACCAGGGCGATCGCCAGCACCTGCGCCCAGAGGCGGAGCAGGTCTCGGAGAAGCTTGCGGTCGAGAACGGACATCTACCAGCTCACGGCCGACGGTTCGAGGCGGTGTTCGTTGCGGACGGCCTCCACGATCGTGCCGTCCCGGAAGGAGAAGACGCGGTCGGCGATCTGCCGGACGACGGCGTTGTGGGTGATGATCGCCATCGTGGTGCCGAGTTCGCGGTTGATCCGTGAAAGGGCCTCCAGGACGAGAACCCCGGTCTTGGAGTCGAGGGCGCCGGTCGGCTCGTCGCACAGCATGATTTCGGGCCGCTTGGCGATCGCGCGCGCGATCGCCACACGCTGCTGCTCGCCGCCCGAAAGCTGCGCCGGAAAATGGCCCATCCGCTCCTGCAGCCCGACCATGGCCAGCGCCTCGTCAGGGGGCATCGGCGACGGTGCGATCTCGGTCACGAGCGCGACATTCTCCCAGGCGGTCAGGCTGGGGATGAGATTGTAGAACTGGAAGACGAAGCCGACATGGTCGCGGCGAAACCGGGTGAGCTGGTGCTCGGAGCAGGCCGTCAGTTCGAGATCTCGAAACCAAGCCTGGCCGGAGGTGGCCTGGTCAAGTCCGCCTAGAATGTTGAACAATGTCGACTTGCCGCTGCCCGACGGGCCGAGCAGCACCGCCATTTCGCTGCGGTAGAGGTCGATGTCGACGCCGCGCAAGGCGAAGACGTCCACCTCGCCGGAGCGGTAGATCTTGGTCAGCCCTCTGGCGTGAAGGATCCGCTCGTCCCCATCGGTGTTCCAGTGAGACATCACGCATTTCCTCAGCCGTTGCGGCAGACGTTGATGCGGGTCAGTTCGGTCATGTAGCGCTGCCTGGCCTTGTGATCGGGACGCCCACCGGGTCTTGCAGCCGAGATGATGCCTTCGCCAGAAGCTCCAGAACCTCGGCATCATCGAGCTGATGGAACTCCCGGTAATGGAAGCCCAGCGCGCGGAAATCCGGCGGCTGGGACAGGCATACGACCCGATCGGCCTCCCGGGACAGATCCGATACGGCATCCGGAGACGCGATAGGCAGCGCCAGAATGACCTGCGCCGGGGCCCGGCGGCGGATGGCGCGTGCGGCAACCTTCATGGTGGCGCCCGTCGCGGCGCCATCGTCGACCAGGATCACGCTCTTTCCCTTCACCGAGAGCGGTTGACGCTCGCCGCGGTAGACCGCGCGCCGCCGTTCCAGTTCGGGCCTCTCGCCGGCGATCAAGGCGGCCAGTTCGTCGTCCCGGAGGCCGTAGGCTTCGATGATCTCACGATTGAACACGACGTCCGGGGGATTGCCGTCGACGATCGCCGCCACGGCCAGTTCAGGATTGCCTGGCGCGCCGACCTTGCGAACGATGATGAGGTCGAGGCGGGCACCAAGCGCCGATGCGATTTCGAACGCGACGGGCACGCCGCCGCGCGGCAGCGCCAGCACGACCGGATCGTGCGGCGCCAGGGCGACAATCTCGGTCGCGAGCATGCGCCCGGCTTCGGAGCGGTCGCGAAACATCGGTCAATGCACCGGCCAGAGGTTGGGGGGCGCTGTCGTCATCGAATTCCGCACCTGACTGATTTCGCCGTGGTCGAGGCGACGGTCAAGGAGGCTGACGACAGCCGCGACCGCGCGATCCGGATCGCCGGTCGGATCGCTGGACATGTCGTGCCGAATGCGGTCGACGAATTCCTCCTTGCGCCGATCACGGGCCGGGCTTGCCGACGGCTGCCATCCCTCGAAGTGGATTCCGCGGATCCGCGCCAGTTCCAGTCTCGTCCCTGCGGACGGGTTCGCGCAGACGGCGCAACTGACGCTCGCGCATCTCGCCTCGCCGATCGGAAGAATCGCGTGATGAGCGTCCATGTGCCCCTCGAACATCGGATCCACGCCTGTGCGGGAAAGCCCCGCCTGCAGGGCAGCCGTTCTTGTTGCCGAGGGAGAGCCTAAGGCTAAAAGTCAGGTCGTCCTTGCGCGAAATCAAATTCCGGGCGCCTGCGGTCCACTTTCAGGCCTTTGTCCTCCGGCTCCCGCAGGAGATCAGGAATTCCGCGGAAAATGCAGCGGCAACCTCCAGCCGAAGGGGGGAAATCGTTGAAAGCCGATCGACCTCGCGGCGCATGGCTTCGAATGGCATCCATTCGCGCTCGGCCCGCGCGCCGGTCTTGTCGGTCTCGACGGGCAGGTTGGTGGCGGTTTCGGCCATCGGGCGGTCTCCGTTGTCGCTCGTGCCTGACCATCACCCAGGGCACGAAGGGGTGGAATGAGATGAGCCGGCCGATCCGATCCGTTCCACGTCCCATGCAGTCGAAGGCTTGGCCGACCAACGGCATGAAGATTGTCTGCTGGCGGCGGCGCCCTCACTGATGTGCGTCAAGCGATGGCCCGGAGCCATATTCGTACCATTTGCTGCCAGGTAGCAACGGCGCCTATCCGGCGGCAATGCTGCAGTCGACCGGTCGCGAAACCGACTGTTTCCGCGACCGGCTGATCATTTCGTCGAGGATGCCTCACGCGGCCATGGTGAGCGGCTCGATGCCGTGGCGCTGCATGGCCGCGCCGATCTTCGCGAAGTCGGGTTCGCCCTGTGGTTCGGATGCGCCGATATCGCGGAAGAAGTCGATCATCGTCTTTTCGATCAGCACCAGCATGCGCACCGGCCCGCCACTCTCGTTGGAATAGTTGTGCGGCAGCATGGACGGAATGCGCACCGCGGTGCCCGGACCGGCCAAGACGGTCCGCGGCGCGCGTCCGGCGCCGAATTCGCGGACGGTGAGTTCGCCCTCGAGAATGTGAAACATCTCGGGCGAGCGATGCGTATGAGGCGGCGTACCGGACCCCGGGGGCACCTCGATATCAAGCAACTCGAGATCTGAACCCGAAAGGCCGCCGAGGAAGCGGATGCGGTCGGCGACAACCCACAGGGTTTCGCCTCCGTCCGCGGGGACGACGTCGAGATTCATCGCGTTTTCTCCTTGGTTTGCGATGGGACGTCCGCCTTGTCATGGCCCGGGTCGACCGCGGACAGGATCAACTCGAGCGCCCAGGATGCGGTCTCGCCGGCCTGGGCACCGGTGAGACCGCCGTAGTCTTTCAGGACCTCCCAAGCGGAGGCCGAGAACAGCAGGTGTGCCAGTGCCTCGACCTTGCGGGCCGTGGCTGGCGGAAGTTGGGAGAGCACGGGCTCCAACGCACCGGCGAACAGGGCGCGTCGTCCGGTGATGGTATCCATGCGCATCTCGCGCCCGGTGCGCGAGTGGAGCGCGGCACGCATCGCCGCCTCATGCGCATCAAAACGGGGAAAAGCTTCGCGCGGGCCGTCGACCACGTCGCGCACGCTGTGCGGGGCAGGGGAAGCCCCGATCTTCGCATTGAGCCACGGCCAGAATGCGCAGAGCAATTCCTCGCGGGTGGCGAAGTGACGGAAGATCGTGCGCCGCTGCACGCCGGCTTTCTGCGCGATCGCCTCCATGCCGATCTCGTCGGGCGCACCGGCTTCGCCCATCAGCGCATGGAGCGCAGCAAGGATCGCTTCGCGCGTCTGCTGCGCGTTCTTCTCTCGCAACGGGCTGTTGTAGGCGCGCGTGGTACCGGGCATGGCGGGTGTTCCAAATTTGATGACACATTATGTGTCACCAAATTCAGGGGCCGTCAATTGGAGTCACTATAGGTGACGCTAATTTGTCGGCGAGCCGCAGCACCGTCAGCCGAAGAGGCCGGTGTGCGTGTCAGCGTGACCGCTTCAATCTCATCGGCGGCGAACATGGTCGAGGGTCCGCTCGCTTCTGCCGAATGAACCTCGCCTTGTCAGCAGCGCCTAAAACACGATCGTGGCGTAGGAGCCTCCGTCGGGGTTGTTTCCCACTTCCAGTCGCGCATCGTGCCCTTCCGCAATCGCCTTGACGACCGTAAGGCCAAGCCCCGAACCGCTCGGACCGTGGCCGTCGAGGCTCTCGCTTCGCCAGAACATGTCAAAGGACGAGTGCTGCACGTGGGAGGGCAGTCCCGGGCCCTTGTCGTGGACGGAAATGAAGGACCGCCCGGCCTCGTCCACACCGGTACAGACATCGATCGGGCCAAAAGCCCCCGCGTATTTGCGGGCGTTCTCGAGGAGAGCGAGCAGAGCCTGGCGGAACCGGTCCGGATCGATCTTCGCCGGCGCGGCTTGCAGGTGTGTCCGGAGATCGATGGCGTCGCCTGCGGAGGTCTGAAACAGGGTCACCGTGTCCGACACATGCAGCGCGAGATCGGTCGTCGTCGTGGCCGTGACGAAGTTGACCGTGCCTGCCAGCGACAGCGTGTTCAACTGATCCACGAGACGGGACACGCCCTGAGTCTGCACCAGAAGCGCGCGCAGACGTTCCTCGCTGACCGCAAGCACACCATCGGCCATGCCTTGCAGATTGCCCTGCAACACGGTCAGCGGCGTCCGCAATTCATGGGCAACCGCCCGGGTGTTGAATTTCAGGCGGGTCTCCAGCGCGAGCAACTCGCCGGCCATGCGATTGATCGTGATCGCAAGGGTTTCCACTTCCTTGGTGGCACCAGGTTCGACCGTGACCTGAAAGTTGCCTTGTCCAATCTTCTCTGCGGCGGCGGTCAGCCGGGTCAAAGGAGCCACGAGCCGATAAGCGAGGACGACGCCGATTCCGCTCGTGAAAACGATCAGGACAAAGCCGAAACCCAGGACACCCTTGACCGGTGAGGCTTCCGTCGCTTCCTCCAGTTGCGGATAGAGTGGCGCCAGTGCTGCGAGAGCCTCCGGATCGGGGATCTCGCCCTTGTTGATGCTCACCCAGGCCGTTCTCGCGTCAGGGGGGAGGGCATCCAGTGCCGCGACTTCGGCATGGTCGATGTACCAGTCGACCAGGACGAAGAGCAGAGCGATCGTCACAAGCTGAATGACAGAGACCAATGCGGCTGTCAGCGTTGAGAGGGCCGGTCTAGACACCTGTCGACCTCGCAAAACGATACCCGACACCTCGGACCGTCACGATATACCCTTCCTGTCCACACTCGGCCAGTTTTCGCCTCAGGTTGGCGATGTGCATATCGACGGTTCGATCGAGGGCGCCGCTTTCGGGCAGACACGCGTCCAGCAACGACGCTCGGTCGAAGGTCTTGAACGGAGATCGGACAAGACAGAGCAGAAGGCGGAATTCCGTTGCCGTCAGCGGCATCTCGACCCGGCCATTCTTCGTTGCTGCAATGGCGATGTGCGAGTCCAGTTGGACCTCGATGTCCTCATGTCGGATGACCTCGCTGCCGGCCACGCCTGTTGTCCGCTTCAGCACGGCGCCGACACGCGCCACGACCTCCTGCGGGTTGAAAGGTTTCGTGACGTAGTCATCCGCGCCCAGTCGCAAACCCAGCAACTTGTCGCTGCTGTCGTCCATCGCCGACAGGAATATGACCGGCACGGTGGATCTCCCGCGGACTTTCGTCAGAAGATCGAAGCCGTCGATATCCGGCAGGCCGACATCGAGCAACACCAGGTCCGGCCGCAGCATCTGCAGATGGGTGAGAGCGGTCTGGCCGGTCGAGGCGCGGATGGTCCTGTAGCCGGCCCTTCCAAGA
>NZ_MCRJ01000122.1 GCF_001720135.1 Methylobrevis pamukkalensis
CTGACGAGGGTTCCGGCTACGGTCGGATCCGCAAAGGGGCGTCCTTCGGGGCGCCCCTTTTCTTTTGGCCAGGACCTCCCCTGAGGCGCCTTGAAACATCTGCGCAATCTGGCGTGCGGCGGCGGCGCGAGCGGGCGGGAGCGCCGCCGGGGGCAGGCGACGGAAACCGGCTTTGCCCTCTTGAATTCGCCGGTGAAAGCCAATAATGACATGTCCGCACGCGGTGCCGATCAGGGCCGCGACGTGGCGTGTGCCGCGATAGGGGTATAGCTCAGTTGGTAGAGCGGCGGTCTCCAAAACCGCAGGCCGCAGGTTCGAGCCCTGCTGCCCCTGCCAGCGCCATCGAGACGTGACGGCCAAGCCGCGACGATCGAGACGTGCGAAGGCGATCGATCATCTTGGCACCGGTCGGTCATGATGCCCCGGGCCGATGACGCGCCGCCAGATCAGGCTCTTTTGTTGACAGTGGTGTCGCGCGGCCGGGAACAATCCGCCGCGTTGAACATTGTTCTTGCGAAGAGCTTCTGCCTTTCAGGCCGGCGTCGGAAAAACGGGTGCGCGCCCCGCGTGCAACCTCGCGTCCTGTTGCATCGGTCGTCAGAAACTCCCGCAGCGACGGCCCGTTGCCGTTGCGGCGCACGCGAATCTTCCGGACGGACCTTCGGACGCATGACCACTGGAACGAGCGAAACAGCATACGCGGGGATCCGCGACCGGCTGCGGGCCGAAACGGCCACGCTCCACGACCGGACCGAGACCGTCTTTGCGTCCTTCGATCTTGCCCGTGCCGACCATTATCGCCGCTATCTGGCCGCCCAGTCCGCCGTGTTCGCGCCGCTGGAACAGGCCCTTGACGACCGCTTCGGATCGATGCTGGCCGATTGGCCGCGTCGCCGGCGGGCCGCAGCGCTCGCCGCCGATCTGGAGGATCTCGACGCGGCCCCGCCGCCGCCGGTGATCGACACGGCCGGCTGGAGCGAAGCGGAAGCATGGGGTGCCCTCTACGTCATGGAAGGCTCGCGCCTCGGCGGCGTGCTCCTCGGGCGGCAGATTGCAGCCGACCAGCCCGGTGCGCCGATCCGTTTCCTGTCGCAGGCCGCTCCCGGCCGGTTCTGGGCCGAATTTCTCCGATGCCTCGAAGCCCGCGCCCCCCTGCTCGAGTGGACGGGGATTCGCGCCGGCGCCATGGCGACGTTCCGGCTGTTCCATGACGCCGCCCTGCTGTGGCAGCCCCGGCCGGCAGACGCAGAATGAGAGGATCGGACTTGCACGCCCCGACTCAGTTTCCCGTCGATCTCTCCAACTGCGACCGCGAGCCGATCCACCAGCTCGGTACCATCCAGCCCTTCGGCTTTCTCCTCGCCGTCTCGGCCGACTGGATCGTGGCCCGCGCCTCGGCCAACCTGACCACCTTCTGCCAGCGCGGCGCCGAGGAGACGCTCGGCCGTCCGCTGGCCGATGTCGTGACAGGAACCGCCCTCGATCTCGTTCGCGGCGCTGTGCGGCGCCTCGAGGGGCCGACGTCGGTGGAGCGGCTGTTCGCCGTCGATGTCTTCGGCCAGGGCCGACGTCACGATCTCGCGATTCATCTCGCTGGCGACGTGGTCGTTGTCGAAGGCGAGGAGAGCATGATGCTCGCGCCCGGCGAGAATTCGTCGGCCTTCGTCAATTCCGCCTCGGAACGGCTGTCGCGCACCGATTCCCTCGAAGCCTTGTGCGGGGAGGGCGCCCGCGTCCTGCAGTCGCTGATCGACTTCGACCGGGTGATGATCTACCGCTTTGCCCCGGACGGCTCCGGACAGGTGATCGGCGAAGCGTCAAGCCCGGCATCCCGTCCTACCTCGGCCTGCGCTATCCGGCCTCCGACATTCCCCAGCAGGCGCGCCGGCTCTACGAGACCAACCTGCTGCGGATCATTTCCGACACCGAAGCGGTGCCGGTGCCGATCGTCCCCACCCTCGACCCCATGGGCCAGCCGCTCGACCTCTCGCTCAGCGTGCTGCGCAGCGTGTCGCCGATCCACATCGAGTATCTGCGCAACATGGGCGTGCGCGCCTCGCTGTCGGTGTCGATCATGCACCGGGGAAGGTTGTGGGGCCTGATGGCCTGCCACGACTACCAGCCGAAATATCTCGATTTCGAGCGCCGCACGGCGGCCGAACTGTTCGGACGGATGTTCTCGCTCACGCTGGAATCGCGCAAGCAGCGCATTCGCGAGATGCAGGAGCAGCGCGCCCGCACCGCCCACGACAAGCTGATGCGCACGATCGCCACCCATGGCCGGCCGTTCGACAAGATCGGCCACATCATCGGCGATCTGCGGCAGATGGTCGACTGCGACGGCGTCGGCGTCTACATCGACGGCGAGATCCACATCGAGGGCGTCACGCCCACCGCCGGCGAACTGCGCGAGATCGTGCGTTTCCTCAACCGCGCCGCCGCCAGCCGCATCTATGCCACCCATGAGCTCGGCGTCGTGTTCGAGCCCGGCCGCGAGATGGTGGACCGGGCAGCCGGCCTGCTCGCGATCCCGATCTCCCGCTCGCCGCGCGACTATCTGGTGTTCTTCCGCCGTGAACTGGTGCGGTCGGTCGTCTGGGCCGGCAAGCCGGAGAAGTCGACGACCTTCGGTCCGAATGGCGCGCGGCTGAGCCCGCGCAAGAGCTTCGAGGCCTGGCGCGAGACGGTGGCCGGCCAGTCGGCGATGTGGACCGAGCTCGACCTTCAGGCGGCCGAACTCGTCCGCGTGTCGCTGCTCGAGATCGTGCTGCAGATCACCGATGCGGCCGAGCGCGAGAGGCGCACGACGCAGGAGCGTCAGGAGCTGCTGATCGCCGAACTCAACCACCGGGTCCGCAACATCCTCGGCCTGATCCGGGGCCTCGTATCGCAGAGCCGGCGCGGCCATGATCCCGAGGTCTTCGCCGAGGAACTCAACGCCCGGATCGACGCGCTGGCGCGCGCTCACGACCAGATCACCCGCGACGACTGGAAGCCGGCCTCGCTGAGCGGCCTGATCGAGGCGGAGGCGGCTGTCTATGTGGGCGAGAGCCTGCGGCGGATCACGCTGGAGGGCCCGAACGCGCTGCTGCATCCGAAGGCCTTCTCCACCATGGCGCTGGTCTTCCACGAGCTGATGACCAACGCCGCGAAATACGGCGCACTTGCCGACGACCGCGGCCGCATCGCCGTCAGCTGGAGCACCGACGAGACCGGCGATCTCGCCATCGAATGGCGCGAGACCGGAGGACCCTCCGTGCAGCCGACGATGCGGCGCGGCTTCGGCACGACCATCATCGAGCGCACCGTTCCGTCGGAACTGCGCGGCACGGCCGAGTTCCACCTCGACATCACCGGCGTCGTCGCCCGCTACCTGATTCCCTCCGAATACGTGACCGTGGTGTCGATGGCCTCCCGCCGCGCCGTGCCGCGCCTCACCTCGGTGCCGACCAGGGTGCTCGAGGGCCATTGCCTGCTCGTCGAGGACAACGCCATCATCGCGCTCGATGCCGAGGAGATCATGCAGGAACTCGGCGCCGCGTCGGTCGAGCAGGTCGCCTCCGTCGAGGAGGCCTTCGCCACCATCGCCCGGCGGCGGCCGCGCTTTGCGCTGCTGGACTTCAACCTCGGCCCGGAGACGAGTCTGCCGATCGCCGAGCGGCTGCACGAGGCCGGCATTCCCTTCGTGTTCGCGACCGGCTACGGCGAGCAGCTGAAGCTGCCGGAGGCGCTGACGGCGGTGCCGATCGTCAGCAAGCCCTTCACTAAGGCCTCGCTGCTGGCGGGCATCACCCTGCGCACGCAGGCTGAACCCTCGAAGGGCGGCTGATCCGCCGGTTGACCCGAAGGGCCGCGTGACGATAGGGTGCGGGCGCTCCGGATCGCCGCGGGATCGGCAGGCCGGCCGTGGTGAAAATCCGGCCGGACGGGGGTTGCATCCGCCTCGGGAGCATTATAAGTAACGTGTTCTTTAGCGCGGCGTGCGGAGGAATCATCCGCGCGCCCGAATGTCATGAGCAGATGGATGGCCAAGACCAACCCCTTCACGTTCCTGCAGCAGGTTCGCACCGAAACCATGAAGGTTTCGTGGCCGACCCGCCGCGAGACGCTGATCACCACCGCCACGGTCTTCGTGATGGCGGTCGTGGCGTCGCTTTTCTTCCTGGCGGTCGACGCGCTGCTGTCCGAAGGCGTTCGCCTCCTGCTGCAGATCGGCGCCTGAGCGCCATCGCGACGTATCCGGGATATCCGACACATGGCCAAGCGCTGGTATATCGTCCACGCCTATTCGAACTTCGAGAAGAAGGTCGCTGAATCGATTCGCGAGCAGGTGGCGCAGCGCGGTCTTCAGGACTATTTCGACCAGGTGCTGGTTCCGACCGAGAAGGTCGTCGAGGTGCGCCGCGGTCGCAAGGTCGATTCCGAGCGCAAGTTCTTCCCGGGCTACGTCCTCGTCCACATGGACATGACGGACGAAGCCTACCATCTGATCAAGAACACGCCGAAGGTCACAGGGTTCCTCGGATCCGACAATCGTCCGATCCCGATCTCCGACCGCGAGGCGATGCAGATCCTCCAGCAGGTCGAAGAGGGCGTCGAACGCCCCAAGCCGACGGTCACCTTCGAGATCGGCGAGCAGGTTCGGGTGGCGGACGGTCCCTTCGCCTCCTTCAACGGCCATGTCGAGGAAGTCGACGACGAGCGGTCGCGTCTCAAGGTGGCGGTGTCGATCTTCGGTCGTGCGACGCCGGTCGAACTGGAGTTCGCTCAGGTCGAGAAGGTCTGATCACAAGTTTCTCGCCGGCGGTCCTGCCGTCCGGCGGAACGGGGGAGGGGATGTTCCCGTCTCCCGCGCGGTCCGGGTCGTCTGTCCGGGCCGGTTTCGTGGAGGGTATCCGCTCTTGCTTTCGCCGGCGATAGCGGGGCCGCACCACGGTCTCTCATGTCCCGCGGCCGAGGCCGCGAGGGACGCAAACGGGAGTGGAGCAGTATGGCGAAGAAGATTACAGGCTACCTGAAGCTTCAGGTGAAGGCCGGTTCGGCAACCCCGTCGCCGCCCATCGGTCCCGCGCTTGGCCAGCGCGGTCTGAACATCATGGAGTTCTGCAAGGCGTTCAACGCCCAGACGCAGAGCATGGAAAAGGGCATGCCGGTGCCGGTGGTGATCACCATCTTCGCCGACCGCACCTTCACCTTCAAGCTGAAGACCCCTCCGGTCAGCTATTTCCTGAAGCAGGCCGCCGGCGTGTCCTCGGGATCGAAGACGCCGGGTCGCGGCACCGCCGGGTCGATCACCCGCGCGCAGGTTCTGGAGATCGCGAAGACCAAGCTGGTCGACCTCAATGCGACCGACGTCGAAGCGGCGTCGCGCATGGTTGAAGGCTCCGCCCGCTCTATGGGCCTGGAAGTGGTGGGGTAAGACATGGCCAAGATCGCAAAGCGCATCGTCAAGTCCCGCGAGGGCATCGACCCCAACAAGGTGTACACGCTCACCGACGCCCTCGGCATGGTGAAGGAGCGCGCCAGCGCCAAGTTCGACGAGACCGTCGAAGTGGCGATCAACCTCGGCGTCGACCCGCGTCACGCCGACCAGATGGTCCGCGGCGTCTGCAACCTGCCGAACGGCACGGGCAAGACGCTCCGCGTCGCCGTGTTCGCCCGCGGCCCGAAGGCCGATGAGGCGAAGGCCGCCGGCGCCGACATCGTCGGTGCGGAAGACCTCGTCGAGCAGATCCAGGGCGGCACCATCGCCTTCGACCGCTGCATCGCGACCCCGGACCTGATGCCGCTCGTCGGCCGTCTCGGCAAGGTGCTCGGCCCGCGCGGCCTGATGCCGAACCCGAAGGTCGGCACGGTGACCATGGACGTGGCCCAGGCTGTCAAGGACGCCAAGGGCGGTGCCGTCGAGTTCCGCGTCGAGAAGGCGGGCATCGTCCACGCCGGCGTCGGCAAGGTGTCCTTCACCTCCGAGGCGCTGCTGGAGAACATCCGCGCGTTCCTCGACGCGGTGCAGCGGGCCAAGCCCGCGGGCGCAAGGGTACCTACGTCCAGCGCATGGCCGTCTCGTCGACCATGGGCCCGGGCGTGAAGGTCGAGATCGGCTCTGTCGCCGCTGGCGCCTGAGACGACCGACTTTTGAAGTTTCCGGCCGGGCAACCGGCCGGATGACCTGGCCGGCGGAGGAAGTTCTCTTCCCCCGCGCGGCCAAAACCTGTCCGAGACTGCAGGTGCCGGTTCGCCGGTTTAAGCCATCTGGGCCTGCATGAGACGGGAGGAAGACCCGATTTTTCGGTGTCCGGCGCGAGCCGGCCCACCGATCGGTTCGGCCCTCTTGCCATTGCCTTGCCCGCATGCGGAGCAAAGCTGGCGGACAGGATGAGCGAGTGTCGCCTCCGGCTGTCCGTCCGCTTTCTGTTCAGATCGCGAGCATCCGGCCGGATGCGGCAGTGGCAAACCGATCCTGGTCCGGGTTCCGGATCGGGGTCATTTCTGGAGACAGGCCGTGGAAAGAGCGGAAAAGCGGGAACTGGTCGGCACGCTCAACGAGGTGTTCAAGAACACCGGCGTTGTCGTCGTCGCCCACTACCAAGGCCTCACCGTCGCCCAGCTGCAGACCCTTCGGGGTCAGATGCGGGCGGCCGGTGGTTCGGTCAAGGTCGCGAAGAACCGCCTCGTCAAGCTTGCTCTTCAAGGCACGGACGCGGAACACATCAGTGATCTCTTCACTGGTCCGACGGTGATCGCCTACTCGGCGGATCCCGTCACCGCGCCGAAGGTCGCCTCCGACTTCGCCAAGACCAACGACAAGTTCGTGATTCTTGGCGGCGCGATGGGCGCGACCAATCTCAGCCCCGATGGCGTCAAGGCCCTTGCGACCTTGCCGTCTCTGGACGAACTGCGTGGCAAGCTGGTCGGCATGATCCAGCGCCCGCCACCCGCATCGCGGGTGTCGTTCAGGCCCCGGCGGGTCAGCTCGCCCGGGTGTTCGGAGCCTATGCCAAGAAGGACGAAGCGGCGTGAGGCCGTTCCTCGCAAACACAATTGTTCCAGTTTGGTTCGAACCGATCGAAGGAAGAGTGAAAAATGGCTGATCTTAGCAAGCTGGTCGACGAGCTGTCGGCCCTGACCGTCCTCGAGGCCGCCGAGCTCTCGAAGATGCTCGAAGAGAAGTGGGGCGTTTCGGCTGCGGCTCCGGTTGCCGTCGCCGCCGCCGGCGGCGCTGCCGCCCCGGCCGCCGAAGTCGAAGAGAAGACCGAGTTCGACGTGATCCTCGTCGAAGCCGGCGAGAAGAAGATCAACGTGATCAAGGAAGTGCGTGCGATCACGGGTCTCGGCCTCAAGGAAGCCAAGGACCTGGTCGAAGGCGCTCCGAAGGCCGTCAAGGAAGGCGCGTCCAAGGACGACGCCGCCAAGTTCAAGAAGCAGCTCGAAGAGGCTGGCGCGAAGGTCGAAATCAAGTGATTTCGCCTGGACGGGGCGGTTTTCCGCCCCGTCCACTGGCCTTTCCGGGGCCTGGTCCGGATATGCCGTGCGGATGGGGCGTCTTGCGCAGGACACCGGCCCCGATCCGAGACGGAAGTGACTGCGCGGCCCAGCCGCGCTGAACGTCGTTCAGCCACCCAGCCGACGCAAGCCGGAGGTGAGGCGGGACGACCCGATTGACGAGAGCCGCCGGGGTGGCTGACCCGAGCCCGCCTTCGCCCCTGAACCTGGGGCGGGGCGGGCTCCGGTCAGCCGATCCGGTGGAGACGAGGAGCGAAAATGGCCCAGACGTTCAACGGCCGCAGGCGGATTCGCAAGTTCTTTGGCGATATTCGCGAAGTCGCGGAGATGCCGAACCTCATCGAGGTCCAGAAGGCGTCCTACGACCAGTTCCTGCTGATCGATGAACCGGATGGCGGACGTCCCGAGGAGGGCCTCCAGGCCGTCTTCAAGTCCGTGTTCCCGATCTCCGATTTTGCCGGCACGTCCTTCCTCGAATTCGTCCGCTACGAGTTCGAGGCGCCGAAGTATGACGTCGACGAATGCCGCCAGCGCGGCATGACCTTCGCCGCCCCGCTCAAGGTGACGCTGCGCCTGATCGTGTTCGATGTCGACGAGGACACCGGCGCGAAGTCCGTCAAGGACATCAAGGAGCAGGATGTCTACATGGGCGACATGCCGCTCATGACCGACAACGGCACCTTCATCGTCAACGGCACCGAGCGCGTCATCGTCTCGCAGATGCACCGTTCGCCGGGCGTGTTCTTCGACCACGACAAGGGCAAGACCCATTCGTCGGGCAAGCTGCTGTTTGCCGCGCGCATCATTCCGTATCGCGGCTCGTGGCTCGACATCGAGTTCGACAGCAAGGACATCGTCCACGCGCGCATCGACCGTCGCCGCAAGATCCCGGTGACGAGCCTCCTGTTCGCCCTCGGTCTCGACGGCGAGGAGATCCTCGACACCTTCTACAACAAGATCACCTACACCCGCGACGCGGACGGCTGGCGCATGCCGTATGACCCGGCGCGCATGAAGGGCATGAAGATCATCGGCGACCTCGTGGACGCCGACAGCGGGGAAATCGTGCTCGAGGCCGGCCGCAAGCTGACCGCGCGCGCCGCCCGTCAGCTCGCCGAGAAGGGCCTCAAGGCCATCAAGGTGACCGACGAGGATCTGGAGGGCCAGTATCTCGCCGAGGATCTCGTCAACCTGCAGACCGGCGAGATCTACGTCGAGGCGGGCGAGGAGTTCACGCCGAAGATCATCGCGCAGCTGGTCGAGGCCGGCTTCGACGAGCTGACCGTGCTCGACATCGACCACGTCAACACCGGCGCCTACATCCGCAACACGCTGGCCGCCGACAAGAACGAGGCCCGCGAGGACGCGCTGTTCGACATCTACCGGGTCATGCGCCCGGGTGAGCCGCCGACCATCGACGCTGCCGAAGCGATGTTCAAGTCGCTGTTCTTCGACGCCGAACGCTACGACCTGTCCGCGGTCGGCCGCGTCAAGATGAACATGCGCCTCGACCTGAAGTGCCCGGACACCGTGCGCGTCCTGCGCCGCGAGGACATCCTCGCGGTGATCCAGACGCTGGTGGAACTGCGCGACGGCAAGGGCGAGATCGACGACATCGACAACCTCGGCAACCGCCGCGTTCGGTCGGTCGGCGAGCTGATGGAAAACCAGTATCGCGTCGGCCTGCTGCGCATGGAGCGCGCGATCAAGGAGCGCATGTCCTCGGTCGACATCGACACGGTCATGCCCCAGGACCTGATCAACGCCAAGCCGGCGGCTGCCGCCGTGCGCGAGTTCTTCGGTTCCTCGCAGCTCTCGCAGTTCATGGACCAGACGAACCCGCTGTCGGAGATCACCCACAAGCGCCGTCTCTCCGCGCTTGGACCGGGCGGCCTGACCCGCGAGCGCGCCGGCTTCGAGGTGCGCGACGTGCACCCGACCCACTACGGCCGCATCTGCCCGATCGAGACGCCGGAAGGCCCGAACATCGGCCTGATCAACTCGCTCGCCACCTTTGCGCGGGTGAACAAGTACGGCTTCATCGAAAGCCCCTACCGCAAGGTGGTGGACACCCACGTCACCGACGAGGTCGTCTACCTCTCGGCGATGGAGGAGGCCAAGTACACGGTCGCGCAGGCGAACGCCGGTCTCGACGAGAACAACAACTTCACCAGCGACCTCGTGATCTGCCGCCACGCCGGCGAAGTGATCCAGGTGCCGCGTGAGCGCGTCGACCTCATGGACGTCTCGCCCAAGCAGCTGGTGTCGGTCGCGGCCGCGCTCATTCCGTTCCTCGAGAACGACGACGCGAACCGCGCGCTGATGGGCTCGAACATGCAGCGCCAGGCGGTGCCGCTGGTTCGCGCCGAGGCGCCCTTCGTCGGCACCGGCATGGAAGCCGTCGTCGCCCGTGACTCGGGCGCCGCGATCGGCGCCCGCCGCGCCGGCATCGTCGACCAGGTCGACGCGACCCGCATCGTCATTCGCGCAACCCGCGAAACCGATGCGTCGAAGTCCGGCGTCGACATCTACCGGCTGATGAAGTTCCAGCGCTCGAACCAGGACACCTGCATCAACCAGCGTCCGCTGGTGCGTGTCGGTGACGTGATCGAGAAGGGCGACATCATCGCCGACGGTCCCTCGACCGATCTCGGTGATCTGGCGCTCGGCCGCAACGTGCTCGTCGCGTTCATGCCGTGGAACGGCTACAACTTCGAGGACAGCATCCTGCTCTCCGAGAAGATCTCTCCGACGACGTCTTTACCTCGATCCACATCGAGGAGTTCGAAGTCATGGCCCGCGACACCAAGCTCGGGCCGGAGGAAATCACGCGCGACATTCCGAACGTGTCGGAAGAGGCGCTGAAGAACCTCGACGAAGCCGGCATCGTCTACATCGGCGCCGAAGTGCAGCCGGGCGACATCCTGATCGGCAAGATCACGCCGAAGGGCGAAAGCCCGATGACGCCGGAGGAAAAGCTCCTCCGCGCCATCTTCGGCGAGAAGGCGTCCGACGTCCGCGACACGTCGCTGCGGCTGCCCCCGGGCGCGCCGGCACGATCGTCGAGGTGCGCGTGTTCAACCGCCACGGCGTCGAGAAGGACGAGCGCGCCATGGCGATCGAGCGCGAGGAGATCGAGCGCCTCGCCAAGGACCGCGACGACGAGCAGGCGATCCTCGACCGCAACATCTACGGCCGCCTGGCCGAGATGCTCGACGGCAAGCCGGGCGTTGCCGGCCCGAAGGGCTTCCGCAAGGACACGGTCGTGTCGGCCGAGATCCGCGCCGAGCATCCGCGCTCGCAGTGGTGGCAGTTCGCGGTCGCCGACGACCAGGCGATGACCGAGATCGAGGCCCTGCGCAAGCAGTATGACGAGAGCCGCAAGCGGCTGGAGCAGCGCTTCATCGACAAGGTGGAGAAGCTGCAGCGGGGCGACGAACTGCCGCCCGGCGTGATGAAGATGGTCAAGGTCTTCGTCGCCGTGAAGCGCAAGATCCAGCCCGGCGACAAGATGGCCGGACGCCACGGCAACAAGGGCGTGGTCTCGCGCATCGTGCCGGTCGAGGACATGCCGTTCCTCGAGGACGGCACCCACGTCGACATCGTGCTCAACCCGCTCGGCGTGCCGAGCCGGATGAACGTCGGCCAGATCCTCGAGACCCATCTCGGATGGGCCTGTGCCGGCATGGGCAAGAAGATCGGCAAGCTGCTCGAGGCCTACAAGGTGAGCGGCGACCCGACCGACCTGCGCACGCAGGTGGTGGACCTGTTCGCCGGCAGCCCGAAGACCGAGAAGGTCGGCGAGTTCGACGACGAGTCGATGATCCGGCTGGCGACGGAGCTCAAGCGCGGCGTGTCGATCGCAACCCCCGTCTTCGACGGTGCGCGCGAGCCGGACGTGGTGGAGATGCTGGAGCGGGCGGGTCTCAAGACCTCCGGCCAGTCGACCCTCTACGACGGCCGGACCGGCGAGACCTTCGATCGTCAGGTGACGGTCGGCTACATCTACATGCTGAAGCTGCACCACCTCGTGGACGACAAGATCCACGCCCGGTCGATCGGTCCCTACAGCCTCGTGACCCAGCAGCCGCTGGGCGGCAAGGCGCAGTTCGGCGGTCAGCGCTTCGGCGAGATGGAGGTGTGGGCGCTCGAGGCCTATGGCGCGGCCTACACCCTGCAGGAGATGCTGACGGTCAAGTCGGACGACGTCGCGGGCCGTACCAAGGTCTACGAGGCGATCGTGCGCGGCGACGACGCCTTCGAGGCCGGCATTCCGGAGAGCTTCAACGTGCTCGTCAAGGAAATGCGCTCGCTGGGTCTGAACGTCGAGTTGACCAACTCCAAGGACCAGCCTGGCCAGGGCGACGCCGACATGGCGAAGGACGCGGCGGAGTAATCCGCCGCGCCTCACCACCGTCGCTATTCGGGATTAATACGGCGGCAGCCGATGCGCGCAGGCGGTGCGCGTATTCGCTGGCCCGCCTTTCAGGAGAGTACCGATGAACCAAGAGGTCATGAACCTTTTCAACCCGCAGGTTCCGGTCCAGACTTTCGACCAGATCAAGATCTCTCTCGCCAGCCCCGAGAAGATTCTGTCCTGGTCCTATGGCGAGATCAAGAAGCCCGAGACCATCAACTACCGGACCTTCAAGCCGGAGCGTGATGGCCTCTTCTGCGCGCGCATCTTCGGGCCGATCAAGGA
>NZ_MCRJ01000123.1 GCF_001720135.1 Methylobrevis pamukkalensis
ATCATGGGCAAGCTCAAGCGCGAGCGCGTGCTCGCCGACAATGAGGCCCGCGCCGTCACCCGGATGCTGAAGGTCAGCCCGCAGAAGCTGAACCTCGTCGCCGCGATGATCCGTGGCAAGAAGGTCTCGGCGGCTCTGGCAGATCTGTCCTTCTCGCAGAAGCGCATCGCTCGCGACGTCAAGAAGACGCTTGAGTCGCGATCGCCAATGCCGAGAACAACCACGACCTCGACGTCGACGCGCTCGTCGTCAAGGAAGCCTTCGTGGGCAAGGCGCTGGTCATCAAGCGGTTCTCGCCGCGGGCCCGGGGCCGGGTCGGCGCGATCCAGAAGCCGTTTTCCAACCTGACCATCGTCGTCCGCGAAGTCGAGGAGACTGCCTGATGGGTCACAAAGTCAATCCGATCGGCCTGCGTCTCGGCATCAACCGGACCTGGGACAGCCGCTGGTTCGCCGGCAAGGGCGAATACGGCCAGCTGCTCCACGAGGACCTGCGGATCCGCAAGTTCCTGATGGACGAGCTGAAGACCGCCGCGGTCTCCAAGGTCGTGATCGAACGCCCGCACAAGAAGTGCCGCGTCACCATCTTCTCGGCCCGTCCGGGTGTGGTGATCGGCAAGAAGGGTGCGGACATCGAGAAGCTTCGCAAGAAGATCGGCGCGATGACGGACAGCGAGGTTCACCTGAACATCGTCGAAGTGCGCAAGCCCGAGACCGATGCGAACCTGATCGCGGCGTCGATCGCCCAGCAGCTCGAGCGCCGCGTCGCCTTCCGTCGCGCCATGAAGCGCGCCGTTCAGTCGGCGATGCGTCTCGGTGCCGAAGGCATCCGCATCAACGCCGGCGGCCGCCTCGGCGGCGCCGAGATCGCGCGCCTGGAATGGTATCGCGAGGGGCGGGTGCCGCTGCACACGCTGCGCGCCGATATCGACTACGGAATTGCGACTGCACACACCGCCTACGGTACCAACGGTATCAAGGTGTGGGTGTTCAAGGGCGAGATCCTGGAGCATGACCCGATGGCTTCCGAGCGCCGGGCTCTCGAGGGCAGCCACGATGGCGACCATCACGGCCGCCGCGATGATCGTGGCGACCGCGGCGACCGCCGCCGCCGTCGCGACGACGCGGCCTGAGCCTAAGGACACGGGAGAGGCGAGATGCTTCAGCCGAAGCGAACCAAGTTCCGCAAGCAGTTCAAGGGCCGGATTCACGGCACCGCCAAGGGCGGTACCGACCTGAATTTCGGTGCCTTTGGACTGAAGGCCCTCGAGCCGGAGCGGGTTACAGCCCGTCAGATCGAGGCCGCCCGCCGTGCCATCACGCGTCACATGAAGCGTGCTGGTCGAGTCTGGATCCGCGTGTTCCCGGATGTTCCGGTGACCGCCAAGCCGACCGAAGTCCGCATGGGCAAGGGCAAGGGCGCCCCGGAATACTGGGCCGCCCGCGTCAAGCCTGGCCGGATCCTGTTCGAGCTGGACGGTGTGCCCGAGGACATCGCCCGCGAGGCCATGCGCCTCGGCGCGGCGAAGCTTCCGGTCAAGACGCGCTTCATTCAGCGCATCGCCGAGTGATCGGCGGATCTATCTGAGGATTGAACCATCATGAAGGCGAGTGACGTCAAGTCCATGACGCCCGACCAGCTCGAGGACCAGCTCCTCAAGCTCAAGAAAGAGCAGTTCAACCTTCGCTTCCAGAAGGCGACGGGACAGCTCGAGAACACGTCGCGGGTGCGGACTGTCCGGCGCGACATCGCCCGCATCCAGACCGTCATGCGCGAAAAGCGCGTGGCCGACAACGCTTGATGAGGTAGGAAGATGCCGAAGCGAATCCTGCAGGGCGTCGTCGTGAGTGACAAGACCGACAAGACGGTCGTGGTGAAGGTGGAGCGTCGCTTCACCCATCCGTTGTTCAAGAAGACGGTGCGCCGGACCAAGAACTACCAGGCGCACGACGAAGCGAACAAGTACAAGACCGGGGACACGGTTCTCATCGAGGAGAGCCGCCCGATCTCGAAGACCAAGCGGTGGATCGTGGTCGAGACCGGCGACAGCGCCGGTTGAGATCACCTAGAGGAACGGAGTTTCGTCCTGGCGGTGCATCTGCACCCGGGACGTGAGAGAACAGGCGGCCAGTCATGATTCAGATGCAAACAAACCTCGACGTGGCGGACAATTCCGGCGCCCGTCGTGTCATGTGCATCAAGGTGCTCGGCGGCTCCAAGCGCAAGTATGCCTCGGTCGGCGACATCATCGTCGTCTCGATCAAGGAGGCGATTCCGCGGGGTCGCGTGAAGAAGGGCGACGTGATGAAGGCGGTGGTCGTACGGACCGCCAAGGACATCCGGCGTCCGGACGGTTCGGTGATCCGCTTCGACCGGAACGCCGCCGTCCTGATCAACAATCAGAAGGAACCCATCGGGACCCGCATCTTCGGACCGGTTCCGCGCGAGCTTCGCGCCAAGAACCACATGAAGATCATCTCGCTGGCCCCGGAGGTGCTGTAATGGCCGCCAAGATCAAGAAGGGCGACAAGGTCGTCGTTCTCACGGGCAAGGACAAGGGCAAGACGGGCGAAGTCGTCCAGATGATGCCGTCCGAGAACCGGGCCGTCGTTCGCGGTGTGAACCTGGTGCGTCGTCACCAGAAGCAGACCGCGCAGACGGAGGGAGGCATCCTGTCCAAGGAAGCCCCCATCCATGTGTCCAACATCGCGATCGCCGACCCGAAGGACGGCAAGGCGACTCGCGTCGGTTTCAAGATCGTTGGCGAAGGCGAGAAGGCCCGCAAGGTCCGCGTTGCCAAGCGTTCGGGAGAGCAGGTCGATGGCTGAGGCGAAATACGAGCCCCGGCTCAAGCTCGTCTATGAAGAGACGATCCGGGCGAAGATGATGGCCGAGTTCGGCTACAAGAACGAGCTCGAGATCCCTTCGATCGACAAGGTCGTGATCAACATGGGCGTCGGCGAGGCTGTCGCGGACTCCAAGAAGATCAACACCGCCGTCGCCGACCTGACGCTGATCGCCGGCCAGAAGCCGGTCATCACCAAGGCGCGGACCTCGGTTGCGACGTTCAAGCTCCGCGAGGGGATGAACATCGGCGCCAAGGTGACCCTGCGCCGGGCGCGGATGTACGAGTTCGTCGACCGCCTGGTGACGATCGCCCTGCCGCGCGTGCGCGACTTCCGGGGTCTGAACCCCAAGAGCTTCGACGGCAGTGGCAACTTCGCCATGGGCGTCAAGGAACACATCATCTTCCCCGAGATCTCCTACGACAAGGTGGATCAGGTCTGGGGCATGGATATCATCGTCTGCACGACGGCGAAGACGGACGACGAGGCTCGGGCGCTGCTCAAGGCCTTCGACTTCCCGTTCCGCCAGTAACTCGCGCGAGAAGGATCCGACACGATGGCGAAAAAGAGCGCGATCGAGAACAACAAGCGGCGCGAGCGGCTGGTGAAGAAGTATGCGGCCAAGCGCGCCGCGCTGAAGGCTGTCTCGGTGAACGAGGAGCTCCCGATCGAGGAGCGCTTCGCCGCCGTGCTGAAGCTGGCGGAACTGCCGCGGAATTCGTCCGCGACCCGCGTCCGCAACCGGTGCGAAGTGACGGGTCGTCCCCGCGCCTATTATCGCAAGCTCAAGATGAGCCGCATTGCGCTCCGGGATCTCGGATCGAACGGTCTCATCCCGGGTCTGTGAAGTCGAGCTGGTGAGGAGATTGGTCCCATGGCGATGACCGATCCGTTGGGTGACATGCTCACCCGTATCCGCAACGCACAGATGCGGAAGATGAACAAGGTTTCGACGCCGGCTTCCAAGCTGCGCCAGAACGTCCTCGAGGTTCTTGCGGCCGAAGGTTACATCCGCGGCTACACCTCGGTGGCCCACGACGTGAGCGGCCGCTCGGAGTTCGAGATCGAGCTGAAGTATTTCGATGGCGAGCCGGTGATCCGGACGATCGAGCGAGTGTCGAAGCCTGGTCGCCGCGTCTACGCGTCGGTCAAGAACCTGCCGCGCGTCGCCAACGGTCTCGGCGTGTCGATCCTGTCGACGCCGAAGGGCGTGATGGCCGATCACGAAGCGCGCGAGCAGAATGTCGGCGGCGAAGTGCTCTGCCGGATCTTCTGATCCAGACGCCTCGAGAGAGAGTTAGAAAGATGTCGCGCATTGGCAAGAAGGCCGTCGTCGTCCCCTCGGGCGTGACCGCCGATATCAACGGGAAGCAGGTTTCGGTCAAAGGACCGAAGGGCCAGCTGTCCTTCGTGCTGAACGATCTGGTGCTGGCCTCCAAGGATGAGGACGGCGGCATCAAGATCGATCCGGTGGACATGTCGAAGCCCGCTCGCGCGGCCTGGGGCATGTCGCGGACGATGGTCGCGAACCTGATCAAGGGCGTGACCGGCGGCTTCGAGAAGAAGCTCGAGATCACCGGCGTCGGTTACCGCGCCGCGATCCAGGGCAAGAATCTCCAGCTGGCGCTCGGCTACAGCCACGATGTGGTCTACCCGATCCCGGCCGATGTCGCGATTGCCTGCCCGAAGCCGACGGAGATCATGATCTCCGGCATCGACGCCCAGCGCGTCGGGCAGGTGGCGGCCGAGATCCGCGAATTCCGTCCGCCGGAGCCCTACAAGGGCAAGGGCGTCAAGTACGCGGGCGAATATATCGTCCGCAAGGAAGGCAAGAAGAAGTAAGGGCCAGCCGCCATGTCGAAGGCGAACACCGTTAATGAACGTCGTCGCGCTCGCGTGCGTCGTTCGATCCAGAAGGCGGCCAATGGTCGTCCTCGGCTGAGCGTGCACCGCACGTCGCAGCACATCTACGCTCAGGTGATCGACGACAAGGCCGGCAACACGCTGGCCGCGGCGTCCAGCCTGGAAAAGACCCTGCGCGAAAGCCTCAAGACCGGCGCGGACACCGCAGCGGCCTCGGCGATCGGCAAGCTCATTGCCGAACGGGCTCTGGCTGCAGGCATCACGTCTGTGGTGTTCGACCGCGGCAGCTTCCTCTATCACGGCCGGGTCAAGGCGCTCGCCGAGGCCGCCCGAGAGGGCGGGCTCGAGTTCTGAGCCCCGACGACCGCCCGGCGGCTCACGGATAAGAAGAGACAGGTACCATGGCTGAACGTGAACGGAATAACCGAGACCGCGACGACCGCGACAGCGAGTTCGTCGACCGTCTCGTCCATATCAACCGCGTCGCGAAGGTGGTGAAGGGCGGCCGGCGCTTCGGTTTCGCGGCGCTCGTCGTCGTCGGCGACCAGAAGGGCCGCGTCGGCTACGGTCACGGCAAGGCGCGTGAGGTGCCTGAGGCGATCCGCAAGGCGACCGAGGCTGCCAAGCGCAATCTCGTCCGCGTGCCGCTGCGCGAGGGCCGGACCCTGCACCACGACACCGATGGTCGCTGGGGCGCGGGTCGCGTCGTTCTCCGTGCCGCTCCGGCCGGTACCGGCATCATCGCCGGCGGTCCGATGCGCGCGGTGTTCGAAGCGCTCGGCATCCACGACATCGTCTCGAAGTCGCTGGGTTCGTCGAACCCCTACAACATGGTCCGGGCGACATTCGATGCGCTCGCCCGCGAGGACAGCCCCCGTTCGGTGGCCGCCCGTCGCGGACTCAAGGTGTCGGCGCTCCAGTCCCGTCGCCGTGACGTGGACCCGGATGCGGTTGCCGCCGAGGCCTGAGCCCCGGCGCATCGTTGAAGTTCTGGACGAGGTGATTACCTATGGCCACTGAGAAAGCCGCGGGCAAGACCATCACGGTCGAGCAGACCGGCAGCCCGATTCGCCGGCCGTCCGAGCAGCGCAACACGCTGATCGGCCTTGGCCTCAACAAGATGCATCGTCGCCGCACCCTGGAGGACACGCCTTCGGTCCGCGGCATGATCGCGAGCGTCCATCACCTCGTCCGCATCGTGGACGAGGTTTGAAGACCGGATAGCGAAAATGAAGCTCAACGAGATCAAGGACAACGAAGGCGCGACCAAGAAGCGGATGCGCGTCGGTCGTGGCATCGGCTCCGGCAAGGGCAAGACTGCCGGCCGCGGCGTCAAGGGCCAGAAGTCGCGCTCCGGCGTGGCCATCAAGGGCTTCGAAGGTGGCCAGATGCCGCTGCATCGGCGCCTGCCGAAGCGTGGCTTCACCAACATCTTCGCCAAGGACTTCAACATCGTCAGCCTGGGCCGCGTCCAGGAAGCGATCGATGACGGCCTGATCGATGCTGGTTCGGTGGTGACCGTCGAGACGCTCAAGGCCATTGGCGTCCTGCGCCAGCTCAAGGACGGCGTCCGGCTGCTGTCGGACGGCGAACTGACCACGGCCGTGTCCTTCGAGATCGCCGGCGCCTCGCGCGCCGCGATCGAGGCTGTCGAGAAGCTCGGCGGCAAGGTCACCGTGATCGGCGCCTCCGTCGAGGCGTAACAGCGAAGTCTTCGTGAAGCGGGTCTCGGCAATCGAGGCCCGCTTTGCGTCTTTTGCGGGGGCTCTGCCGCCGCGCGACGGGGCAGGGGACCGCCCGCCCGCCGTGTGCGGGATCCTCCGACCGGGAGACCTCTTCCGGAGCAGCGGCGCGGTGTTCAGGCCCCTCGGCGACCATGGTCGCCGAAACGGCATTTGGAACCGGCGCCGGAATATGCTCAAAGCAGGGTGACCGAACGTCCGGCCCATCGTCGCCGGACCTCGCATGAGTGAGCGGAGCTTCGTCCATGGCCTCGGCAGCAGAACAACTCGCCGCCAACCTGAATTTCGGTTCCTTCGCGAAGGCGACCGAACTGAAGAAACGGATCTGGTTCACCCTCGGTGCGCTGATCATCTATCGCCTCGGCACCTACATCCCGCTGCCGGGCATCAACCTCGCGGCGCTGCAGCAGGCCTTCGACCAGCAGCAGTCCGGCATCCTCGGCCTGTTCAACATGTTCGCCGGCGGCGCCGTCGGCCGCATGGCGATCTTCGCGCTCGGGATCATGCCCTACATCTCGGCATCGATCATCGTGCAGCTGATGACGTCGATCGTGCCGAGCCTGGAGGCCCTCAAGAAGGAGGGCGAGTCCGGCCGCAAGAAGATCAACCAGTACACCCGCTACGGCACGGTGTTCCTCGCCCTGATCCAGCCTACGGCATCGCCATCAGCCTCGAGAGCTCGGCCAACATCGTGCTCGATCCGGGCCTCTACTTCCGGATTTCCGCGACGCTGACCCTCGTCGGCGGCACCATGTTCCTGATGTGGCTGGGTGAACAGATCACCTCGCGCGGCATCGGCAACGGCATCTCGCTGATCATCTTCGCCGGTATCGTCGCCGGTCTGCCGTCGGCCCTTGCCGGCACGCTCGAACTCGGCCGCCAGGGCGCGCTCGCCACCCCGATCATCATCGGCATGCTGATTCTCGCCGTGGTCGTGATCGCCTTCATCGTGTTCGTGGAGCGGGCCCAGCGCCGGCTGCTGATCCAGTATCCCAAGCGCCAGGTCGGCAACCGGATCTTCCAGGGCGAATCCTCGCATCTGCCCCTGAAGCTCAACACCGCCGGCGTCATCCCGCCGATCTTCGCCTCGTCGCTGCTGCTCGTGCCGGCCACGGTCGCGGGGTTTGCCGGCACGGATGCGGGCTCGGGCTGGCTGCAGACCATGACGACGCTGCTTGGCCACGGCCAGCCGCTCTACATGCTGCTCTATGCCGCACTGATCGCCTTCTTCGCCTTCTTCTACACCGCGCTGGTCTTCAATCCGACCGACACGGCCGACAATCTGAAGAAGCATGGCGGCTTCATTCCGGGCTATCGGCCGGGTGAACGCACCGCGCAGTACATCGACTACGTCCTCACCCGGATCACGGTGATCGGGGCGATCTATCTGGTCCTCGTCTGCCTCTTGCCCGAATTTCTCATTTCCGCGACGGGCGTTTCCGTTCTATTTCGGTGGAACGTCGCTTCTCATCGTCGTGAGCGTGACCATGGACACTGTGTCCCAGGTGCAAGGCCACCTGCTTGCGCATCAGTATGAGGGGCTCGTGAAGAAGGCGAAGCTGCGGGGGAAGAAGAGATGAGGCTCATACTGCTTGGACCGCCCGGTGCGGGCAAGGGAACGCAGGCCCAGCGCCTCGTTGATCGTCACGGCATCGTCCAGCTCTCGACCGGCGACATGCTGCGTGCGGCCGTGGCTGCCGGAACCGACATCGGCAAGCGCGCGCAGGCGGTGATGGAGGCGGGCCAGCTCGTCTCCGACGAGATCGTGATCGGCATCGTTGCCGAGCGGATCGACCAGCCCGACGCCGCCCGCGGTTTCGTGCTCGACGGCTTTCCGCGCACCCGCGCCCAGGCTGACGCCCTCGACAGGATGCTGGCCGAGCGCGATCTTGGCATCGACGCGGTCATCGAGTTCCGGGTCGACGAATCGCGTCTCCTCGGCCGGATCGAGAAGCGCGTCGAGGAAACCAGAGCCGCCGGCCTGCCGGTCCGCAAGGACGACACGCCCGAGGTCTTCCTGCGCCGCATGAAGGACTTCCATGCGATGACCTCGGAGCTCGTGCCGTATTATTCGCAGCACGGCATCGTGAAGACGATCGACGGCATGGCCCCGATCGACGATGTTACGGCCGAGATCGAGACGATTCTGTCGGAAACCGTCGGTTCCTGACGGTTTTCGGCCCTTCCCGACGGTTCACGTGTTGACGTCGGGCGGACTTGAAGTTATTTACCGGCTCCAATTCACGATTGCTGCATGCGGTCGGAGCCGGCATCCCGAGGATCGCCGGTCTTCGGCGCATGAGCCTTTTGAACCTCCGGACCGATTCGGTCGGGGAGGGAGCGGGGACCCGGCGTTCCCGCGACGACAGGAGAAAGACAAGTGGCCCGTATCGCAGGCGTCAACATCCCGACCGGCAAGCGCGTCGTCATCGCGCTGCAGTACATCCACGGCATCGGCGCGAAGTTCGCGTCCGAGATCGTCGCGAAGGTCGGCATCGATCCCGCTCGCCGCGTCAACGAACTGACCGACGCCGAAGTGCTGCAGATCCGCGAAATGATCGACCGCGACTATGTCGTCGAGGGCGACCTTCGTCGTGGCACCTCGATGAACATCAAGCGGCTCATGGACCTCGGCTGCTACCGCGGTCTGCGTCATCGTCGCGGCCTGCCGGTTCGCGGCCAGCGCACGCACACCAATGCCCGCACCCGCAAGGGTCCGGCAAAGGCGATTGCCGGCAAGAAGAAGTGATCTGCCGGTGACGAGCGGCCCGGCCTTTCCGGGTGCGTCGTCCTTCCCGATCCTGCGGCGTCGTTCTCGTGGTTTCCACGGGGCGGCGCTGTTCGGGTTTCGCGGACCCTGTCCGCGACCATGACACGAGCCGTGACGGCGATGCCGTCCTCGGCTCTGTCTCCTGAGTTTCCGGCCTTCGTCCTTGTGCGGAGCCGGTGGAGCCGCTGGAACTACGGCGGTGACGAGATCGATCTTCGAAAGGACCATAAATGGCCAAGGAAACCCGCGTCCGCCGCCGCGAGCGCAAGAACATCTCTTCGGGCGTTGCCCACGTGAACTCGTCGTTCAACAACACGATGATCACCATCACCGCGCCCAGGGCAACGCGATCTCGTGGTCGTCGGCCGGCACCATGGGCTTCAAGGGCTCGCGCAAGTCGACCCCCTACGCCGCGCAGATGGCCGCCGAAGACGCCGCCCGCAAGGCCGCCGAGCACGGCGTTCGCACCCTCGAAGTCGAGGTCTGCGGTCCGGGTTCGGGCCGTGAGTCGGCGCTTCGTGCCCTGCAGGCGGCAGGCTTCACCGTGACATCTATCCGGGACGTGACGCCGATCCCGCACAATGGCTGCCGGCCGCGCAAGCGCCGCCGCGTCTGACGCCGGATTTTCCGGATCTGGAACTCTGGCCAAGAGGGCAGGGTTCCGGGCCCCGGGGAGCCGTCGAGCGGCGCCGCGCCGCTCCGCAGCCCCGGTGCCAGGCAAGCAGCATGGAAAGGGTACCATCGTGACCATCCAGAAGAACTGGCAAGAGCTGATCAAGCCGAACAAGCTCGAGGTCCAGAGCAGCAACGCCGACCGGCGCGTGGCGACCATCGTCGCCGAGCCGCTGGAGCGGGGCTTCGGCCTCACGCTCGGGAACTCGCTGCGCCGCATCCTGCTGTCGTCGCTTCAGGGCGCGGCAGTGACGGCCGTTCAGATCGACGGTGTCCTTCACGAATTCTCCTCGATCGCCGGTGTGCGCGAGGACGTGACGGACATCATCCTGAACATCAAGGAAATCGCCATCCGGATGCTCGGCCAGGGGCCGAAGCGCATGGTCCTGCGCAAGCAGGGCCCCGGTCTCGTGACGGCCGGTGACATCCAGACCGTGGGTGACGTCGAGATCCTGAACCCCGAGCACGTCATCTGCGCGCTGGACGACGGCGCGGAGATCCGGATCGAGTTCACGGTCGACACCGGCAAGGGCTATGTCGCCGCCGACCGCAACCGTCCCGAAGACGCCCCGATCGGCCTGATCCCGGTCGACAGCGTCTACTCGCCGGTCCGCAAGGTCAGCTACAAGGTCGAGAACACCCGCGAGGGCCAGGTTCTCGACTACGACAAGCTGACCATGACGGTCGAGACCAACGGCGCGCTGAAGCCCGAGGACGCGGTGGCCTACGCCGCCCGCATCCTGCAGGACCAGCTGTCGATCTTCGTCAACTTCGAAGAGCCCGAGCGCGACCAGAAGACCGAGTCCGTTCCGGAACTGGCCTTCAACCCGGCCCTGCTCAAGAAGGTCGACGAGCTCGAGCTGTCGGTCCGTTCGGCGAACTGCCTGAAGAACGACAACATCGTCTACATCGGCGATCTGATCCAGAAGAGCGAGGCGGAGATGCTCCGCACGCCGAACTTCGGCCGCAAGTCGCTCAACGAGATCAAGGAGGTCCTCGCGCAGATGGGTCTCCACCTCGGTATGGAGGTCACGAACTGGCCGCCGGAAAACATCGAGGAACTGGCCAAGCGCTATGAGGACCACCACTATTGATCGGTGGCCTGATCGAACGTAACGCCGGCGGCTGACCGCCGGCACCCCTGGATACGGGGCGAAAACACCGGCACGGCCGGCAGCATCGCCCTCGCAAACGTCGTAAGGAGAAGGTCATGCGTCACGGGAATGCAGGCCGCAAGTTCAACCGCCGTTCGGACCACCGCATGGCGATGTTCGCCAACATGGCCGCGTCGCTGATCGAGCACGAGCAGATCGTCACCACCCTGCCGAAGGCGAAGGACCTCCGTCCGATCGTCGAGAAGCTCGTCACCCTCGGCAAGCGCGGCGACCTCCACGCCCGCCGCCAGGCGATTGCCGAGATCGGCAACGAGGCGCTGGTGCGCAAGCTGTTCGACACGATCGGACCGCGCTACAAGGACCGCGCCGGTGGCTACACCCGCATCCTCAAGGCCGGCTTCCGCTATGGCGACAACGCCGCGCGCGCCGTGATCGAGTTCGTCGACCGTGACACCTCCGCGAAGGGCGCCGTTGATCGTGCCCGTGCCGAGGCCGAGGGTTCGAACGAGTCCGAAGCGGCCTGATCAGGCAGCTTCGAAATCAGGTGTTCCGAAAAGGGCGGCAGCAATGCCGCCCTTTTTCGTGGCGCTGCCTTCGGGTGCCGGATGGGGCTCCGTCGGTCCGTCCTCGACGGCGACAGGGCAGGGCGGGAGCGAGATCGGACCGGAACTCCGTTCCCGGCTGGGCCGCACTGGGCTTGAGCGAAATCTGGTTGAAACGGATCCGGCTGAAACGAAATCGGGCCCCGGCCGATTGCGACCGGGGCCCGTTTCAGGGCGGAGGAGAGTCTCGGCCGGCAGGCGCCGGTCAGCTCACTTCGCGAATTTGGCGGTGATGCCTCGTAGGGCTTGGCGGCGTCCTTGGAGAGATCGAGATACATCTCGTCATCTTCGTCATCTGCGAGACGGCACCTTCGTAGCTCTTCTTGACGAAGTCGGACTGGAGTTCCATCACCGACTCGAAGCTCTTGCAGCCCATCATCTTCTCGACGAGCTTGGAAGTGTCCTCGGCAGACTTCTTCGAATAGTCGGTGGCCTCGACCGCGATCGCCTGAACGCCCTTGGAGACTGCGTCCATCG
>NZ_MCRJ01000124.1 GCF_001720135.1 Methylobrevis pamukkalensis
GTCCTTGCGGAACCCGCAATCTCAAGTCATTACGATCGAAGCCGCGAGGCGTTTCTCGCAGGAAACGGCCCGTTTCCCATCTCGTCGTGACCGCTCACGCCACCCGCGTCGATCCCCGCCCCGCCAGCGTCGCCTGCGCCGCCGCCAGCCTCGCCACCGGCACCCGGAACGGCGAGCAGGAGACGTAGTCGAGGTTGAGTTCCTCGCAGAAGGCGATCGAGGGCGGGTTGCCGCCGTGTTCGCCGCAGATGCCGACCTTGATGTCCGGCCTGGCCTGCCGGCCGCGTTCCACGCCGATGCGCACCAGTTCGCCCACGCCCTGGCGGTCGAGGGTGGTGAAGGGGTCGTAGCCGAGGATGCCCTTGGCGTCGTAGCTGGCGAGGAAGCCGGCCGCGTCGTCGCGGCTGATGCCGAAGGTGGTCTGGGTCAGGTCGTTGGTGCCGAAGGAGAAGAACTCGGCGCATTCGGCGATCTCGCGCGCCAGCAGGCAGGCGCGCGGCAGCTCGATCATCGTGCCGATCTGGTAGCTGAAGCGCTTGCCGGATTCGGCCATCACCGCCCGGGCCGTCTCGTGGATGCGGACCTTGATGTATTCGAGCTCGGCGCGGGTGGCGACGAGCGGCACCATGATCTCCGGCATGATCGCGACGCCGGTGGTGCGGGTGGCGATCAGCGCCGCCTCGAAGATCGCCCGCACCTGCATCTCGACGATCTCCGGATGGGAGATCAGCAGCCGGCAGCCGCGATGGCCGAGCATGGGGTTGTATTCGCGCAGCGCCCGGAGGCGATCGTTGAAGCGCTCGATCTCGATGCCGAGATCGGCGGCGAGCCGTTCGGCCTCCTCCGGGTTCTTCGGCAGGAACTCGTGGAAAGGCGGGTCGAGCAGGCGGATCGTCACCGGCAGGCCGCTCATGATCTCGAAGATCTCGGTGAAGTCCTTGCGCTGCATCGGCAGCAGCTTGGCCAGCGACGCGCGGCGCCCCTCCTCCGTGTCGGCGAGGATCATCTCGCGCATGGCCAGCACCCGGCCGTCGTCGAAGAACATGTGCTCGGTGCGGCAGAGGCCGATGCGTCGGCGCCGAAGGCGCGGGCGACCCGCACCTCGGTCGGCGTCTCGGCATTGGCGCGCACCTTCATGCGGCGGATCTCGTCGGCCCAGCCCATCAGGCGCAGGAAGGAGGGCGACATGTCCGGCTCGCGCATCGCCACCTTGCCGGCCATCACCTGGCCGGTGGTGCCGTCGATGGTGATGACGTCGCCGGCCTCGAAGGTGCGGCCCATGGCCTTCAGCGTGCGCGACTTGGCGTCGGCCTTCATCGTGGCCGCGCCGGAGACGCAGGGCTTGCCCATGCCGCGGGCGACCACGGCGGCGTGGCTGGTCATGCCGCCGCGGGTGGTGAGCACGCCCTCGGCGGCGTGCATGCCGTGGATGTCCTCCGGGCTGGTCTCGGTGCGCACGAGGATGACCGCATGGCCCTCCTGCGCCACCTTCTCGGCCTCCTCGGCGGAGAAGACGATGCGCCCGCAGGCGGCCCCCGGCGACGCCGGCAGGCCGGTGGCGATCACCTCGCGGGCGGCGCGGGGATCGAGCGTCGGATGCAGCAGCTGTTCCAGCGAGGTCGGGTCGATGCGGCCGACTGCCTCCTCGGTGGTGATCACGCCCTCGTCGGCCATTTCCACGGCGATGCGGATCGCCGCCTCGGCGCTGCGCTTGGCGGTGCGGGTCTGCAGCATCCACAGCTTGCCGCGCTCGATGGTGAACTCCACGTCCTGCATGTCGCGGAAATGGCGCTCCAGGTCGTCGCAGATCCGGCGGAATTCTGAAAACGCCGCCGGCATCAGCATTTCCAGCGACGGCGACTCGGAACCGGCGCGCTGGCGCCCGGCCTCGGTCAGGTAGTTGGGCGTGCGCATGCCGGAGACGACGTCCTCGCCCTGGGCATCCAGCAGGAACTCGCCGTAGAGGATCTTCTCGCCGGTGGAGGGATCGCGGGTGAAGGCGACGCCGGTGGCCGAATCGGAGCCGGTGTTGCCGAACACCATGGCCTGGACGGTGACGGCGGTGCCCCAGTCGTCGGCGATGTGATGCAGCCGGCGGTAGACCACGGCGCGGGCGTGTTCCAGGATTCGATGACGGCGCTGACCGCGCCCCAGAGCTGGATCTGCGGATCCTGCGGGAAGCCCTCGCCGGTCTCGTCCTCCACGATCGCCTTGAAGCGGTCGACGACGCGCTGGAGGTCCTCGGCGGTGAGGTCGGTGTCGAACACCAGCCCGGCCGCGTCCTTCATCCCCTCGAGCACTTCCTCGAAGATGCTGTGGTCGATGCCGAGCACGACATCGGCGTACATCTGGATGAAGCGGCGGTAGCTGTCGAGCGCGAAGGCCTCGTCGCCGGTCTCGGCGGAGAGGGCGGCGGCCGTCACGTCGTTGAGGCCGAGGTTCAGCACCGTGTCCATCATGCCGGGCATCGAGGCCCGGGAGCCCGAGCGGACCGACAGCAGCAGCGGGCGTTCGCTGGCGCCGAAGCGGCGCCCGGTCGCGACCTCGATCCGGCCGATCGCGCCGTGCACCTCGGCGATCAGGCCGTTCGGATAGGACTTGCCGTTGCGGTTGTACCAGCCGCAGACGTCGGTGGTGATGGTGAAGCCGGGCGGCACCGGCATGCCGAGCCGTGCCATCTCGGCCAGATTGGCGCCCTTGCCGCCAAGGAGTTCGCGCATCGAGGCTGCGCCGTCGGCGCGGCCGCATTCGAACCCGTAGACCCAAGGCGCCATCACTTCCCTCCAGTCCCGGCGAATGTTGGCCTCCGCCTCGGTCCTGCCGGGCGCCGCGGCCTGTCCCGCCGCCCTTCGGGGCCGCGGACGCGGACGGTGCCCATCTCCTCGACGTTGATGCCCCCTCAATTGATGCGGTGCAAGAAGTTTCGCCGGGGCCCCGCAATAACCGATTGATTTGCCATGTGACGACGCCCCGCCGGGGTGTTTGTTCCGCAGCCTCGCGACGGGCGGCAGAGGGACGGCCGCGCCCGGAAAGGGCCACCGTCCCGCCACAACACTGGTCTATGCGTGGCGGCGAGACGTTCGCCGGGCGCCGCCGTCAGGGCGGGCCGGATCGGACACGGGTGCGCGGACTTGCAGGCGGCTGCGATCGCGTCCATCCTCCCCGCTGATTTGCCGGCGGATGGATCGGCGCCAGGGCCGCTGCCGGCCGGGTGCGTGCCCGACCACGGCACGACGCCACGGCAAGGCTGACGGAGACCCATGATGACGCTTGACCGACGTGCACGAGCCGGGACGGATCGACGGACGCGGCGATCCGCCTTCCGGCTGGCCGCCGTCCTCGCCCTCGCCTCCGCCGCCTTCCTTCCCGCCGGCGGCGCGCTGGCCGGACGGACCGGCGACGCGGTGAGCTTCCCGCCGGGCGAAAGCACCGCGGGCAACTTCCTCGCGGGCTTCCATGCCGATCGCGCCAAGGACTTCGACGCCGCCTCGCTCTATTTCACCCGCGCGCTGCTGACCGACCCGGAGGACACCTACCTCCTCGAACGCGCCTTCACGCTCACGCTCGCCGACGGCGAGATCAAAGGCGCCTTCGGCCTGTCCCGGCGCCTGCTGGCGATCGATCCGGACAACCGCCTCGCCAACCTCGCCTCGGGCGTGGATCTTCTGGAGCGCGGCTCCTACACCAAGGCAATCGACGCCTTCGGCAAGTCGCATTCCGAACCGCTGACCGAGCTCATTGCCGGCATCCTCCAGGCCTGGGCCGAATATGGCGCCGGGCGCACCGACAAGGCGCTCGACCGGCTCGACGCGATGAACGGGCCGCAGTGGTTCGAACTGTTCCGCAGCTACCACGCCGGCCTGATCGCGGATGCAAGCGGGCGCAGCGACGAGGCGATCGAGCGGCTGCGGGTCGCGCACGGCTTCGACGAGGGCTCGATCCGCATCACCGAGGCCTATGTCCGCGCCCTGTCGCGCGCCGGCCGTTTCGACGAGGCGAATGCCGTCGTCGACGAACTGCTCGCCCGGGTGCCCGACCACGGGGTGCTCAACCGGCTCAAGACCAATCTTGTCGCGAAGACGAAGATGAAGCCGCTGGCCACCGATGCCCGGCACGGCGCGGCCGAGCTGCTCTCGGGGGTCGCCAACGCCATCTCGCGCGACGACGGCTCGGAACTCGTCGCCGGCCTCCTGCAGCTCGCGCTCCATCTCGACCCGAAGACCGACATCGCCCGGATCACGCTGGCGGAGATCTTCGAGCGCTCCAAGAACTACGAGCGCGCCATCGAGATGCTCGGCCTCGTCGACGAGAAGTCAGGCTTCAAGCGGGCCGCCGAGATCCAGATCGGCTTCGACTACAACGCGCTCGACAAGGTGGAGGAGGCCCGCAAGCACCTCGAGGGGGTGATCCGGGCCAATCCGAAGGATCTCGATGCGCTCACGGCGCTCGGCAACATCCTGCGGGTGCGCAAGATGTTCGAGCCCGCCGCCGATGCCTATACCCAGGCGATCGAGGCCCTCGGCACGCCGGCGCCGCAGCACTGGCAGCTCTACTACAACCGGGGCATCGCCTATGAGCGCACCAAGCGCTGGCCGCAGGCCGAAGCCGACTTCAAGACGGCGCTCAAGCTCAGCCCCGACCAGCCGCTGGTGCTGAACTACCTCGGCTATTCCTGGGTCGACCGCGGCGAGAATTTCGACGAGGCGCTCGGCATGATCGAGAAGGCCGTCGAGGCCGAGCCATCCGATGGCTACATCGTCGACAGCCTCGGCTGGGTCTTCTACAAGCTTGGCCGCTACGAGGAGGCCGTGGCCCAGCTGGAGCGCGCCGTCGAGCTGCGTCCGGCCGATCCGACCATCAACGATCATCTCGGCGACGCCTACTGGCGCGTCGGCCGCACGATCGAGGCGCGCTTCCAGTGGGCACATGCCCGCGACACCGATCCGGAGCCGGAAGAGCTGCCGAAGATCCTGAAGAAGCTGCAGGAGGGCCTGCCGCCGCTCACGTCGAAGCAGGCCTCCGAAGGCACCAAGCCGTCCGGCGGCTGACGCCGGACGGCGTAGCCTCCATGAGCGCGCTCACCGAGACGGCCCGCGCCAAGGTCAATCTCGCCCTGCATGTCGTCGGCCGGCGCGCCGACGGCTACCACCTCCTCGACACGCTGGCGGTGTTCCCGCCGGTCGGCGATGTTCTGACGCTCGAGGCGGCGGGCGAAGGGCCGCTCAACCTGTCAGTGACCGGGCCGATGGCCGGCGCCCTCGCCGGCCTGCCGCCGGAGAGCAATCTTGCCCTGCGCGGCGCAAGGCTGGCGCTGGCGGCGGCCGGCATCGATCCGGAACAGGCGGGTCTCGCCCTCACCCTGGAGAAGCACCTGCCGGCGGAAGCGGGCATCGGCGGCGGATCGGCGGATGCTGCCGCCGCGATCCGCCTCGTCTGCCGCCGCTTCGGGCTCGACCCGCTCGGCCCCGCGATCCTGGAGGCGGCGTTGCGGCTCGGGGCCGATGTGCCGATGTGCCTCCACTCCCGCCCCCTGCGCGCCCGCGGCATCGGCGAGACGATCACGCCGCTCGGCGCCCTGCCCGCCTTCGGCCTGCTCCTTGCCAACCCGGGAATCGCCACCCCGACGCCGGAGATCTTCCGGCGCCTCGAGACCCGGACCAACCCGCCGATCGCCGACCTGCCCGCCATCGATCATGCCGGCGCCGTCGTTGACGCGCTTGCGGCCGCGCGCAACGACCTTCAGGCCCCGGCCATCGCCTTTGCGCCGGCCATCGGCGCCCTTCTCGCCGACCTTGCCAACCTGCCGGATGTTCTCCTCGCCCGCATGTCCGGTTCGGGATCGACCTGCCTTGCCCTGTTCGCCGCGCCGGCGCGGCGGTCCGCGCTGCGACCTTATTGCGCGCGGCAAGGCCTGCGACATGGGTGATCGCGACGACGGTTTCGTGACGGCGAAAGCTGTGTCTCGTCAATTCATTAGATCAATTCGCAATTGAGTGGCGCCCAACTTTCAACAGGGGGGAAGAAATCTTTGCCTCTGGCATCGTCTCGACGATGTCCGGGGCAAGGCGGACAATGCAGTCACAATTTCACGGTTTCCGTGTCCGGCCGCGTCCCGTCCGTGACGGCAGGCCGTGAGACGGTGCAGTGGGACATGGCTGGGTTCGGTTGGCCGGTCATCCGGCCGCTCGGGACGCCGCGACCGCGGGACGCATGATCGGCGCGCCCGAATTGGAGCACACTCCGCCGCGATGGACGCCTGTCCACCGGCGATATCAGCAGACGACGATCGATGCCCTTTCCGCATCCGGGCCCTGCCCGGGCGGCCAGGATGTTCGGCGGACGGTTCACAGAGACGGCTTTGGCCAGCGAGGAAACGACATGACGATTTTCCCCTCCCTCAAGATCCCGAACACGCTGGCTGCCGGCCCTGGCCCTGGCAACACCGACCCGCGCGTGCTCGAAGCCTTCGCCAGCGCCGGCGTCGCCGACCACATGCAGCTCGACGTGCTGCGCGGCATGGTCGAAGCCAAGCAGATGCTGCGCGAGGTCTTCGGGACCAAGAACGTCTACACCTACGGCATCGCCGGCACCGGCTGGTCCGGCCTCGACAGCCTGCAGAGCGCCATCCTGCCGGGCGACAAGGTCGTCGCCTTCAACAACGGCACCTTCTCCGGCATCGACTGCCTGACGATCCGCATGAAGGCGTCCACCCCGGACGATCTCGCCGCCAACCCGATGAACCCGCAGCCGGCGAACGTGATCGTCGTGAACGTGCCGCACGGCCAGTCGGTCACCGGCGAGATGGTCGACCAGGCGCTGGCCGAGCACAAGCCGATGTGGGCCTTCATGGCGCATTGGGAAACCGGCTCGGGCCGCATCAATGACATCAAGGGCTTCAACGACGCCTGCGCCAAGCATGGCGCCATGGGCCTCGTCGACGCCGTCTCGAGCCTCGGCGTCAGCGACTTCAACATCGACGACTATCCGGCGATCGTCGGCTGGGCCTCGTGCCCGCAGAAGGGCGTTCTCGCCCTGCCGCTGACCTATGCCCCGGTCAGCTTCCGCGACGAATACATCGACGTCGTCCGGAAGCGCGGCTGCTACAACTACGTCAACCACCCCATCCTCAACGCCCGTCACTGGGGCATCATCGACGGCAAGGACGTACCGACGCCGTCCTACCACCAGACCCATTCGGGCTATGCCGTCGCCTCCTTCCACGAGGCGCTGCGCATCCTGCTGATGCACGGCCGCGCCCAGAAGGCCGCCGACTATGCCTTCCACGAGAAGGTGCTGCGCACGGCCGTGGAAGAGATGGGCTGTGAAGTCACCTCGAACATGACCAGCCTCGTCGTCCTCAACCTGCCGGGCGCGCTGGCCGGCAAGGAAAAGGAACTGGTTGGCAACTGCCGCGCCCGTGGCTTCGCGATCTGGCCGACCCTGTCGGAGCCGGTCCAGGTCCGCATCGGCATCCTCAACCAGCTGAACGAGGAGGCGATCACCGACATCGTCGGCCGCTTCGCCGATGCCATGATCGAGATGGGCGCCGACGTCGACAAGGACGCAATCCTCGCCAACGTGAAGTCCGCCTTCACGCCCCGGCTGAAGAACTCGGCCTGATTGCCTCACACATGCGACGCCCGCGGGTTCCCGCGGGCCGGCCTTCCTCCCAAAACGTCTGCGGCGCCCCTTCGCAAGAAGCGCGCCGCTTTTTTGTGTTTTTTTGGGGAGGGGCGGTGATGACCGGCGGATGAGGCCGGGTCTACGGGCCGCAACCTCCCTCCGGCCCTTGCCGGGCTTGGCCCACCGCTGTCCGATCCGGTCAATAGCTTGGCGCCAACGCGCCCGGCCTCGTCCTTCGAGACGGGCTGTTCCAGGCCTCCTCAGGATGAGGCCTCAGGGATCTCTCCGCCCGCCGGAAGTTGTCGTTTGATCGCAGTCGCTTGCTTTCTCCCTCACCCCTGAGGAAGCCGCAAGGCGGCTGCCTCGAAGAGCGAGGGAAAGCCGCGGCGTCGGCGTGCGACAGGTCATGTCGGCGTCAAGACGACCGACGCCCGACTGCCGACCACCAACTGCCAAACCTCAGTGCACCCGGCTGATGCAGAACTCGACCACCTCCAGCAGCGCCTGGCGATGCTGGCCAGGGGGAAGCGTGTCGAGCGCCTCGATGGCGCGGGCGCGTAGTGGCGGGCGCGCTCCACGGTGGCGGTGATCGCTCCGTGGCGGCGCAGGATCTCGCCGGCCTTCTCCAGGTCGCCGTCGCCGATCTCGCCCTGCTCGATCGTGCGCGTCCAGAAGGCACGCTCGGCCTCGCTGCCGGCCCGGTAGGCGAGGATGATCGGCAGGGTGATCTTGCCCTCGCGGAAATCGTCGCCGGTGCGCTTGCCGAGATTCACCGACGAGCCGCCGTAATCCAGGGCATCGTCGACAAGCTGGAAGGCGAGGCCGAGGGCGGTGCCGTAGCTGGCCAGCGCCGCGCGCATCGCATCGCTGCTGCCGGCGACGATCGGTCCGACCTCGCAGGCCGCCGAGAACAGCGCGGCGGTCTTGGCGTCGATGACGCGGATGTAGGCGTCCTCGTCGGTGGAGAGATCCTTGGCCGCGGCGAGCTGCATCACCTCGCCCTCGGCGATGACGGCGGCCGCGCGCGAGAGCACCGCAAGCGCCTCCAGCGAGCCGACCTCCACCATCTTGCGGAAGGCCTGGCCGAGCAGATAGTCGCCCACCAGCACGCTCGCCTGATTGCCCCAGACCATGCGGGCAGCCAGCTTGCCACGGCGCATCTCGCTCTCGTCGACGACGTCGTCGTGGAGAAGGGTTGCCGTGTGCATGAACTCGACCGAGGCGGCGAGCTTGACGTGCCCGTCGCCCGCGTAGCCGAACATCCCGGCGCTGGCGAGGGTCAGCATCGGCCGCAGCCGCTTGCCGCCGGACTCGATGAGATGACGCGCCACCTCGGGAATCATCTCGGCATTGGCACCGGCCATGTCGATGATCAACTGGTTGACCCGCGCCATGTCGGCGTCGACCAGCGACATCAGCAGGGCGATGCCGGCGTCCGGCTTGTGTTTTTCAACGGATGCGACCACGCCCACGCTTTCGTCTCCAGACCGTCTTTCCCGATGCGCCCCGGCATGCGGGATGTTGCTTCAAGCGCCGCCGCCCATATCTCGCGACCATAGGGCGGCGTCAACCACCCGGCAAGCTTCGTCCCGGCGAAGGCGCCCGACGCCGCGGCAAAGCCGGCGCCGGCCCTTCGCAAATCCCGTGGATGCCGGATCACCGCCGGTAGGCTAGCATGCCGGGTCGGACAGTCCGCCCGACCAGCAAGGAGAAGACCATGAAGGAACTGATGCGCACCAATGATGTCGTCGCGCTGTCCTTTGCCTGCTCGCTTCTCAGCGAGGCGGAGATCCTGCATTTCGTGGCCGACGAGGCCGCAAGCGTGATGGACGGGTCGGTGAGCATGGTCCAGCGGCGGCTGATGGTCGACAGCGCGGAAGCGGCGGAGGCGCGGCAGATCCTGACCGACGCCGGCCTCAGCGCCGAGTTGCGCGAGGAAAAGGGCACCACGGCGTGAGCGGCGTCGAGGCGCCCGCGTCCCCGGCGGCGGAGACGGCCCCGCCCGACGCCGCGGCGACCACGCTCGATGCCTTTCTCGGCGGCCGGGTGATCGTCGAGCAGCCGGCACAGCGCGGCCACCGTGCGGGATTCGACGCGGTGGTTCTGGCCGCCTGCCTGCCGCCGGGAACCGTCGGACGGGTTGCCGATCTCGGCGCCGGCGTCGGCGTTGCCGGCCTGTGCGCCGCCGCGCGGCTGGCCCTCGACGAGGTGATCTTCGTGGAGCGCGACCCGGAGACGCTCGCCCTGCTGTCGCGCAATCTTGTCCGCAACGCCGGCCTCTGCGGCGGCCTGGTCGCTTTCGCCTCCGACATCGCCGCACCGGGCGCAGCGCGACGCGCCGCGGGGCTCGTGCCCGGCCGGGCCGAACACGTGATCATGAACCCGCCGTTCCATCCGGCCGGGCGCAGCCGCGTCTCGCCCGATGCGGCGCGGGCCGGTGCCCACATGGCCGCAGACGGCGATCTCGACCGCTGGCTGCGCACCGCCGCCTCGCTGCTGACGCCCGACGCACCGTGACGCTGATCCACCGCGCCGATGCGATCGGCGAGATCGTCGCCGCGCTGTCGGCCCGCTTCGGCGCCATCGACCTCCTGCCGGTCCATCCGCAGGCGCACAAGGCCGCCCACCGGCTGATCGCCCGCGGCCGGCTCGGCAGCCGCGCCCCGCTCGCCCTGCTGCCGGGCCTCGTCGTCCACGGCGAAGATGGCCGCTATGCGGCTGAGGTGGAGGCGGCGCTGCGGGACGGGGTGGGGCTGGAGATCGGCTGGCGGTGACGAGGCATTCCCGCAGTGTCAAAACGGCCGCTGCTGCTGCGCCGGGTCGCATCTGCCCCACCGCTCGCTGTCGCACCTGGAATGAGAGATCATCGCTGCCCTCGAAAGGCGTTGCAGATCCTGCACCGCTCCTCGGTGGCTTCCCCCTCGTCCTTCGAGACAGCCGCTTCGCGCCTTCCTCAGGAAGAGGGGAAAGAGCAGGCGCTTGTGTTGGAATTCCAGCCTATTGGAATTCCAGATTCACGAAGGCCTCATTCTGAGGAAGCCCGCAAGGGCTGTCTCGAAGAACGAGGCCGGGTGCGCATCTGTTGCAGCGTGGGATCGCCTCTGCCGAACATGCGCTGCCCAACATCAAGATGGAAACGGAGCATCCGAACGACTACCCTGTTTCATCATCCATTCCGTTGGGTCGCGTGATGCAGATTTCCGTGAGCGACGCAAAGGCGCACCTCTCTGAACTGGTTCGTCGCGCGCAAGCGGGCGACGAGATCGTTCTGACCCGCCACGGTCAGGCGATTGTTCGGCTGGTTCCGGTCAAGGCTCCCGTCGACGCATCAGCACGTCGCGCCCTGATCGCATCCGTTCGCGCCTCCGCTGCAGCAAAGGTCACGTCCGGAGCGGAGGCAGCGCGCAGCCAGGATTTCCTCTATGGAGATGATGGTCTGCCCGTCTGACTGACGTCACAAGCGCCCTCCCAGCCTGACGCGAAACTCCGTCGCGAGTGCCGGCAGCAGGCACGACATCTTTTGCACGGCCCTTGTGTGCCCCATATCTGTCGGGACATCGATCCGAGGAGATCCCCCGCCCGTGGCCTTCAGCTTCAAACGCCTCCTGCCCGCCTCGATGCGCGGCGATGGACCCGTCATTCCCGTGGTGCGCCTGTCGGGCGCGATCGGCATGGCGTCGCCGTTCCGGCCCGGCCTGTCGATGGCCACGGCGGCCGGTCCGCTGGAGAAGGCCTTTGCCGACAAGAAGGCGCCTGCGGTGGCGATCGTGATCAACTCGCCGGGCGGCTCGCCGGTGCAGTCGCACCTGATCTACAGCCGCATCCGCCAGCTGGCGGCCGAGAAGAGCAAGACCGTGCTTGTCTATGTCGAGGACGTCGCGCCTCCGGCGGCTACATGATCGCCTGCGCAGGTGACGAGATCATCGCCGATCCGTCCTCGATCGTCGGCTCGATCGGCGTGATCTCGGCCGGCTTCGGCTTCGAGCGGGCGATCGACAAGCTCGGCATCGAACGGCGGGTCTACACCTCCGGCACACGCAAGGTGACACTCGATCCGTTCCAGCCGGAGAACCCGGAGGACGTGGAGCACCTCAAGAGCCTGCAGCGCGAGGTCCACGACACCTTCATCGCCCTCGTCAGGGCGCGGCGCGGCGACGCGCTGTCGAGCGGCGAGGACCTGTTCTCGGGCCTGTTCTGGACCGGGCTGTCGGCCCGCGCGCTCGGCCTCGTCGACGCGATCGGCGAGATGCGGTCCGATCTTCGCCGCCGCTACGGCGACAAGGTGGAACTTCGATCCGTCCAGACCGGCGGCGGCTTCCTGCGGCGCAGGCTCGGCGGTCTCTCCCAAGGTGCGGCGCCACGCGGACTCATTTCCGCCGAGGAAATGGTCGATGTTGTCACCGAACGCGCGCTCTGGGCCCGTTTCGGCCTGTAAATCGTAGC
>NZ_MCRJ01000125.1 GCF_001720135.1 Methylobrevis pamukkalensis
TCCGGGGCTTTTTCGTGTCTGTCCCTGCCTTCGCCGCTCAGGCCGGCTTGGCGACCCGGACGTGCAGTTCGCGCAGCTGCTTCGGGGTCGCCTCGGAGGGCGCGCCCATCAGCAGGTCTTCGGCACGCTGGTTCATCGGGAACAGCGTGATCTCGCGCAGGTTCTGCGCGCCGCAGCAGAGCATGACGATGCGGTCGACGCCGGCGGCCATGCCGCATGGGGCGGCGCGCCATACTGGAAGGCGCGGTAGAGGCCGCCGAAGCGCTCCTCGCGTCCGCCTTCGACAGGCCGGTCAGCTCGAAGGCCTTGACCATCGTGTCCGGCGACTGGTTGCGGATCGAACCCGACGCAATCTCGTAGCCGTTGCAGACGGCGTCATACTGGAAGGCCTTGATCGCCAGCGGATCGCCGGACGACAGCGCCTCGATCCCGCCCTGCGGCATGGAGAAGGGGTTGTGGGCGAAGTCGAGCTTCTTCTCCTCCTCGTCCCACTCGTAGAAGGGGAAGTCGACGATCCAGCAGAGCTCGAAACGCTCGGTGTCGACGAGGCCGAGATCGGTGCCGGCGCGGGTGCGCGCCTCGCCCGCGAACTTGTAGAACTTTGCCGGGTCACCGGCCGCAAAGAAGCAGGCGTCGCCTTCGGCAAGGCCGAGCTGGGTGCGGATCGCCTCGGTGCGCTCCGGGCCGATGTTCTTGGCGATCGGGCCGGCACCCTCGAGCGCGCCGTTCTCGCTGCGCCAGAAGATGTAGCCGAGACCCGGCTGGCCCTGGGCCTGCGCCCAGGAGTTCATCCGGTCGCAGAAGGCGCGGGAACCGCCGGTCTTCGCCGGAATCGCCCAGACCTCGGTCTTCGGGTCCGCCTCGATCATGCGGGCGAACACCTTGAAGCCGGAGCCGGCGAAGTGCTTGGTGACCGACTGCATCTCGATCGGGTTGCGCAGGTCCGGCTTGTCCGAGCCGTATTTGCGGAGCGCCTCGGCATAGGGGATGCGCGGGAAGGTCTGCGTCACCGGCTTGCCGTCGCCGAATTCCTCGAACAGGCGGCGCATCACCGGCTCCATCGTGTCCCAGACGTCTTCCTGGGTGACGAAGCTCATCTCGAGGTCGAGCTGGTAGAACTCGCCCGGCAGGCGGTCGGCGCGCGGGTCCTCGTCGCGGAAGCAGGGCGCGATCTGGAAATAGCGGTCGAAGCCGGCGACCATCAGCAGCTGCTTGAACTGCTGCGGCGCCTGCGGCAGCGCGTAGAAGGTGCCGGGGTGGATGCGGCTCGGCACGAGGAAGTCGCGCGCGCCCTCGGGGCTGGAGGCGGTGAGAATCGGCGTCGTGTATTCGGTGAAGCCGATGCCGTTCATCTCGCGGCGCATCGCGGCGATGATCTTGGTGCGCTTGACGATGTTGGCGTGCAGCGTCTCGCGGCGCAGGTCGAGGAAGCGGTAGCGCAGGCGCGTGTCTTCCGGATAGTCCGGCTCGCCGAACACCGGCAGCGGCAGCTCGCGCGCCTCGCCCAGCACCTCGATCTCGCGGATGAACACCTCGATGCCGCCGGTGGCGAGGTTGGCGTTGACCGTCTCGGGCGAACGCACCTTCACGTCGCCGTCGATGCGGATCACCCATTCGGAGCGCACCAGCTCGGCCTGTCTGAAGGCCGGCGAATCCGGGTCGACCACGCACTGGGTGATGCCGTAGTGGTCGCGCAGGTCGATGAACAGCAGGCCGCCATGGTCGCGCACGCGGTGCACCCAGCCCGACAGGCGCACGGTCGTGCCCGCGTGGCTGTCCCTCAGTTCTCCGCAGGTGTGGCTCCGATAGCGATGCATGGTGGTCGATCCGGCTCTTGAACTCTGGAATGGGCGGGTCTGGAAAGGGGCGCGCGCGGCGCGCAATTGCGCGGAAAAGCGCACGCAGGTCGGCCTTTGTCAAGACCGGCGCCCCCCGGCGGCGATGGCGAGGTGGCCAGTGGCGGGAAAGCGGCGACGCCCCCCGGGGCCGCCCGCGCGGTTCGGTGCACAGGCGGCGCACGCGCGGGTTCGGAACCGGACTGTCGCCGTGACGTTGACGAAGGACGCGGCGCTCCCGCCCGGGGGACGAAAAGGCGGTGATCGCGGTGAATGCCCGGCGGTCCAGCCCTGCGGACGTCGCCGCCTGCCTTCAATTCGACACTCGAAAGTCACCGCCCGTGCCCGAATCCCGCCATCACCTTCGTGCCCTCGATCGCATTGCGCGCGCCGGCTACGCCGCACGCGGCGCCGTCTACGTGATCGTCGGCGGCCTCACTCTGCTTGCAGCCTTCGGCATGGCGCAGAAGACCGACACCGAGGGCGCGATCCGCACGCTGTTCGACCAGCCGATGGGCACCGCTCTCGTGTGGCTGCTTGTCGGTGGCCTTGCCGGTCATGTGGTCTGGCGCATTGTCCAGACGCTGTTCGATGCGGACGACCATGGCACCGGTCCCAAGGGCCTTCTGGTGCGGTCGGCGCTTCTCGTTTCGGCCGCGACCCATGCGGCGCTTGCCCTCTACGCCCTTTCGCTGCTCGGGGTGGCATTTACAGGCGGAGAGGGCGGCGGTGGCGGATTTGCCTCGACTGCCGCGCGCTTCGTCGGCAGCCTGGCCGTGACGGCAGTGCTCGCCATTGCCTTTGCCGGCGCCGCCATCGCGCACTGGATCAAGGCGTTCAGCGGCGGATATGCGAAATTCCTCGACGCCGACGCCCGGACGATGACGAAGGTCGGCCCGGTCTGCGCCATCGGCCTTGCCGCGCGCGGGATCGTCTTCGCGGTGGTGGCATGGCTGCTCGCCGCGCGGGTTTTTCGTATCGCCGGCGAGGATGCCTCGCCGCCGGACCTCATGGACGTGATGGACTATTTCGAGACTCTGCCGGGAGGGAAGTTTCTCCTCGCCGGTCTCGGCGCCGGGCTTTTCGCCTTCGCGCTCTATTCCTTCGCGCTGGCGCGGTGGCGACGGCTGCGGGTGGCCGCGATCCACGACTGAGGAAGACGGCGGATCGGGCCCCCTGCTCGGGCAGCAACTCGAGACCGTGGCAGGACTGCCGCAATTGAGGCGAAGTTGCGGCTGAAGCGGTGTTTTGCGTGGGACAGCGGCTTTCAGAGCGACTAGAGTGCAGCCCCATGCAAATGATCACGACCACACAAGGCCTTGCGGACGCTTGCGCGGAACTCGCCGGCCACGACTTCATCACCGTCGACACCGAATTCCTGCGGGAGACGACCTTCTGGCCGAAGCTCTGCGTCGTGCAGATGGCGTCGATGGACGCCGCCTTTCTGGTCGATGCGCTCGCGCCGGATCTCGACCTGACGCCCTTCTTCGAGCTGATGAAGAACGAAGCGGTGCTGAAGGTCTTCCATGCCGCACGGCAGGACATCGAGATCATCTGGCATCTCGGCGGCTTCGTGCCCCACCCGGTGTTCGACACCCAGGTGGCGGCGATGGTCTGCGGCTACGGCGATTCGATCTCCTACGACCAGCTGGTCGGCCGGATCTCGGGCGCGCAGATCGACAAGACCCACCGCTTCACCGACTGGTCGCGCCGGCCGCTGTCCGACGACCAGCTCGTCTATGCGGTGGCCGACGTCACCCATTTGCGCGACGTCTACCTCTCCCTACGCAAGAGCCTCGACAAGAAGCAGCGCACTGACTGGGTGCGCGAGGAAATGGACGTCCTCACCTCCGAGGAAACCTATCGCGCCGAGCCTGAGGACGCGTGGAAGCGCCTCAAGCTGCGCGTGCGCAAGCAGCAGGAACTCGTGGTGCTGAAGGCGATCGCCGCCTGGCGCGAGCGCGAGGCGCAGAGCCGCGACGTGCCGCGCTCGCGGGTGCTCAAGGATGACGCGATCTACGAGATCGCCACCCAGATTCCCACCGACGCCCAGGCGCTCGGCCGGCTGCGCACCATCCCCAACGGCTTCGAGCGCTCGCGCTCGGGCGGCGACATCGTGCAGGTGGTCCGCGCCGCGCTCGACACGCCGCGGGACACCTGGCCGCAGATCCCGCGCGGCAAGCCCTCCCCGACGCCGGCGCCGCCGTGGACCTGCTCAAGGTGCTGCTCAAGCTCGTCGCCGAGACCGAGGGCGTCGCCGCCAAGGTGATCGCGACGGTCGACGATCTCGAAGAGATCGCGGCCGACGACGACGCCGATGTCGAGGCGCTAAAAGGCTGGCGCCGCGAGATGTTCGGCGAAAAGGCCCTCAGGCTGAAACGCGGCCAGCTCGGCCTCAGCTTCGATGGGCGGAAGGTGATCACGATCGAGCGGGGGTGAGGGTGAGCGGGCGGGGATGGAGTGTGGTCGGACGCAGTTGATGCCCGGCGCTGTTCGTCAGCATTCCGGCGTCTCCGCCGTTCCGACATCCCTCCCGCGCACGTCCCTCTCCGTCTTCATTCCCGCTTAAAGCGGGAAGGCACCGTGCGGCAGGGACAACGCCTGTGGTGAGATGACCGTGGATCACGAGCGGGAGACCACCCTGCGGCCACGCGGCGCCCCCACCTTTCCATCCTCCCGCGGAGGGTTGGATTCCCGCTTGACGCGGGAATGACGATCGATGGGTATGGGGAGAGTGATGCCACCCTCTTCCCACGCCTCCTCACGGCAGCTCGAACACTGTCAGCACGCCCCCGTTCGCCGTATACTTCGCCAGTCCCTCATAGGCCCCGACTGCGCCGGAGCCGTCGGAGGGGTCGGTGAGGCCGGCGGCGAGGCCGATGCCGGCCCAGCCGCCGATGCCGGACAGCACGGCGACATACTGCTTTCCCGCGTGGCTGTAGGTGGTGACGTTGCCGACGATGCCTGAGGCGGTGCGGAACCGCCAGAGTTCCTTGCCGGTCGCCGCGTCCACCGCCTTCAGGTAGCCCTCCAGCGTGCCGTAGAACACGACCCCGCCGGCGGTCGCCAGCACGCCGGACCAGACGGAAAACCGCTCCGGCAGCGCCCAGACGACCTTGCCCGTCGCCCCGTCGACGGCGGTCAGCGAGCCCATGATGCCCGGCTCTTCAAACCCCTGCCCCGCGGGTGCCGGATAGAGCCGCAGCGTGGCGCCCACATAGGGCTGGCCGGCGGTGTAGGTCACCCGGAAGGGCTCGTAGTCCATGCAGACGTGATTGGTCGGCACGTAAAAGAGCTTCGTCTGCGGCGAGAAGGCCGCCGGCTGCTGGTTCTTGGCGCCGAGCGCGCCGGGGCAGATGCCCTCGGTGGTCATGTCCTCGCCCATGCCGTCCTGATCGGTGGAATAGGTAGGATCGAGTACCGGCCGGCCGTAGGTCTCGCTCGCCGGGTCGAGGTCGATGGCGGACGCCCAGTTGGTGGCGGGGTCGAACTTTTCGGCGATCAGCAGTTCGCCGGTCGCCCGGTCCAGGGTGTAGCCGAAGCCGTTGCGGTCGAAGTGGGTCAGCAGCTTGCGCGGCGTACCGCCGATCTCCTGCTCGGTCAGGATCATCTCGTTGACGCCGTCATAGTCCCATTCGTCATGGGGCGTCATCTGGTAGACCCAGCGGGCAACGCCGGTGGCAAGATCGCGGGCGATGATGCTGTTCGACCACCTGTTGTCGCCCGGCCGCTGCACCGGGTTCCAGGTCGCGGGGTTGCCGGTGCCGTAATAGACGAGGTCGAGGTCCGGGTCGTAGGAGAACCAGCCCCACGGACAGGCGCCGCCGATCTGCCACTGGTCGCCCTCCCAGCTGGCAAGGCTCGACTCCGTGCCGACCGGCTTGCCGAGCGACGTCGTCGTTGCCGGATCGATCAGCATGTCGGTATCCGGCCCGGTGGTGTAGGCGCGCCAGAGCCGGGCGCCGGTCTTCTGGTCGTAGGCGGTGAGATGGCAGCGCACGCCGAACTCGCCGCCGGCGTGGCCGACGATCAGCCTGCCCCGCGCCGGCAGCACGGTGGCGGTGTTGACCTCGCCCTTCTCCGGGTCGCCGTTCGTCACGCTCCACCGGACTGCCCCCGTCTTCGCATCAAGCGCGACGACGGTGGTGTCGGCCTGATGCAGGAAGATCAGGCCGTCGTCATAGGCAAGGCCGCGATAGACCGTGTCGCAGCACATCACCTCGATGGTGGACGGATCCTGCTTCGGCTCGTAGCGCCAGAGGATCTCGCCCTCGCGGTTCAGATCGAGGGCATAGACGACGTTGGGAAAGGGCGTGTGGACATACATCACGTCGCCGATCACCAGCGGCCCGCCCTCGTGACCGCGCAGCACGCCGGTGGAAAAGGTCCAGGCCACCTTGAGACGCCCGACATTGCTCCGGTCGATCTGGTCGAGACGCGAATGGCGCGTGTTCTGGAAGTCGCCGGTCTGGATCGCCCACTGCCCCGGATCGGCGATCAGTTCGGGCAGACTTGCGGCGGTTGCCGGGCCGGCGAGCATGGCAGAAAGGAGGACGGCGGCGAGGCGAAGGCGCATCGGCAAGGGCCCATCTGGAGCGTGGCGACGATGCCGACGTCCTAGCAGGCAGGAGATTATAAGGCGAGCTGCGGATTTGAGGAGATGCAGGACGATGCCGTCCTACGGGTCATGCGACCAGAGAGGCCTGCAAGCAGCCCCCTCGCCGCCCTCACCCCCTCCGCCTGCGGGCCGCCAGCAGACCCAGGTAGCTCTGGGCCACGGTCGAGGCGGCGATGGCGGTGATGTCGGCATGGTCGTAGGCGGGGGCGACTTCGACCACGTCGCCGCCGACGAAGTCGATCTCCGACAGGCCGGTCAGCAGCGCGATCATCTCGCGGGTGGTGAGACCGCCGGAGACCGGCGTGCCGGTGCCGGGGGCGAAGGCCGGGTCGAGGCAGTCGATGTCGAAGGTCATGTAGGCCCTGGCGTCGCCGACCCGAGCCTCGATGCGGTCGAGCACACCCGCGATGCCGAGGCGGTCGATGTCGTGGCCGTAGAGGATCTCGAGGCCGCAGTCTTCCGGCGCGTGGGTGCGGATGCCGATCTGGATCGAGCGGGCGGGATCGATCACCCCTTCCCGCACCGCCCAGGCGACGAAGGCGCCGTGGTCGACACGGTCGCTGTCCTCGCCGTGCCAGGTGTCCTGATGGGCGTCGAACTGCACGAGCGCCAGCGGCCCGAACCGTTCGGCATGGGCGCGCAGCAGCGGCCAGGTGACGAAATGGTCGCCGCCAAGGGTGAAGAGATGGCAGCCGGCATCGAGAATCGCGCCGGCCTGCGCCTCGATCATCTCGCGGGCATCCTGCGGGCGGCCGTAGTCCAGCGAACAGTCGCCGTAATCGACGACGGCGAGTTGCTCGAAGATGTCGAAGCCGAAAGGATAGTTGGGGTCGCCGTCGAAGATCGCCGAGGCGCGGCGGATCGCCTGCGGCCCGAAGCGTGCGCCGGAGCGGTTGGAGACCGCGCTGTCGAAGGGAATGCCCCAGACCACGGCGTCGACCTCGTCGAGATCGCGCGAGAGCATGCGGCGCATGAAGGACAGCGTGCCGCCATAGGTCGGCTCGGTCGCCCCGCCGAGCATGGCCGGCCGCAGGAAGGCGTGGTCGGTCGGGCGCGGGCGAGTGGTGCTGTCGTGCATGAAGTCCCCCTCCTGCCGGTCCGTCCATCCGCGATTCCGGCATGGGCCGAAGGTTTCCCGGAACGCCGTCCGACGCAACAGAAAAAGCCGCAAACCAAAAAAGGCGGGCCCGGGGCCCGCCTTCCTGAAGATTGCCAAGGAGTACCGCCGTGGCGGCGCCCGATCAGCGCTTGGAGAACTGGAAGCTCCGGCGGGCCTTCCGGCGGCCGTACTTCTTGCGCTCGACCACGCGGCTGTCGCGGGTGAGGAAGCCTTCCTTCTTGAGCACGCCGCGAAGGTCGGGCTCGTAGTAGGTCAGCGCCTTGGAGATGCCGTGACGGATCGCGCCGGCCTGGCCGGACAGACCGCCGCCGGCGACCGTGGCGATGATGTCGAACTGGCCGTCACGGGCAGCCGCGAGGATCGGCTGCTGGACGATCATCTGCAGGACCGGGCGGCCGAAGTAGGCCGTGAAGTCCTTGTCGTTGACGACGATCTTGCCGGAACCCGGCTTGACCCAGACGCGGGCAACCGCGTCCTTGCGCTTGCCGGTGGCGTAGGCGCGGCCGAAAGCGTCGAGCTTCTGGACGTGGACGGGAGCCTCGGGCTGTGCCGTGGCGACCTGACCGCCCAGTTCGGAAAGGGACTGGAGTTCAGCCATGATCAGGCTCTCGCGTTCTTGGAGTTGAGGGACTTGACGTCGAACGGCGCGGGCTGCTGGGCATCATGCGGATGCTCGTTGCCGGCGTAGACGCGCAGGTTGCCAAGCTGGCGGCGCGCCAGCGGGCCTTCCGGCATCATGCGCTGGACGGCCTTCTCGAGCACGCGCTCCGGGAAGCGACCCTCGAGGATGAAGCGCGCGGTGCGCTCCTTGATGCCGCCGGCATAGCCGGTGTGGTGGTAGTACTTCTTGTCGGAGTACTTGCGGCCGGTGAAGACCACCTTGTCCGCATTGATGACGATGACGTTGTCGCCGTCGTCGACGTGGGGCGTGAACGAGGGCTTGTGCTTGCCGCGCAGCCGCATCGCGATCAGCGAGGCAAGGCGACCCACGACGAGCCCTTCGGCGTCGATCAGGATCCACTTCTTCTCGACTTCCGCCGGCTTGGCCGAATAGGTTTTCATGTCGTCGAACCGTTGGTTCCGGCGTCCGCCCCGGCCTGCACCGCGTGAAGCGGGCCATCCGGACGGACCCTTGATGATCCAATGAAACGGCGGCCGTGAAGGGCCGCCGGGATGGCGTTGCGTATACGCGAGGCGCCCGCATGCGTCAAGTTCGTGAATGCCGGCAAAATCTCATGATTTCAACTGCTTGATGTTTGCGGTAATATAATACCGTAAACATTTTGCGCGCTTGAACCGTCGAAACCGCTCCCGACCCGCCCTTCGGGCCTCATCGGGCCGAAATCACGCCCGCAAAACGCATCGACCCCGCCGCGAGCGACGGGGTCGATGTCTTGCATCAGCTCATGCGGATGTCAGGCGGCCACGTCGGCCGCGACCTTCATCGACACGATCTGGTCGGGATCGCGCACGGGCTCGCCGCGCTTGATCTTGTCGACATTCTCCATGCCCTCGATCACCTTGCCCCAGACCGTGTACTGGCGGTCGAGGAAGCCGGCGTCGCCGAAGCAGATGAAGAACTGCGAGTTGGCGCTGTTCGGGTTCTGGGCGCGGGCCATCGAGGCCGTGCCGCGCACGTGCGGCTCGGTGTTGAACTCGGCCTTGAGGTTCGGATACTTCGAGCCGCCGGTGCCGGTGCCGTTCGGGCAGCCGGTCTGGGCCATGAAGCCCTCGATCACGCGGTGGAAGACGATGCCGTCGTAGAAGCCCTCGCGGGCGAGCTTCTTGATGTGATCGACGTGGCCGGGCGCGAGGTCCGGACGCATGGCGATGACGACGCGGCCCTTGGTCGTCTCGAGGATGAGGGTGTTTTCGGGATCCTGGATGTCGGCCATGTGGGCCTCCCTTCTTGGGTTCGTGACAGCGTGGGGTGGCTTTACTTCACGTCGGCGGCCACCTTCAACGAAATAATCTTGTCCGGGTCGGTCGGCGGCTCGCCGCGCTTGATGGCATCGACGTTGTCCATGCCTTCGACCACCTCGCCCCAGACCGTGTACTGGCCGTTGAGGAAGCCGCAATCGCGGAAGCAGATGAAGAACTGCGAGTTGGCGCTGTTCGGGTCACTGGTGCGGGCGGCGCCGATGACGCCACGGCCGAAATCGGTCTGGGTGAACTCGGCGGCAAGGTCCGGCAGGTCGGAACCGCCGGTGCCGGTGCCGGTCGGATCGCCGGTCTGCGCCATGAAGCCTTCGATGACACGGTGGAAGACGACGCCGTCGTAGAAGCCCTGGCGGGTGAGCGTCTTCACGCGTTCGACATGCTTGGGGGCAAGATCGGGACGCAGCGCGATCACCACGCGGCCGGAGGCGAGCTCCATGTAGAGCGTGTTTTCCGGATCGGCGCTCTGGGCGCGGCGCCGGGCACGAAGGCGAGGAGGCCGAGCAGCAGGGCTGCGGCAAGGGTGCGAAGGAAAGGCAAGGTCGTGTCTCCGTGGTTGCCTGCCGGACGCGGCGGGGCGATGCGCCCCGTGCGTCAGGAACCGGATCTGGGGCGCGCGAGAATTGCCGCCACCTGGGGCGGAACGAAGGCGCTGACGTCGCCGCCGAGGGCGGCCACCTGCTTGACGAGGCTGGAGGCGATATGGCGCACCTCCGATGAGGCCGACAGGAACACGGTCTCGATGTCCGGCGACAGCATGTGATTCATGCCGGCCATCTGCTCCTCGTAGTCGAGATCCGTGCCGCTGCGCAGACCGCGGACGATGACGTCGCGCCGGTGCGCCGCGCCACGTCGACGACGAGGCCGTCAAAGGTGACCACCTCGATCCGGCTGGTCACCGCGGCCGGCAGGTCGGCAAGAACCGACTTCAGCAACGCGACACGCTCATCGGGCGCCAGCAGCGCCGTTTTCGAATGATGCGCACCCACGGCGATCACCAGCCCGTCGAACAGCCGGGCCGCCCGCGAGAAGATGTCGATGTGGCCGTTGGTGACCGGGTCGAACGAGCCGGAATAGAGGGCTTTCGTCATGGCACGATGGATAGCGCGGTGGCCCGCAGGCGGCAAGCGATACCGGGCAGCGCCGGATCAGCGCCCTGCCCCCCTTCGACGCATCTGCATCATCGGCAAGCCGCGTTCACCCGTGGAATGGAACCACGCCCCACGCGTTCAAACCTCGTTAACTTCTGATTCAAACCCTTTGTTCATGATGACCGGACGCGACAGGCGTATCCGAGTATCGCGTAACGAAAAGGTGACGGCATGTCCTTTTCACGACCCTACATCGTCCGCCCGGCGGCCGCGCGTCCCGTGCTGGCCAAGGTGCGCCGGCTCGGCCTCGCCGCTGCGGCTGTTGCCATCGGCACCGGCTTTCTCGGCGCGGGCACGTGGGAATGGTCCTTCACGCCGAAAGGCGACCGCGAGGCCATGGCCATCGACTGCCGCGGCCCGGTGAGCGCCAGGGCCGCCTGCGAGGAGGCGCTGCGCCCGGCCTTTGCCACGGCAACCAGCGACGAGACGCCGGGCGTCTCGACCGTCATGCGCGTGGCGCGCTGATCCCGCTGTGCTGGAATCAGAGTCTCAGGCGCCGTCGAGACCCATCTGCCAGAAGTCGGCCTCGAGCCGGCAGGCCTGCGCGAACAGGGCCTTGAGGCGCGGATAGCGCGCCTCGGTGACGAGTTCGGCACCGAGCACATCCAGCTTGTCCACCGCTGCCGCGGCAACCTCGCCGTAGGCGTCTCCGGCATATTCCGCGACCCAGGCCCGGTAGGGATTGTCCGCGTCGAGTGCCCGCGTCTCGCTGGCCAGCCGGCGGGCGATCTCTGCATAGCCGATCACGCAGGGGCTGAGCGCGACGTGAAGGTCGAGCAGGTCGCCCCTCAATCCGGCGTCGATCACGAAGCGGGTGTAGGCCGTGGTGGCCCGCGCCTCCGAGGTCGCCTCCATCTCCGCCTCGGACAGGTTCCAGCCGCCGCAGAAGGCGACGTGGAGATCCATCTCGACATCGAGAATCGCCTTCACGCCGGCATGGGCCGAGCGCATCTCCGAGAGCGTGCGCCCCTTGAAAACCGCCAGGGCATAGGCCCGCGCGAACTGGATCAGGAACAGGTAGTCCTGCACCAGATAGGTGCGGAACGCCGCCTCCGGCAGCGTCCCGGCACCGACCTGCTCCACGAAGGCATGGCGGACATAGGCGTCCCAATCGGCCGAGCAATCGGACTTCAGGCGGTCGAAAAGGGGCATGGGGAACTCGTGGTGGAGGTGGGGGTGGCGCGAGGGGATGGGCAGGCGCCCTCATCCGCT
>NZ_MCRJ01000126.1 GCF_001720135.1 Methylobrevis pamukkalensis
ACTCACGGTTGCCACCAGCGCAATGCAGATATGCAGGTTCGACATTCCGTTACGACAACCCGGACCATGACGCCGGGCTTGCAGCCGCCGTTTTCCGGGCCCGTTGCCGGTCAATGGAGGGCGTCGACCCCCGAGGGACTGTCCGGTTCCATGCGGGTGGCCGGGGCTGGCGGATAGCCGGCGAGCAGCGCGGCCCGGGCGAGGAGATGCGCGGAGATCGGCGCGGTCAGCATCAGGAACATGACGGCGGCGATCGCCCGGATCGCGACGCCGAGATCGGCGGCATAGACCGCCACCGCGACCAGCGCGAAGCCGGAGCCGAGCGTCCCGGCCTTGCTGGCCGCGTGCATGCGCGTGTAGACGTCGGGAAAGCGCAGCAGGCCGAGGGCACCCGCCACGGCGAAAACGCCGCCGGCGAGCAGCAGAAGCCCCGTGAGGATGTCGAGAAGACCGGTCATTTGCCGATGCCCTTTCCGGCAGGGGTCACGGTGTCGTCGCCGCACTTGTCATCGACCGTTTCGCCCACCTTGCCGCGACGCTGGATGAAGCGGGCGAAGGCGACGGTGGCGAGAAAGCCGACGAGACCGAGCGCGATCGCGATGTCGAGATAGAGATAGTAGCCGCTCTGGATGCCGATGAGCGCGATGAAGCCGATGGCGATGCCGACCAGCAGGTCGAGGCCGACGATCCGGTCGGGCAAGGTCGGGCCGCGCATGATCCGCACCACCACCATGAGGAAGGCGATGGCGAGAAGCCCGAGCGTCACCATGATGCAGACATGAAGGAAACCGGCCGTCGTCATCGGAACGCCTCGATGATCCGTGCCTCGAAGCCGTCGCGGATGTCGGCGATCACCGCCTCCGGGTCCGGCGCGTCGATGCAGTGGATGTGGATGAAGCGCCGGTCGTCGGAAACGTCGATCGACAGCGTGCCCGGCGTGAGCGTGATGAGATTGGCGAGCAGCGTGATCTCGAAGTCGCGCTGCACCGTCAGCGGAAAGGCGACGAAGCCCGGGTTGAGCGGCATCTGCGGCCGCACGACGATTCTCAGAACCCGGACGCCCGACATCAGCAGTTCCCAGAAGAACAGCATCGCCAGCGACAGGATCTTCCGGGCGCGCGTGAAATACTGGACGGTGCCGATCGACTCCCGCACGATCAGCAGCGTCAGCAGCGACAGCACGAAGCCGAAGACCAGATTGGGCAGCGTGTAGGAGCCGGTGATGGCCGCCCACAGCAGGGCGAACAGGATGTTGGAGAGATAGTGGGCCTTCATGGGGCGCCTCCGAAGACCGCGCCGATGTACTCGGCCGGGTCGATCAGGCCGGAGGCCGCGATCGTGGCGAGCACGTGCAGCGGCGCCGGGAACAGGCCGAGCAGGATGATGGCGAGGGTCAGCACCAGCAGCGGCACCCACAGCGACAGGCGGATCTCGAGGGTGCCGAGCGGCGTCGCCGTGAAGGCGGACGTGCCGTCGGCGACCGTCTCCGGCCCGCCGCGCAGGAAGGCGAACAGCCAGACGCGGCCGACCGCGAGCGTCGTCAGGAAGCCGCCGACGAGGATCGAGGCGGCAAGCCATCCGGCGCCGGCCTCCAGCGTCGCCTCCACCAGCATCAGCTTCGGCCAGAAGCCGGAGAAGGGCGGCAGGCCCGCGACACCCAGCGCAAGCACCAGGAACACGCCGGCCAGCAGCGGGCTGGCGCCGTAGAGCCCGCCGAGGCGGCGCAGGTCGAAGCTGCCACCGCTGCATCGCGCCATCACGCCGGCCGCAAGATAGAGCGCGGTCATCACGATGATCGAGTGGACCGCGTAGAACAGCGCACCGGTCACGGCCTTCTCGCTCGGCACCGCGAGGGCCGCCAGCATCGCGCCGATGCCGGAGATGATGAGATAGCCGAGCATCCGGCGCAGATCCGACTGGGCGAGCGCGCCGAGCGCACCGACGAGGATGGTCAGCGCCGCGACCCAGGCGGCGATCCCGCTCCAGGCCGCCGCCTGCACCGGCAGCAGCAGCACCAGCGTGCGCAGCAGCGCATAGACGCCGACCTTGGTCAGGAGGCCCGAGAACAGCGCGGAGACCACCACCCGCGGCGTGTGATAGGAGGCCGGCAGCCAGGTGTTCACCGGAAAGGCCGCCGCCTTCATGCCGAAGGCGAGGAAGAACAGCGCCGCAATCCCGATCAGCGGCGTGTCGGCCGGCAGCGTCGGCGTGATCCGGGCGATGTCGGCCATGTTGAGCGTGCCGAGCGTGCCGTAGAGCAGGCCGGTGGCGATCAGGAACAGGGTCGTCGCGACGAGGTTCAGCAGCGCGTATTTCACCGCGCCGTCGATCTGCGCCTTTTCCGATCCCATCACGATCATGCCGAAGGACGAGATCAGCAGCACCTCGAACCAGACGTAGAGATTGAACAGGTCGCCGGTCAGGAAGGCGCCGGACACGCCGCCCATCAGCAGCAGCAGGAAGGGATAGATGCCGTAGCGCCGCTCGGTGGTGTTGAATTCGGCCCGCGCGTAGATCGCCCCGAACAGCGCGACGAAGGCCGCCGCGGTGGCGAAGATCACCCCCATGGCGTCGGCCTCGAAGGCGATGCCGAACGGCGGCAGCCAGCGGCCCATCACCATCACCACCGGCCCCTCGGCCAGCACCTTCAGCAGCAGCGCCACGTCGACGAGCAGCAGCAGGGCGAGCGCGGTGATCGCGATGGACGGCTGCACGCCGATCCGGCGGCGCAGCGCCAGCGCCAGCGACCCCGCGGCGAGCGGGATCACTACAGGCAGGATCACCAGCCAGTCGGAGAGCGGGGTCGGCACGGTGATCATCGCCAGCGCGAGATCGACCTCGGGGCCGTTTGCGGTTGCCATGCGTGTCAGTATCCCGTCGGCGGGCCGGCTTCGCCGAGCGGCTCGGCGATGCGCATCTGGTCGGTGTCGTCGGTGCCGAGTTCCTGATAGGCGCGGAAGGCAAGGACGAGCAGGAAGGCGAAGAAGGAGAAGGAGATCACGATCGCGGTCAGGATCAGCGCCTGCGGCAGCGCGTTGGCGGTCACCCCGTCCGGCACCATGGCGTCGCCGGCGATGATCGGCGGCACCTCGCGCGTCAGGCGCCCGCAGGTGAACAGCAGGAGGTTCACCGCGTTGCCGAGAATGGCCACGCCGAGCAGGATGCGGATGATCTGCTTCGACATCATCAGGTAGAGGCTGGCGGCAAAGAAGGCGGCCACAAGGCCGGCGATGGCGGCTTCCATGGTCACTCCTTGTCGTATTCCTCGAGACAGAGCGCGATCGAGGTGATCGCGCCCGTCACGACGAGGTAGACGCCGATATCGAAGATCATCGGGGTGGACAGGGCGACTTCGGCCCCGAAGATCACCGGGAAGACCCACTGGCTGGTCATGAACGGCTGGCCGAAGGCCATCGACAGCATGCCGCTGAGCGTTGCCGTCAGCACGCCGCGCCGGCAATCGTCATCGGATGGAAGTAGAGCGAGCGCCGCACGACATCGACGCCGCTCGACAGGCCGTAGATCGCGAAGGCCGAGGCGGCGATCAGGCCGCCGATGAAACCGCCGCCCGGATCATTGTGGCCGCGCAGCAGCACGTAGACCGAGAACAGCAGCATCAGGCTGGTCAGATACGGGGCGACCGTGCGGAAGATCACCGTGTTCATGAGCGGACCCTCGGATCGGTGGCGTCGGGCGCGGCCCGTTCTTCGGGCACGACCGCGATCCGGGCGCGGCCGCTGATGCGCACCAGCGCGAGGATCGCGAGGCCGGTGATCATCACGACAGTGATCTCGCCCAGCGTATCGAGACCGCGGAAGTCGACGATGATCACGTTCACGATGTTGCGGCCGTGGGCGATCGTCAGGCTGTAGGCGTCGAAGAAGTCGGTGAGCTTGCGGTTGAACGGCACCTGCGTCACCGAAAGCAGCAACAGGCCGAAGCCGGCGCCACCCGCCACCGCGATCGTGCCGTCGATCAGGCGCTGGCGCGTCGGCCGGTGGTCGCGTTCGGCGACATTGAGCCGCGTCATCACCAGGGCGAGGATCACGACCGACAGGGTCTCGACCATGAACTGGGTGAAGGAGAGATCCGGCGCGCCGAACAGCATGAAGATCAGGGCGACTGCAAAGCCCTGGATGCCGAGCGAGACGATGGCGATGAGACGCGTGCGCGCCCGCAGCACCGCGACGAGGCCGAGCAGGGCAATCAGGAAGATCGTGCCCTCGTAATAAGTCAGGTCGATGCCGGTCGGCATCGACGGCAGCGTGCCGTAGGCGATCATCGGCAGCAGCAGGGTCGCCACCGTGAGCACGATCACCGTCGTGAGATAGACCTCGAGGCGGCCCGGCTGCAGCAGGCGCGTCAGCCGCGTCGCCCCGGCGACGGTCAGCGCCACGAACTGGTCGAAGCCGCGGTCCGGCCCCCAACCGATGGCCGAGACCAGATGATCGATCCGGCTGCGCAGGACGTCGACGACCCGGTAGGCGGCAACGCCGAGGCCGATCGTCACCAGCGAGAGCAGCAGCGCCCAGCCGACATATTGCGGGATGAGATGGAGTTCGCCCGTCACCGGCTGCCCGTAGACCGCGGCGGTCATCGGCACGATCAGCGCATCGCCGGTCCAGCCCACCGCCAGCGCGGTCAAGAGAGTGGCCGCGCCCAGCACCACCGGCCCCAGCCACAGCGAGACCGGTCCCTCATGCGCATGTTTCGGCGTGTGCACCTGCGGACCGAGGAACGGCTTGAGGGCGACGGAAAAGCCGACGACGAACATCAGCACGTTGCCGGCGACGGCGACGATCACCAGCAGCCAGCTGACATCGACGAGGCCCTCGTAGAGCACTTCCTTGGCGATGAAGCCGATCATCGGCGGCAGGCCGGCCATGGAGATGGCGGCGACGAGTGCGGCGCCGAAGGTGATCGGCATCGCCTGGCGCAGTCCGCCGAGCTTGCGGATGTCGCGGGTGCCGGCCTCATGGTCGACGCAGCCGGCGACCATGAACAGCGCGCCCTTGAACAGCGAATGGGCGAAGAGATAGAGCACCGCGCCCTTGATCGCGATCTCGTTGCTGGTGCCCGTCAGCATCACCAGCAGACCGAGCGAGGCGACGGTCGTGTAGGCGAGCATCAGCTTCAGGTCGGTCTGGCGCACGGCGAGAAGGGTGCCGACCAGCAGCGTGACGCCGCCGAACAGCGGCAGCACCGTCATCCACAGGTCCGTGCCGCCGAGGACCGGCTGCGTGCGCATCAGGAGATAGACGCCGGCCTTCACCATCGTCGCCGAATGGAGATAGGCGGACACCGGCGTCGGCGCCTCCATGGCGTTGGGAAGCCAGAAGTGCAGGGGAAACTGCGCCGACTTGGTGAAGGCGCCGCCGAGAACCGTGAGGAAGATCGGCAGGTAGAGCGCCGAGGAGCGCAGCATGTCGCCGGTCAGCAGCACCTGCGACATTTCCTTCGTGCCGGTGACGGCGGCGATCAGCAGCACGCCGGCCATCAGGCTGAGGCCGCCGGCGCCGGTCACCAGCAGCGCCTGCAGCGCGGCGCGGCGCGAGGCCCTGCGGGTGTGATCGAAGCCGATCAGCAGGAAGGAGGTGATCGAGGTCAGTTCCCAGTAGATGAACAGGAGGATCAGGTTGTCGGCCAGCACCAGGCCGAGCATCGCGCCCATGAACATCAGGATGTAGGAATAGAACCTGCCCTGCTGCGCATGGCCCTTCAGGTAGCCGCCCGCATAGATGACGATGAAGGTGCCGATGCCGGTGATCAGCAGGGCAAAGAGCAGGCTCAGCCCGTCGATGAAGTAGGAGAGCCGGAAGCCGTAGGCGGGCATCCAGTCGATGCCGACGGTGACCGCATTGCCGGCCGAAACGGCCGGGATCAGGCTGCAGAAGCCGACGAAGATGGCGAGCGGGACCAGCGCGAGCAGCCAGCCGGCGAGCGGGCCGAGGAGGCGATGAAGCAGCGGGGCGACGAGAGCCGCCAGAAACGGGGCGGCGGCGGCAAGAAAGATCCAGTCGTGGGCGTCGCTCGTCATCAACTCGCTCTCGTGGTCCGGCCTTGCCAGGGCTCGTCGACAGCCGCGGGACGCCGAATCTGCGTGGGCAGGGTTCGTACGTCAGACCTAGCCGGACGATTCGTGCTGGGCAACAATCCTTCGGGAGTCTTGTCCCATAAAACGATCAAGGAATTGTCAATAAGGCGGGCGCGTGCGGGGGTTGACGAGCGGCTATCTGCCCGCCCCGCGCGCCGATAGACTGCTCACGGACATGTTCGACTGGGTCTATGCCTCGTCGCGGCCGCCCATACCGGCGGTTCCTGCTCCCGCTGCACGCGTTCAACGCGGACCCTGAGCCCGCAGCGGCGCGATCTGCCGGCCATCGGCATCGAAATTCTTCGCGTCGAGCCAGGCCCGAAAGGCGGCGGCGATCGCCGGCCATTCGCCGTCGAGGATCGAGAACCACGCGGTGTCGCGGTTGCGGCCCTTGTAGACCGTCGCCTGCCGGAAGATGCCCTCGAAGGTGAAGCCGAAGCGCTCCGCTGCCCGGCGCGAGGGCGCGTTGAGGCTGTCGCACTTCCATTCGTAGCGCCGGTATCCGAGTTCGTCGAACACGCGGGCCATCATCAGATACATCGTCTCGGTGGCGTGGGCGGTGCGCTGCAGGCGCGGCGAGAACATGATGTAGCCGACCTCGATCACCCCGGCGGCCGGGTCGATCCGCATGTAGCTGGCAAAGCCCACCGCCTCGCCGCTCGCCACATCGACGACCGCGTGGAACATCGGGTCACGGCTCGCCTCGGCCCAGGCCAGCCAGGCATCGAACGCACCGCGTTCGGGAAAGGGACCGATGTTCATGTAGGTCCAGTTCCGGCCCTCCGGGTCGAGCGCGAAGGCGGAGAACAGGGCGTCGCCGTGGGCCGCGGCCGACAGCGGCTCAAGGCGCACCAGGCGTCCGCTCATCGGCGTTGCCGGCGGCCATGGCGCCGGCGCCCAGTCCGGCAAGGCATCGCCGATCGGCTGGCCGAAGTCGTTGGTCCGTGACGTCATGGGCCGCTTCCCCTCCCCTGCCGCCGCGAGGCCTGTCACGCGGCGCCGTTTCCCGCATCCCCGCATTGCCGAACCGCCGGAAAACACCATATCACGCGCAGACACCAAGGACTTGCGAGGGAGTGTCATGACCGACCGGCCAACCACCAAGATCACCCGTTCCGACGCCGAATGGCGGGCCATGCTGAGCCCGGACCAGTATCGCGTCACCCGCGAGCACGGCACCGAGCGCGCCTTCACCGGCCCCTACTGGGATGCAAAGACCCCCGGCATCTACAATTGCGTCTGCTGCGACAGCCCGCTGTTCTCGTCCGAGACCAAATACGACTCCGGTACCGGCTGGCCGAGCTTCTACGCACCGTTGCGGCCGGAGGCGGTCGAGGAGCATTCCGACCGGTCCTTCTTCACCCGCCGCACCGAGATCCGCTGCGCGGCCTGCGACGCCCATCTCGGCCACGTCTTCCCCGACGGGCCGGCGCCGACAGGCCTGCGCTACTGCATGAACGGCAACGCCCTCGCCCTTGCGCCGGTCACGCGCCAGGGCTGAGGCCGCGTCGCGCGATCAGGCGAGTTCGAAACGGATCGGCTGGGCACCCTTCCACAGCGTCATCTTGCCGAGCTCCGTCACCTTGTCGAGGTCGGAGCTGATGGTGATGAAGTGGTTGCCGGCCAGCTGGCCCATCTTGCAGGCAAAGTGCACGCCGCCATAGGCGAGCAGGATCTCGGTCTCGCTGATGCCGCCCGGATAGAGGATGATCTGGCCCGGCGCGGGATAGCTCGTGTGGTTCTCGTAGCCGACGTCGAAATTCATGTCGCCGAGCGGCATCCACACGCCCTCGCCGCTCCAGCGCACATGCACAACCTGGCTTTCGAAGGGCAGGCGCTTGAGGAACGAGGCACAGGTCGCCGGTGCCTTCTCGGTCTCCAGCCGGGCGTCGAAGGTGTAGGGGCCGGCCGTGATCTTGAGCTTCGTCATTCCTGCTGTCTCCCTGCCGGCATGATCCGGCCCGTGATGCGATTCGCTGCGCTCACTTTACGACATCCGTACCGGATCGAGAGGGCCGATCAGGCGCTTCCGCCCGGTGCTCCCCTTGCGCGGCGGCCGTGCGGGTGCGATCTCTCCGCTCCCGTGTCGCGCCATGTCGTCCGGGCGCCAAGCCCGCCCCAGCCCCAGTCTCAGCCAACAAGGTCGCCCGTCCGATGACCCGTTCCGCCGCCCCGCTCACGCCGCCGCATGCCGAGAAGCGCCCCGTTGTCCGTACCGTCCACGGCATCGAGATCACCGACGACTACGGCTGGCTGCGCTCGGCCCGCTGGCAGGAGGTGTTCCGCGACACGAGCCTGCTGGAGCCCGACATCCGAACCCATCTGGAGGCCGAGAACGCCTACACCGCCGACTGGCTCTCCGACACCAAGGCGCTGCAGGACACGCTGGTCGCCGAGATGCGCGGCCGCATCAAGGAGGACGACAGCTCCGTCCCCGCCCCCGACGGCCCCTGGGCCTACGGCACCCGCTACGAGCAGGGCGCCCAGCATCCCAAACTCGTGCGCAGCCCGCGGGAGGGCGGCACCGAGGAAGTGCTGATCGATGCGGACCTGCTGGCCAAGGGCAAGGACTATTTCAAGCTTGCCGGCGCCTCGCACAGCCCGGACCACAGCCGCCTTGCCTGGGCCTATGACGACAAGGGCTCGGAATACTACACGCTGAAGTTCCGCGACCTTGCCACCGGCGCCGACCTTGCCGACGAGATCCCCTCCACCGCCGGCGGCGGCGTGTGGTCGGCGGACGGACGCCACGTGTTCTATGCGGTCCTCAACGAGAACCACCGCACCGAGAAGATCTTCCGCCACGAGGTCGGCACCCCGGTGGAGAGCGACGTGCTCGTCTACCAGGAGAGCGACCCGTCCTTCTTCCTTGGCGTCAGCAAGACCCAGTCCGGCCGCTTCATCGTCATCGACATCCATGACCACGAGACGTCGGAGCTGCGGGTGATCCCGGCTGACGATCCGCTGGCCGAGCCGAGGCTGATCGCCCCGCGCGAGACCGGCGTCGAATACGGCCTCGACGACGACGGCACCGCCACCTTCCTGATCCTCACCAATGCCGACGCGCCGGACTTCAAGGTCGTCACCGCCCCGGTCGCCGATCCCTCGCGCGCCAACTGGCGCGACTTCGTTCCCCACCGCTCCGGCCGGCTGATCCTCGGCATGACCGTCTACCGCGACCGCATGGTGCGGATCGAGCGCGAGGACGGCCTGCCGCGGATCGTCATCCACCAGCTGTCGACCGGCGAGGAACACGCGATCGACTTTGCCGAGGAGGCCTATTCCCTCGGCATGATGGACGGCTTCGAGTTCGAGACGTCGATGCTGCGCTTCACCTACTCGTCGCCGACTACGCCCTCGCGCGTCTACGACTACGACATGGCCACCCGCGAGCGGGTGCTGCGCAAGGAGCAGCAGGTGCCCTCCGGCCACGATCCGGAGGCCTATGTCGCCCGCCGCCTGCAGGTGCCGGCCGCCGACGGCGAGATGATCCCGCTGACGCTGCTCTACGCCAGGGACACGCCGCTCGACGGCTCGGCCCCCGTGATGCTCTACGGCTACGGCGCCTATGGCATCGCCATGACCGCGTCCTTCTCCACCAGCGTGCTGTCGCTGGTCGACCGCGGCTTCATCTACGCCACGGCGCATATCCGCGGCGGCAACGACAAGGGCGACTACTGGTACCGGACGGCGCGCAAGGGCGGGAAGACCAAGACCTTCACCGACTTCGTCGCCTGCGGCGAGCATCTCGTCGCCGAGGGTCTGACCACACGCGGCCAGATCGTCGCCATGGGCGGCTCGGCCGGCGGCATGCTGATGGGCGCGGTCGCCAACATGGCGCCGGACCTCTTCGGCGGCATCATCGCCGTCGTCCCCTTCGTCGACGTCTTGAACACCATGCTCGACGACACACTGCCGCTGACCCCGCCCGAATGGCCCGAATGGGGCAACCCGATCACCAGCGAAGAGGATTTCCGCAACATCCTCGCCTATTCGCCTTACGAGAATGTCGCGGCGCTGCCCTATCCGCCGGTGCTGGCGATCGCCGGCCTCACCGACCCGCGCGTCACCTATTGGGAGCCGGCCAAATGGGTCGCGCGCCTGCGAGAACTGACCACCGGTCCCGGCCCGGTCCTCCTCGACGTCGACATGACCTCCGGCCACGGCGGCGCCTCCGGCCGATTCGACGCCCTGCGCGAATACGCCGTCCGCTACGCCTTCGCCTGAAGATCGCCGGCAAGGTGTGAGTCTGCGCCGGCCTGAAGCCCCCGCCGGTGCGGCGGGGGCTTGACGTTTGCGCTTTCATGTATCATTTGAAGTTACATGAAAAGAGACAGCCGCCTGTCGGCCACCCTGCATGCCCTGCTGCACATGGCCGACCACACCGCCCCGGTCACGTCCGAGGTGCTCGCCAAGTGCATGTCGACGAATCCCGCCGTGGTGCGCCGGACCATGGCCGGCCTGCGGGAGGCCGGTCTGGTGACCTCCGAAAAGGGGCACGGCGGCGGCTGGCGTCTTGCCCGCGACCTGACGGCCGTCACGCTCGCCGACATCTACCGCGCCCTCGGCACGCCCGAGATCTTCGCGATCGGCAACAAGACCGAAGATCCGGTGTGTCTGGTCGAGCGCGCCGTGAACCATGCGCTTGGCGACGCCCTCGCCGAGGCGGAAACCCGGCTCCTGCAGCGGCTTGGCGAGGTCACCCTCGCCTCCCTTGCCGACGAACTGCGCCGGCATCGATCCTCAGTCCACCAACACGGAGGCCCGGACCATGCGTCATGACGCAGTCATCATCGGCGGCAGCTACGCGGGGATGTCGGCTGCCCTGCAACTGGCTAGAGCCCGCCGCACCGTCCTCGTCGTGGATGCCGGCCGGCGCCGCAACCGCTTTGCCCATGCCGCGCACGGCTTTCTCGGCAGCGACGGCGAGGCCCCCGGCGCGATCGCCGAGCGGGCCCGCACCCAGTTGCTTCGCTATCCGACCGTGACCTGGATCGAGGGCGACGTGTCCGGTGCTCACCCCATCGATGACGGCTTCCGTGTCCGGGTCGAAGGCGGCGACACCCATGAGGGCCGGCGCCTCGTCCTTGCGACCGGTGTGGTCGACACGCTGCCCGAGATTCCCGGCCTTGCGGAACGCTGGGGCCGGAGCGTGTTCATGTGCCCCTACTGCGACGGCTACGAACTCGATCGGGGTCCTCTAGGCGTCCTCGCCACGGCGCCGATGTGGTTTCATCACGCGATGCTGATCCCCGAATGGGGGCCGACCACGCTCTTCACCAACGGCGCCTGGCATCCGGACGACAGCCAGAGGACCGCCCTCGCGCAGCGCGGTGTCAGCGTGGTCGAGGATCGTGTCCTTGCCGTCGGCGGCGAACGCGCGACCATGGAACTGGAAGGTGGGCACTCCATCGATCTTGCCGGCCTCTTCCTCATGCCCCGCACACGGATGGCGAGCACCGTCGCGGCCGACCTTGGCTGCGACATGGACGAAGGGCCGATGGGGCCGTTCATCCGGACCTCTCCCATGAAGGAGACCAGCATCCCCGGCGTCTTTGCCTGCGGCGATGTCGCGCGGGCGGCTGGTTCGGTCGCGCTCGCGGTCGGCGACGGCGCCATGACGGGCGCGGCGACGCACCGCTCGCTGATCGAGGCATTCCACGCCTGACCCTTCGAGCCCCGCAAGCCCTCTCGCCGG
>NZ_MCRJ01000127.1 GCF_001720135.1 Methylobrevis pamukkalensis
GCCGGCGCGGACGCGCTGCGGGCCTGCATCGCCAGCGTCGCGCTCATCGGGCGCTGACCGCGGCGCCGGGCGCGTTCGCCGAGGCTGATGATCTTCTCGATCAGCTCGCGCCGGAACTCCGGCGAGGTGGTGACGCGGCTGTTGCCCTCGGGCTTGGGCACATAGTCGGCCGCACCCAGCGACAGGGCCTTGAGGCTGATCTCCGCGTTGCGGCGCGACAGCGTCGAGGCGATGATCACCACGAGACCGGGCTTTTCCTTCAGCAGCAGCGGCAGCGCGGTCAGCCCGTCCATGTCGGGCATCTCGATGTCGAGCACCACCACATCCGGATTGGCGCGCTTGACGTCCTCGACCGCCAGCCGGCCGTTGCGATGGCTCGCCACGACGGCGGTTGCACGTTCCTCGTCGACCCAGCGGCCGATCAGGCCGCGGATCACGACTGAATCGTCCACGACCATGACCTTGATCGGATCCGTGACCGGGCCAGGAGGAGGGGTGGCTTGTAGTGTCGCCGTCATTGTTCTTCTCTTCCGCTCGTCACGTCCCGATCGACCCCGGACGGGATCAGATCAGGCCGACTTCCTGGAACTTCGCCTCGACGATCTCGCGATCGAACGGCTTCATGATGTATTCGTTGGCACCCGCGCGGATCGCCTTGGCGATGTGCCCGACATCGTTCTCGGTGGTGCAGAACACGACCTTCGGGGCGTTGCCGCCGTCGAGCTTGCGCAGCTTGCCGAGAAACTCGATGCCATCCATGACCGGCATGTTCCAGTCGAGCAGGATCGCATCGGGCATGTGGTCGAGGCAGGCGCGCAGCGCCTGCTCGCCGTCCTCGGCCTCGGTGATGGCGAAGGACATATCCTCCAGGATCCGGCGTGCAACCTTCCGGATCACGCTGGAATCGTCGACAACGAGACAGCTTTTCATCTTGAGCTCCATCTGTGGCCGATCGCGCGCCCGCGGCCGCCTCTGGCCCCCTCGCCGGCCGGCACGCACCTGCGTGCCGGACCGCTGGAGGGTTCGCCGCCCCTGGCGGCGACCGGCGGCCTCATGCCGCCGTGTATTCCGTCAGCGGCCTCACGCCGCCATCTGTTCGTAGAGACTGCCGAGCACGCGCTCGACGTCGAGGATCACCATCAGCTGGCCGTCGAGCCGGTGGACCCCGCCCGAGATCTCGGCCCAGCGCGGGTCGAGGTTCGACGGGTTCGGCTCGCGGGTGCCGTTGGGCAGCGTCAGCACCTCGCCGACCTCGTCGATGATCAGGCCGTAGGACTCGGAGCGGAACTCGATGCCGACCGCCATGATGCCATGGCGCCCTCGCGCAGCGGCAGGCCGAGCCGGCGGCGCATGTTGATCGCCGTGACGATCCGGCCGCGCAGGTTGAGCACCCCCGCGATCTCGGGCTGGGCCAGCGGCACCCGGGTCATGCTCTCGGGCACGAACACGTCGTGGACCTTGTGGATCGGCAGGCCGAACAGCTGCCCGCCGATCACCACGGTCACGAACTGGATGCTGTCGGAGGCCAGACCCTTGTCGTTGTTGTTGTCGCCGGTGATGCTGGTCATGCCGCCATCCCCATGTCCTGGTTGGTGAGTTCCTTGAGCGAGGCGATCAGCCCCGACCGGTCGAATTTGGCGACATAGTCGTCGAAGCCGGCCTGGCGGCCCCGTTCGATCGAGGCCGGCGTGCAGAGGGCGGACAGCGCGATGATCGGCGTGGCCTTGAGGCGCGGATCACGGCGCAGCGTCTCGGCGAACTCGAAGCCGTTGACGCCGGGCATCTCGATGTCCGAGACGATCACGTCGAAGGTCGGCGCCTCGGCGACCCGGCGCAGCGCGTCGGTGGCCGACGCACAGATCGTCACCTCGAAGCCGGCCGCCTTCAGCACCGGCCCGAGCATGTTGCGGAAGAAGGGGCTGTCGTCGACGAACAGCAGGCGACGGGTGAGCGCGGCCTGGGCGAATTCCTTGCGGAAGAACCAGTCCTCGAAGGCGAGCGGCAGGTAGTAGCCGATGTCGATGACCTCGGTCGCCTTGCCCTTGATCACCGCCGAGCCCAGCACGCCCTGGATGTCGGAGCCGACCTGGATGTCGAGGCGCTCCTCGACGATATCGACGATCTCGTCGACCACGAGGCCCATCGAGCGGCCGGCGTCGGAGAACACCAGCATCGGCTGGGTGCCCTCGGTGCGGTGACGCACCATCTCGTTCATGCGCACCAGCGGCATCAGCGAGCCGCGGTACTGCACCAGCTCGCGGCCGTTGGAGCGCTCGATCTTCTCGATCTCGAACTCTTCGAGGCGCGTGACCAGCGACAGCGGGACGGCCTTCGGCTCGGGCGAGCCGGCACGGAACAGCAGCATCGAGACGCGGGCATTGGTGTCGTCCACCGCCTGCACCTTCTCGTGGTCGCTGAGGTCGCCGATCTCGGCCGTCACCGAGGTGCCGATCGCCGAGGCGATGCCGTTCGGGTCGATGATCATGATGACGCTGCCGTCGCCGAGGATCGTGTTGCCCGAGAACATCGTGATGTGCCGGAGCATCTTCGACATCGGCTTGACGACGATTTCCTCGGTGTGGAACACGCCGTCGACCACGATGCCGAAGGTCTGGCTGCCGACCTGCATGACGACGATGAAGCCGTCGTCGGCCGTGGCGCTGGAGGCGTCCGCCGTGCCCAGCATGTTGCTGAGGGTGACGAGCGGCAGCAGCTTGCTGCGCAGGCGCAGGACCGGCGTCTCCTTGATCCGCTCGATGCGGTGCTCGGAGTTCGACTGGACCCGCACCAGTTCCACCACCGACAGCTGCGGGATGGCGAAGCGGTCGCCGCTCGATTCGACGATCAGCGTCGAGACGATCGCCAGCGTCAGCGGGATCTTGATGGTGAAGGCGGTGCCCTTGCCGGACACCGATTTCAGGTCGACCGTGCCGCCGATCAGCTCGATGTTGTTGCGCACCACGTCCATGCCCACGCCGCGCCCGGAGACGGACGTGACGGCGGCAGCGGTGGAGAAGCCCGCGGCGAAGATGTACTTGTTGATCTGCGCGTCGGACATCTTCTCGAGCTCGGCCTCGGTGGCCAGCCCGTTCTCGACGACCTTCTGCTTGATCCGCTCGACGTTGAGGCCGCGGCCGTCGTCGGCGATCTCGATGATGATGTGGCCGCCCTCGTGATAGGCGGAGAGACGGATGATGCCCTTGTCGGGCTTGCCCGCCTTGCGCCGGCCCTCGACGGTCTCGAGGCCGTGGTCCGCCGAGTTGCGGACCATGTGGGTGAGCGGATCCTTGATCAGTTCGAGAACCTGGCGATCGAGCTCCGTCTCGGCGCCGATCATCTCCAGCTCGATTTCCTTCTTCAGCTCGTTGGCAAGGTCGCGCACGATGCGCGGCAACTTCTGCCAGGCGTTGCCGATCGGCTGCATGCGCGTCTTCATGACGCCTTCCTGCAGCTCGGCCGTCACGTTGGACAGCCGCTGCAGCGGCACCTTGAACTCGCTGTCCTCGTGGCGGCGGACGATCTCGAGCAGCTGGTTGCGGGTCAGCACCAGTTCCGAGACCATCGTCATCAGGTTCTCGAGCGTCTCGACCGTGACGCGGATCGACTGGCTGGAGACGCTGGCCTTGGCCTCGCCGCTGTCGCCGGCGTCCTCGTCGCTCTTGACGGCGGCCTTGGCGATCGCCTTGACCGGTCCGGTCTTGCCCATGCGGGCGTCGAGTTCGGCGGCGACCTTGGCAAAGTCGATGCCGGCCGCCGCGGTGGTCTCGACGACCTCCTCCTCGGCGACGGTGACTTCGACGGCCGTCTCGCGGAAGGCGCGCTCCAGCTCGTCGAGCGAGACCTCGCCGAGGCGCAGCTCGCGCTCCAGCGTCTGGTCGGCAAGCGTGCCGCGGGTCTCGGGCTTGGCGGGCTTCTTCTTGGCTTCGGCCATGCTGGCGTCGCCGGCGATCGACATCGCCTCGAGCTGCTTGATGAGGTCGGTGTCCTCGCCCTTCGGCTCCTCGCCCTCGCGGGCCTCGAGCTCGGCGAGGATCGCCTTGATCCGGTCGATGGTCAGGAGGATGAGGCTGACCGCCTCCGGGGTGACGGCCGCGCCGTCGCGGAACTTGCCCATCAGGGTCTCGGCCGCATGCGCCAGCGCCTCGAGGCGCGGCAGGCCGAGGAACCCGCAGGTTCCCTTGATGGTGTGGACCAGACGGAAGATGTTGTCGAGGATACGTGCGTTGTTCGGCTCCTGCTCGAACTTCACGAGCTCGACGTCAACGACGTCCAGACTTTCATTCGTCTCCGTCAGGAATTCCCTCAGAAGATCATCCATGTGCGCACTCCCCGGACGGCACCCGCGCCACGGCTTTCCATCCTGCGGAAAGATCCTCGGGCACGTTCCCCGTCCAGAAGTGTCGGGTCAAACGGTTAACATTGGCTGAAGCCGGATATCCGGACTTTTATGTACCGGGCAAGATTCCGACAACACGCGGCACGGGAAAACATGATCCCCGCGCAAGACAATGCAAGTAGAGATGTGACGACTAGGGCCGTCAGAGCGCGTCGGCCGGCGCCACGTCCGCGGGATTGGCCGCGGCCGAGAAGACGACGACAGTATCCTCGGTCTTTTCGACCGTGACGCGCATGCCGGCTTCGCGGGCGAGAAGGCCGGCGTAATAGGCTGGATCGCCTGGCGTCGGGCGCGCGTCGATCTCGCCGGCCAGCAGTTCGACGAGCCGCGGCGGAATGCGCGCGGCGGTGCCCCGCGCCTCGATCCGCTGCAGCGGACAGGGCGCGCCGCCCTCCAGCGTCACGGTGATGACGCCGCCGCGCGGGATGGCGTGCAGCGAGCACAGCAGCATGTTGAGCAGCAGCTTGACCTGGTTCTTCGGGAGCAGCAGCCGCGGCGCGTTCCACACGAACTCGGCCTTCTCGCTCTCCATGTAGCCCTTGGCCACCTTCTCGGCATCGCCGAGGTCGACCTCGGCGCCCGCAGAGCCGGCCGCGCCGAAGGCAAGGCGTGCGAACTGGAGCTTGGCGGAGGCGGTGCGGGCGCTCTTGCGGATCAGGTCGAAGGCGAATTCCTTCATGTCCTCGTTGTTCTCCTCGTCGAGAACCTCGAGACCATTGGTGATCGCACCGACCGGGCTGATGATGTCGTGGCAGACCTTGGAGCAGAGAAGCGCCGCAAAATCGAGGGCCGCGATCTTGGAATCCGTGGACATGCGCCTCTCCACCCATTTCGGGGGAACGCGAGCCTTTCCGTTCCCTGCCGAATCGTCGATTGCCGCGGTTTTTCCCGCTGCGACTGGATACACGCCCCCGCCCCGACTGCCAACCCGCCGTCACCCTGCCGCCGGACGGCTCAGCGCGAAGCGAGGCTCTCGATGATCACCGGCCAGCGGGCATCGGCCTCGGCGATCAGCCGCGCGGCATCCTTCAGCCACTGGTCGCGCTGCTGGGCGGAGGAAAAGAGGAACAGCCGGTTGTCGCGGATGGCAAAGAACTCCGGCGCGCCGGGCACCGGAAAGCCGGCCGCCGCCGCGACGGCCGAATGACCGCCGTAGGCCGGGACATAGACCGCGGGCGCCGCGGCGAAGGCGGCGGCGTTGCCCCGGCTGGCAAAGCGCCAGAAGACGCCGTCATGTTCGCTCTCGTAGTCGGCCTTGCCCTCGCGCGGCCCGCCCTCGGTGAAATAGGCGACGGGGTCGAAGCCGTAGAGCGCAAGCCCGGTATAGGTGTCGTGGACGATGCGCTCGTTGAGGGCCGCCGCCGGCGTCGTGGCGAGAGCGAGCCATGCGATCATCCCGCACGCCCGCCACAGCGCGCCGCGCGCCGCGGGGCGCTGCCGTCGTGATGCCGGATTCGTCTTCGACTGTAGGGCCACCATGATCACGCCTCCGGCCCCGACCAGAGCATGAAAACCCCAAGGAACTCTTGCGCCCCACATTCGGCACGAACCCGGCACGGCGCCTCACCGGCATGCGGGCCCCTTCGTTGCCTGACGGACCGTTAACCGGCTGGCAACCATGATCGACCAATTGCTAGACGTCCCGGAGGGTGTGAGGTCGGCTGCAACCGGTCTGCCGTGCCCGGGGATCGGGGCGCCGTCTCGACGAGAAGGGAACGATCGCATGCAGGGCATCTTCACTCGGCTCTTCCGCAGTCTGCTGCTGGTGGCCGCGCTCGCGACCACGCTCGGCCCGGCCTCCATCCTGCCGGCGGCCGCCCAGCAGACCGGCGACACCGGCTACTCCGGCGAGGAACTGGTCGGCGCCGGCAACCAGTTCTTCGGCCAGCTTTCGGCCGGTCTGGCCAGCGTCGTGGAAAAGGCGGTCGCCCAGTACGGCCAGCCCAACGGCTACATCCTCGGCCAGGAGGGCACCGGCGCCATCTTCGGCGGCTTGCGCTACGGCGAGGGCACGCTGTTCACCCGCAACGCCGGCAACCTCAAGGTCTTCTGGCAGGGCCCGACCTTCGGCCTCGACCTCGGCGCCGACGGCGCGCGGACCATGATCCTCGTCTATGACCTGCCGTCGGTGGACGCGATCTACCGGCGCTTTGCCGGCGTGGACGGCTCGGCCTACGTGGTCGGCGGCTTCGGCATGACCGCGATGCGCTCGGACGACATCGTGCTGGTGCCGGTGCGCTCCGGCGTCGGCGCCCGGCTCGGCATCAACGTCGGCTATCTGAAGTTCACACCGCAGCCGACGTGGAATCCCTTCTGACCGGGTGGCGTTGATCCGCCTGTCGCATCGGCTTATGCTTGGCGCCTGAAGGATTTACGCGGCATCTGCCAGTCCATCCGGACGGGCCCGGCCCCGCGCGACGGTCACGGCAAAGTCGTCTCTTCAAGACCCGGTTTCTCGACACTCTTGCCCTCACGGGCTCTGGCAGGCGATCTTGATCGAACAGGCGATGTTCTTCACGCTCGGTGCGCTCACCGCGGGGCTTCTGGCCCTGCTGGTGCTGCCGGCCTATGCCCGGCGCGCCGCCCGGCTGGCCCGGCGCGACATCGAGGCCCGCCTGCCGATGACGCTCGAGGAGTTTTCCGCGCAGAAGGATGCCCTGCGCGCGGTCCATGCCGCCAGCACCGCCCGGCTCGAACGCAAGGCCACCGATCTCGGCGACCGGCTGGTCGAGGCGCGCATCCTGGCCGAACGCACCGGAGGCGAGGCCGCCGCACTGCGGGCCCGCAACGCGGATCTGGTCGCGCAGGTCGGCGAGACGGAAAGCCGGGCGCAGCGGCTGCGCGAGGATCTCGACCAGCGCGAGGCCAGCCTGCGCGAGCTGCGCGACCGGCTGGGCCTGGCCGAATCCGCGATCGAGGCCCGGATCGCCCGCGCGCTGCGGTCCCCTGCGCAGGCCGCGTCGCCCGAGCCGCTGCGGTTCGGCCCGGCAGCAATCCGCCCCGAGCACAGCCGCGACCCGCGCGCGGACGACGACCGCAACGCTCTCTCCGACCTTGCCATCGCCCGCATCGCCGACGACCTGCGCCTCGTGGCGCTGGATGACGACGGCGAGCCCGATCCCGAGGTGATGCGCGAGGCCCGGATCAGCGCCGCCGTCGCCGTCAACCGGGCCAACGACATGCGGCTCGAGGCCCTCGCCGGCAAGCTGAGGGCGATCCGCCAGGTTCATGCCGAAACTCTGCCGGCATTGGCCGAAGGCGCAACCGGCCGGGCCGATGGCGGCGGTGCGGCAGCCGCGGGCGGTGCCGCGGCACCGGGGCCGGCCCTGTCCCTCGCGCCCCCCGCCTCCGTCCTTCCGACCGCGCAGATCCCCACGACGATGAGCCCGGTGCCGGCGGCCCTGCCCGCCGCCGGCGGAACGCCTTCGGCCGCCGCCGCCAAGCCGGCGTGACGCAGGCAATGAACGGGATGATGGCCGGCCCCCGGGGCGTCAGCCGCCGGTGAGTGCGGCAGACAGATCCGAGACGCCCTGACGCGGGTCGGTCAGATCGAGCCCGTCGAGGGTTTCGGCGAGGTGATCGCGCATCAGCTGCTGGGCCAGCTCCGGCCGCCCCGCAGCCAGCGCCTCGACCAGCGCCCGGTGGGCGCTGCAGGCGCAGGTCGCATCGCGCCGCCGCCAGTAGAGCGCGACGATCAGCGACGAGCGCGAGACGAGTTCGCGCACGAAGCGGGCCAGCGTCACCTGCCCCGCCGCATCGGCCATCAGCACGTGAAATCGCCCCGACAGCAGGATCGCCTGCTGCTGCCGTTCGCCGTGGACGGCGGCCTCCTCCGCGTCGAGATGCCGGCGCAGGGCCGCGATGTCGGCAAAGGACACGCGCTCGGCCGCGCGGGCGGCCAGTTGCGGCTCGATCAGCAGCCGCGCGTCGAACACCTCGCGCGCCTCGGCGGTGCCGGGGCTGGCGACGAAGGCGCCGCGGTTGGGCTCGATGACGATGACGCCGTCATGGGCGAGCGCTTCCAGCGCCGAGCGCACGATCGTGCGGCTGGCGCCGTAGATGCTGCCGAGATCGTCCTCGGGAAGCCGCGTCATCGGCGACAGCCGGTTGGACAGGATCGCCTCGAGGACCGAAACATAGATCGCCCGCGCCCGCGCGCCGCGCAGGCCCGCGCCTGCCCGGCCGCCAAGGCCGGGGTCCGCCGCCCGACCGCCGTCGCTGCCCCGTGAAGGGGCGCGGGAACGCGCCGATTTCACTCCGCCGACGGTCAAGCTCCAGCCTCCCGGACCGCGCATGCCGCGCCGCTCGTCCGGTCCGGCCGCAGCGACGCCATGACCAAGGATATCGGGCGCCCGCCGGCTCCGCAAATCGAGATTGTATACAAATTGGCGCAGTGATTGTGTGCAATTGCCCGCAAATTCGGCATGACCCTGCAGAGGGCCGCCGGCCGTCATCGTACCCCGCTCCGACCGTGCCGCACAGCCCGCTGATTCACCCGGCGTTTTGCCCGGCACCGCGCAGTTGGCACGTCGCTTGCCAACAGGGTTGCGAACCGCCGCCGGCCTCGCCTGCGGCGGCCATCAAGACAGCAACCGCCGCAGGAGCCCGACATGTCTCGTGGAGCCGACCTCGAACTGGCGAGTGTGACCAAGAGCTATTCGGGCACCGTCGCCGTCGACCGGATCTCGATCCGGATTCCTGCCGGCACCTACTGCTGCCTGCTCGGCCCCTCCGGCTGCGGCAAGTCCTCGACCCTGCGCATGATCGCCGGCCACGAGGAGATTTCCGACGGCGACATCGTCATCGGCAACCGCGTGGTCAACGGCGAGCCGCCGGTCAAGCGCGGCACGGCAATGATGTTCCAGAGCTACGCGCTGTTTCCCCATCTCTCGGTGCGCGACAACGTCGCCTTCTCGCTGAAGATGCGCGGCGCCTCCAAAGCCGACCGCCACAAGCGCGCCGACGAGATGCTCGAGCTGGTGGCGATGACGCCCTATGCCGACCGCCTGCCCGCCCAGCTCTCCGGCGGCCAGCAGCAGCGCGTGGCGCTCGCCCGCTCGCTGGTGACGGACCCGGTGATCCTGCTGCTGGACGAGCCGCTGTCGGCGCTCGACCCGTTCCTGCGCATCCGCATGCGCGCCGAGCTGAAGCGTTTCCAGCGCGAGCTCGGCATCACCTTCATCCACGTCACCCACGGCCAGGAAGAGGCGATGGCGCTCGCCGACCTCGCGGTGGTGATGAACCACGGCAAGATCGAGCAGGCCGGCACGCCGCAGGAGATCTTCGACCGGCCCGCCACCGAGTTCGTCGCCAAATTCATGGGCGGCCACAACGTGATCGACCTCGGTGGCAAGCGCGTCACCGTGCGGGCCGACAAGGTGGCCCTCGGCGCCGACGAGACCGCCATGCCGACCGTCCACACCCGCGGCGGCACCGTCACCAGCGTCGAGTACCAGGGCTACACCGTGGTCGTGACCCTGGCCGGCGACGACCAGCAGGAACTGCTGGCGATCGTGCCCGAACGCACCTTCTTCGCCAGTCCCGTCGAGCCCGGCGCCCGCGCCGCGATCGGCTGGGACAGCCGCGACATCCACGAACTCGCGGCATCGGCCTGAGGCCGGCGCCGCGCTCCAACCACCCGGCGACGCCGACACATCAAAGATGACAACAGGGGACAGTCCGACATGACGACGAAAGACATCACCTCCAGGGCCGTGAGCCGCCGCGACGTGCTCAAGGGCGCGGCCGCCACCGCCGCGCTCGCCGCCGGCTCCGGCGCCATCACCGGCTTCCCGGCGGTCATCGCCTCAGAAGGCGTGACCCTGCGTTACCTCGGCACGGCGGTGAACCAGTCGGCCGACATCGCGAAGAAGGCGAAGGAAGACCTCGGCATCACCATCGAGTATATCCCGGTCACCACCGACGACGTGACCAAGCGGATCATCACCCAGCCCAATTCCTTCGACATCGTCGACAGCGAATACTTCTCCCTGCCGAACCTGGTGCCGTCGGGCAACCTGATGGGCATGGACGCCAACAAGATCAAGTATGCCGACAAGCTCGCCACGGTGATGACCAAGGGCGAGATCAACGGCAAGAAGGTCGGCCTGCAGGGCACCGCCCCGGCCAAGGTGTTCTACCTGGAGAAGCAGTACGGCAAGTCCTTCTCGGCCGAGCCGACCGAGTGGATCACCCTGATCCCGACCACCTACAACGCCGACACGCTCGGCATCCGCCCCGACATCATCGGCCGGCCGATCGAGAGCTGGGCGGAACTGCTGAACCCCGAGTTCAAGGGCAAGGCCTCGATCCTCAACATCCCGTCGATCGGCATCATGGATGCCGCGATGGTCGTGGAAGCCACCGGAAAGTACAAGTATCCGGACAAGGGCAACATGACCCGCGAAGAGATCGACATGACCATGGCCGTGCTGACCGAGGCCAAGAAGGCCGGCCAGTTCCGCGCCTTCTGGTCCGACTTCAACGAGAGCGTCAACCTGATGGCGTCCGGCGAGGTCGTGATCCAGTCGATGTGGTCGCCGGCCGTGACCGCCGTGCGCTCCAAGGGCATCGCCTGCACCTACCAGCCGCTGAAGGAAGGCTACCGCGCCTGGGCCTCGGGCTTCGGCCTGCCGAAGACCCTCAAGGGCAAGGAGCTCGACGGCGCCTACGAGTTCATCAACTGGTTCCTTTCGGGCTGGGCCGGCGCCTACCTCAACCGCCAGGGCTACTACTCGGCCGTGCTCGACACCGCCAAGGAGCACATGGAGCCCTACGAGTGGGCCTTCTGGATGGAAGGCAAGCCGGCGGAAAAGGACATCCTGGCCCCGGACGGCACGCTCCTGGAAAAGGCCGGCGCGGTGCGCGACGGCGGCTCCTACGAGGCGCGCATGGGCGGCGTGGCCTGCTGGAACTCGGTCATGGACGAGAACGAATACATGATCAAGAAGTGGAACGAGTTCATCGCCGCCTGATGACCATGGCGAGGGGGCGGCGCAGGCCGCCCCTTCTTCCTTGCTTGGTGTGCGTGCCCATCCTGCGTTCGGCGGGCGCCGCTCACCCCCCTCCCTGTCCCTCCCCCACAAGGGGGAGGGGACGCCGGATCGAGCCGGTCCCTGCAGAACGAGCTCCCGCCGCGGCGCGATGCCACGGGGGGAAAAGGTCCTCGCCTTCATCGTCCCTCCCCCCTTGCGGGGGGAGGGAGAGGGGTGGGCCGCAGATGCGACGACCGCGAGATCCCCGTTTCACCGCCCCGGAGCCGCCATGCCGACCCCTTCGATGACCGCGTCGAGATGGACCCCCTACTGGCAGGCCGCGCCGATGGCGGCGGTGTTCCTCGTGTTCTTCATCCTGCCGCTGGTGGCGACGCTGGTCGTCAG
>NZ_MCRJ01000128.1 GCF_001720135.1 Methylobrevis pamukkalensis
CGGGCTTGGAGACTGCCTCTTAATCGGGGGCAGCGGGCCTCGCGTCGGCGATAACAAGCTTGCGAGGCTGTCGTGTGTTCGGAAAAGCCCTGCCGGGAGGTGGGGCTTTTCTCGTTAAATGGCCGTGATCACATTCTCCTGTTCATGTTGTAGCCGGCTTGCATTGCCCCAAAATTCCGCTGGATTTCACGTTTCAGCGCGGCCTCTCGCCGGTCAAGCTCGGCCTGGAGCTTCGGCATTGTGTCGTCCGTGACGTTGCCCTCGATTGTCAGTGAGCCGCCCGTGATGTTGTTCACGACCATGCCGTTAGGCCGCGCGCCGGCCGGCTTGCTCGGCAGACGGAAGGAAACCGGGATCGATCGCCCGTCCGGCAGAGGCACCGCCGCTTCGGGACCGGCCTCGCCGAAGATCGCAGCCGAGCGCGCCACGCCGCCCGACGCATAGCGCGGCAGGATCGCCGGGCCGTTCGGGGTCATGATGCCGCCGCGCGCGAAGGTCGGACGGACAGGCGGCAAGGGGACACCACCGCCACCGCCGAACATGCCGCCGAACAGGCTGCCGACTGCCGAGAACAGTCCGCCGAGGAGACCACCGCCGCCACCGCCGCCAATGGACATGCCTTGGAAGCTGCCGGCCTCGGCGAGCTTGCCGATCACGTTGATTATGACCGGGACCAGCGCGCGAAGGGCATCGCGCCATTCGAACGTGCCATCGACGAGGGACTGAACGACGCCAACGCCATAGTCTTCGAGGGACGACATGGCGTCGTCGAAAGCCTGCTGACTCGTCGCTGCCGACTGTGCCGCGATCTCCACCTCGGCCATCTTGCCGGCGAGGGCGCCAAGCTCGGCCTGCTGCTGCGGCGATAGGGCAATGCCCGCGCTTCGGGCCGCGTTGAAAAGCTCCTGTTCATGCCGGAGCCGCGCCACCTGGAGCGCCGTCATTCCGAGCGCCGCCTGTTCGGCCTGTTGCGCTGCAATCCATTCGTTGCCGGCCGCGATCAACGCATCATAGTCGCCGGCCTGTTTCTGCCCGGCTTCGTACTGCTGCCGGAAATCCGCGTCGTTCTGCGATGCCCGCGCGCCGGCATCCTCAATGTGCCAAGCTCGTGCGCCATCGGGAAGGACAGGCCATAGCTGCCCGCGTTCTCGTGAAACCACTTGCGGGCGTCGTCGGTGCCGAATGCCAGATCCGCCGCGTTGCCCGCGTTGTGCATCGACTTGCCGGGCGGTGCCACCCACTTCCGGGCGGCGTCTTCGCTGCCGTATTTCTTGACTGCGGCATCCCAAAGCTCGGCTTGCTTCTGAAAGCTTCGGAAGCCCGACGAGATGGACGTTGCCGAGCGCACCGCCTCCGGCGCCGAGGCGATCATGAGTGCAAGCGAGTTGGCAAAATCCGACTTCATGCCGGTGACGGCCGAAGCCGATCGCCCGCCGGCTAGCTGCTTCTGGAGCAACGCCGTCGCGTCCGTCGTCGACATCCTGGAACCGGGTCCGAAGCTCGCACCCATCTTGTGGATCACGTCGTCACGGTAGAAAAATCCGGGGTCGAAGCCCTGTCCAAGCCGCTGCCGGAGAAGGTCGCGGGCGCCGGCTGCACCACCTTCCGGCAGGTCGCCCCGCCCGGTGATCGCGCTGCCGGCGAGGCGCCCGGCAAGGTCGCCGGCCTTTGTCATCGGGCCTTGCCCCGTTGACCAATCCGGCATCAGGGCCATGAGGTCGCCCATGGCGTCGGCCGCCGTCACGATGGCCGACTTGAACGTGACGCCGATCGTGCGCGATAGCTGCTCGAATTTCGCGTCGATCTCTGCGGCCTTGTCGATGATGTCGGATTGAATGATGAGGCCGGCCGACCGCGCCTCATTCATGAGGTCGCGAATCCCTTCCGATCCCTGTCCGATCATCTGCAAGAATTGCTCGCCGCCCGTGCCGCCGAACAACTCGTCGAAGACGCGAATTTGCGCCGCCTTGTCCAGATCGCGGACACGCTCGACGATTTCGAGGAGAAGCGCGGACGGGTCTTTGAGCCGGTCCTTGAGTTGATCCGCCGTGAAGCCGAGGCGCTGGAAAGCTTCCGAGGCCGATCCGGAGCCGGTGACGATATACTCGTCGGCCCGCAGTTGAAGCTCTTTCATGCCGTCGACAATGGCGTCGATCGATACTTTCGACTTGCTCGCCGCATATTCGAGCGCCTGGAATTCCTCGACGCCGAGACCAGCCCTTGCCGCTTCGGCTTTCATGTTGGCAAGGCCGCGCGTGATATCGGCGAAGACGCGGGGAAGCTCGGAAAGCGCGCCAACGCCGATGCCGCCGAGAAGGCCGCCCGCGAAGGCCGCAGGCATGCCGGCGCCGGCCGTCTTCATCCGCGTGCCGAGGCCGGCGAGCGTCGAGTTGATCCGGGTCGCCGAGCCGGCGAAGTCGGTCTCCATCCGCTTTGCCGCACGGGAGGAACCGGCCGTCAATTCCTTGTATCGGCGATCTGCCGTCTTCGTCGCCTTGGACATTTCACGCTCGAAACCCGAGACGCGGGCCTCAAGGGCAACTATCAGCTCGTCACGTTCCGAGCGGGCCATGGTTCACCTCACGCAAAGAGAAGTCCGGCCGGGCGGGATGCCTCGTCGGAGTAGATCGATCGGCCGCTGTCCCCGGCCTGCGCACGGGAAACCGCCATCCACGTTGCAAAGGCGCCGTCGATGCGGTCGGTGCTCTTGCCCTTGTGCATCGTGCGATTTCCGGCCGGGTCGGTCTGGATTGCGACGTTCTGAAAGCACCACCGGAGCACCGGCTGTCCGCCGTGGCGAAAGGTTCCGGTCACGATTGCGCGTTCAAGCTCGTTGAGCGCCGGGGATTGCGTCACCCATCCGAGTTGCAGCGTCGTCACGGGGAAATCGTCGTCGAGAAGCGGCGACATGACCGGCATCGCATAGGCGCGGTCGAAGGCGATTTCCCTCACGTCGAAGCGGTCGCAAAGGTCGCGGATCTTCGCCTCGACGGTGCGATAGTCCACGGCGTTGCCCGGCGTTGGGATCATGTGGCCGGCCTCTGCCCATCGCGGATAAGGGACGCCGTCGCGGTCGGCGCGGGCGCGAAGGTTGTCGGCCGGACAGAAGAAAAACGGCAGCACCGTGTAACCGTCGTCCTCGTCGCGGAAGGCGGCGACAACCGCCGTTAGGTCCGTGGTCGTGCTCATGTCGACACCGATCCAGCATGGCCGGCCGGCGAGGGCGGCAACGTCGATCGGCTCGGCGCCGCGATCGTAAACGGCCATGTCGACGAAGGGCGACGACGAGTGATCCAGCCACATGTTGAGATGCAATTGCCGGAAGGCATCGCGGTCGGACGGCCGGTTCTCGGCTTCGCGGGCAAGCTGGCGAAGCCCTTCGATGTCGGGGAAGCCATCGGCGAGGCCGGGGTTCACCTGCCGCCATAGGTCTTCATCGCGCCAATCGGCATTCGGGTCGGCCTCGAACAGGACCGGCAGCGTCGCCGGGTCGTCGATCTCGCCGCGCGACACCTTCCGCGCGTAATCGATGATGTCGTGCGCGATGTTCTCCTGTCCGCGCCCGGCCGTGGTGATGACGACGAGGAGTGATCCGGCCGTCTTCACAAGGCCGGTACGGATGACGTCCCAAAGCTCCCGCTTCGGCCAAGCGTGCAACTCGTCGACGAGGGAAAAGCTAGGTGTGCGACCGTGCTGCGTCCCGGCGTCCGATGACAGGGCCTCAAGCACGGTCCCGGCCTTCGGGAAGGTCACGCGGTTTTTGTAGTCCTGAAACTCGACGGCAGCCGTGATCTTGCGATCCTGCCGGCAGATGCTTACGGCCTCGTCGAAGGCAATCCGCGCCTGTTTGCGGTCGGCTGCGGCGAGGTTGACTTGGCCGCCGTCGATCCGCTCCGGGCCGAACAGGTGCAGCAGGGACAGGGCCGCGCCGAGGGAGGTTTTGCGGTTGCCACGCGGCAGCAGGATCACGACGTTGCGGGCGATCCGCCGGCCGTCCTCGTGACACGGGCCATAGATCTTGCGGACGATCCTCTCTTGCCAGCGCGGAAGCTGAAACGCGCGCTTTGCCGCCCGCGACTTGGGATGCCGCAGCGCGCGAAGAAACCGCACCGCCCTTTCGCCATAGCCGTGCGGGTCCGGGATCTCACTGTCATCAGAAGCCCAAGTCGGAATCGCCATTGTCTTCCTCGGTTCGGATCGACGGACGCGACCGCGACACGGGTGTAAGCCCAAGCTCGGCGGCGAGGAGCCGGGCGCGGTTGATGGCGTCGGCCTGGATAGCAACGGCCGGGTTCTTGCGGGCGCCGTTGCCGCTGTCGATCACCGCGCCTTCGATCTGGATTTTCGCTTCCATCTGGCGAACAAGGCCGATCGCGATGCAGTAGTTTTCCAGCCCGCCGAGGTCCGCGACCGTGAGGATTTGCCGCTGCACAAGCACGGGGACCACGCGGCGCCATTCGGCCTTAGCCTCGTCGGAAAGCCATGACGGCGCCGCCGGGGCGCGCTTCACGCCTGAATTGTCGACGATCAGATGCGGTTTCGTTCCCTTCATCCGAAGTCCCTCGTCACGCATCGAAGCTCAAGCGCCTTGCGCCGCCCGATTTCTTTGATTTCCATGATTTCATGATCGATGCCGTTGCACCGGACGACGTTCTCTGTCCGCACGTCGGAACGGTATCGGATTCGGAACACGATGCTTTGTTCGGCAGTGTGGCCGGCGCTATTGATGAAGTCTTGCGCCGAGCATTGAACGACTTCGGCCCGCGTCATGACGATATTCGTGCATCCCTCGATCGGTGTCCGATACTCGTCAAGCTCCTCGGATCGACGCCAAATCGTGATTGGGTGTGTCAGCCGGCCGGCGCGCATCAGGTCGGTTCCTTCACCAGCGCCTCGACGTCGACAACGCCGTGACTGTGCTGCCCGTCCGGATCGCGAAGGAAGCGGACGCCTTCGACCTTGAGGTCGGCGATCTGATAGCCGTCCGACGTTGTGAACCGGGGCCGCAGGGCGCGCTTGACGGCGCCGGCAAGCGCCTTCACGCGGGCAAGGCCGGGCTCGGCGAGCCATAGGTGAAGGGTCGCGGCGACGATGACATGCCGCCGCTTCAAGTCGAGCCCGGCGTCCAGTGCCTGGGCGTCGCCGATCGTGATCGACGGGAAGCGGGCGGGTCGGCCGCCACGGTCTGCGATGTCCCCGGCCGGGACGATGGCCGTCACCTCGGCAGCGGCGGCGAGCCGGTCGCCGATCGCCTTTTGCACGGCAAGGGATGCTTCGGTCATCGCTTGCCCCCTCGGATCGCCTTGCGCATCGCCCGCCGGATTGCCGCCGAAGCCTTCTTTTTCGTGAGGCGCCATGCCGGATAGAAGAAGGGGTTCGCCGGCATGTCGGCCGTCCCCCACTCGTTGGCATGGGAATAGTCATAAGTGGCGGAAGCGCCGTCGCGGACGGGCCGGGTCGTTGACGATCCACCCGCCCTCACAAGCGTTTGCATCTGGTGCGCGCCGTCTTCCTTGCGGATCGACGCATCGAGGTCGCCGTCGCCGTCCGGTGCAAACCGCCGCGCCGTCGCCACCATGCGGGACGCCTCGGCTTCGATGATCGGGGCCACGGCCTGCCGGACTTCGACGGGGATCGCGGCGAGGCGCCGCTTGAGGCTTTCGAGGCTCATGCGAACACCCATGTCCGATAGGGTCGCACGAGGTCGTCGAAGCCGAAGGGAACAGCGCCAATCGAGACACCGACAATCGACGCCTCCCGGTTTTCGTAAAGATGGCCGATCAGCATCAGGGCTGCCGTGTACAGTCCGCCGGGGATTTCGCCTTCGTCGTCAACGAAGCTTTGCAGCGTCTTCCCGATTTGCGCCTCGATATGGGAGGTTGCCGCCGCCTTGAGGGCAGGAAGATAGACGCCAGCGCCGCCGTATTCGTCGGCCTCAAGGTTGAGATATTCTTGAATGTCGCCGTCAGAAATGCTTGTCCGCATGTCACATTCTCGGATTTCCGAATCCGCCTTCTGTTGCTGCGGCCTTGCGACTGTTGCACCGCCGGTTCATCGGTTGCCAATTCGCGCGGCTCCAAAACAGCCGCTTGTCGCCCTTGTGCGCGATCACGTGGTCGACCATGTCGGCCGCCTGTCCGCAGCCGCAGGCGCAAAGCCGGTTCTCCGGCCGGGCTAGAAACGTCGCGGTTTCCGTCCGCCACTTGCTGTCATAGCCGCGCCTGGCCGACGACGGCCGGGCCGCATCTGCCCGCTTCCGGCGCGCGTCGTCCTGCCGGCGCTGGCAAGGGCAACGCTCGCCGTGCGCGATCTTGAGACCGCATCCGCAAATCCTCGGCGCCTGTCGCGGCATGGTCGCTTCCTGTTGTAGGTCGGCATGGGCCGAAGCCCTTCCCCCGCTCGTGCTCAAGGGGGCCGCGAAGCCGGTCGCGGGTTCTCGCCGTTTCGACCTTGGCGCCTACATTGGAAGTGGGGGGCGGCGAGGTCGATATCGTTGCCGGACGCGGCGAGCGCCCTACTCTCCCGCCCCCCTATCTCAGTCGCGCGGGCGGAACCTTTTTGGTGCCGAGCGCGGTAAATGTGGCGCGCCACTTCTTTTCGATCGGAACGTCGGGCCGCTCCTCGCCGCCGCCGAAGATCGCGCCGAGCATGTCGACACGGCCTCGATACGCCTGCCGGATTTCCGGGATCGTCGCGGCGTAGGCTTCGGCCGGGGTCCAGCCAAGCCAGCCGGTTGCCGCCCGGAAGGACCACGCCAGATGCTCGGCATGAGTGACGGTTGCGCCGCCGCCCTTGCCCGTCGCCGGGGCCTCGCCGTCGTCGGCCGTGAAGATGCCGAGAACGAGGTCGATGACGCGCGGGCCGATTTCGGCAAGATCCGATGCGCTGAAACGTCTTCCGATCACGTCGTCGAAATGGTCGATGACGTCGAGAACAGCCGTGATCTGCCCATCCCGCAACTCGGCGAGAAGGGCAGGAGCACCGCCCGGCCTCTCCTCGACGAACAGCGCAAAGCCGAGCGTCGGCGCAAGCCGGGCAATCTGACTTCCCGCATAGACCGTGAAGGAGCCCGGTTGCATGTTCATCAGGCCGCCGCCTCGACTTCGATCACGTCCGAATTGACCGCGATCGAAAAGGTTCGCCGCATGACGTTGTCGGCGTTGCCGATGTTGCGCCGGTTCGACATGACCCTTCCGAGCCAATAGAAGGTTGTCGGTGTGCCGCCGCTCGGCTCGTCGTCAAGCTCGACCTTCATCGCGTAGTTGCCGCTTCGGGACTTCGAAGCGACGATCAGTGCGTCGAGGCCGGCGCCGGTCTCCATCAGATCGACGACGATGTCGAAGGCGCCGCCATCGACGGCGCCCTTGCGGTGCTGCGTCCGGCCTGTCGCCAGCGGCGTGAAGGTCGAATCCGAGAACGTGTCGCCGAATTCGGCGATGTCCTCGACGCCTGCCACTTCGGCGAAGGACAGGGCTTCGAAGGCTTCCGCCGTCGCGGCGGTGCTCACGGGGCCGATGTAGAATTTCGCCCCTACTGCGGTGTCGGTCATGGTCGGATCTCCTTAGCTGACCGGCGCGTCGGCCGGATGGCCAAGCACGGCGAGGGCGGCAATCGGCGCGGAACCGGAGTTGCCGGTCGGCGTGATCGTCAGGCGGGTGTAGCGTTTGAGGCCGCGATATCCGAGCTTCCGCACCTCGCCGTCGTCGGCGAAGGTGAAGCCCGCATCGGCTTCGGTGCCGAGAAGGTGGACGTCATCGACGGCGGCAAAGCCGGAGCCGCTGGCGTCGCTCTCCTCCAGAAGCACCGCGAATGTGGCATCGGCATCGGCGAGCGTTCCGGTCGCAATGAGGTAGGTCACGGATTCGAAGCCGGCGCGGTCGATCACTGTGCCAACTGTGGCGGTGTTGTCGCCGACGACCACGGGAGCGATTACCGCCCGGATGCCGACGTTGCTGTAGAGGTCACGCATGGGGGTTTTCTCCTTACGAGGTCGCAGTCTTGAGCTTGCGGAAGCGGGCAGCCTGGAGCACCCGGCCGCCGACGCGGCGGGTTGCATGAATGCGGGTCACGCCACGGCGCGCCTGCGTATACGGATCGGACAGGACCGAAAGCGCGAGGCGATCGACGATCCGATAGGCCGACCAGTCGCCGAAGATGATCGGATAGGCGCCGTCCGCGATGTCCGGCAGGTCGACCATTTCGACCACCGGCTTGCCGAGGATCGTTTCCGGCTGGCCGGCCTGATAGCTCGGCTGCCAGAGGTAATTGTTCTGGCCGTCCTTGAGCTTGCGCACGGCGGCGAGGGTCGTCCCGTTCATCGCCCATGCGGCGCCGGAAGCATTCCGGTAGGCCGCAGGAAGCGCATAGAGCAGGTCGATCAGCTTGTCGGCCGAAAGCGCGGACGCCGAGCCGTTGACGGTGTGGCCGATGCCGGCATTCGACATGAAGCCTTCCGGCTGCTTCACGCCTGTTCCCTCGACGAAGGCGACGGCTTCCTTCTGTCCGAAGTCCTCGGCAAGTGCGAGGCGCACTTCGGCTTCGGCCGCGCCGCCGCTGTCGGACAGAAGCTCATTCGAGATATCGACGTAGGTCGTGAGCTTGTGCACCACGACTTCAACCTGTCCGAAAGAGACAGTCGATTCTGCCGATTCCTCGTCTTCGCCTTCCCACTGTGCCGACGTGATGCCGGTACGCTTCGGATACTTCACGCTCGGCGCGCCCGTGGTGCGGACGCTGGCAAACTGCCGGATCGGCGAGAATTCGACGAGGTCGCGGATGAATTCCGACGACATTTCGGCCGGGGCCAGATAGCCGGCCTGCGGATCGCTCGACACCGTGAGGGTTCGGATCTCGTCGGCCGGCGTCTGATTGCCGAGCCGGAGATACGTCCCGAAGGCGCGCCGCTCGGCGGCAGGTTCCTCGCGGGTCTCCTGCCCGGTGCCGGGACGGTTCAGCCGCGCCTCGATCGTGCCGAGCCGGCTGGTGAGGGTGCGGACGTCGCCGGCAAGCCGCTCCTCGGCGGCAGTGCGTTCGGTGCGCAGCGCCTCGACACCGGAGCGCATTTCCTCGACGGCGGCAGCAGCCGCAGCAAGGTCAACGCCATCGCCGGGCGGGTCGTTGCGGGTCTCGACGGGGATCGCCGATCGGGTCTCGATATGGTCGTGCTTCATGTGGTCAGCCTTTCAGAGTCAGGGCGCAGCGCCGGAGCGCATGGACGAAGGCCGCCGCGCCCGTGGACGGCTGGCCGGTTCGGATCGACGTCACGTTCGATCCGGGAACGGACGGGATTGCGACGAGGGAGACTTCGACGAGGTCGGCTTTCGTGATGTGCCGCACGCCGCCGGAGCGGCTTTCGTCCTTGAGGCGCCGGAAGCCGATAGAGAAGCCGGACACGTCCCCGGCGATCAGCATCGACCGCACTTCGCGAGCGCGCTGGATTTCGAGATTGAGCTTGCCCCGCACCCGAAGGCCGGAAGCGTCGGACGCGACCGACTTGACGGAGCCGAGCACATTGCCCGGATCATGGCTCCAGAGCAGCGGGACAGATCGGCCATCCCAAGCGAAGGCGCTGCGGTCGAAGGTCGTCCGGTAGCTGTCGACGACGTCGAAGCGGACGGCGTATCCCTCAAGCGTGCCGTCCTCTCCCGGCGAGGAGAAGCGGACTTCAAGCGCGTCTAGGTGTTCATGCGCCATCGCTGGCCACCTCCTGCGGCGCGCCGAAATAGCAGGTTTCGAGAACCGCCACGGTAAGCGGCAGCGTCTCGGCAATCGGGCGGTTGTTCACCCATGCGTCGATGATCCCGGCCGCGTCCTTCGGATCAGTGCCGCCTCCGATCAGGCCAAGCCGGATTGTCTCGACGAGGTCGGCCCACGAGAACACGCCCTGAAACAGGCGAGCGGCGAGCGTGCCGATCCCGTGTCCGGTTGCCTTTTCGAGGGCAACGATCATCGGCACCGGAAGGGCGAAGGTGCGTTCCGCGTCGCCGAGGAAGGCAATGTGCGCAGGAGCGTCATGCATCGGGGTTGCCTCCGGTATCGGCGGCAGCGCCGGCCGTGGTGTTGGGGTTGGCGAAGACGTCGCCGCCGGCATAGGGCGGACGGTTCTCCATCGCGCGGGCTTCGTTCGGGTTCAGCACGCGGGCGGCGATCAGCTTGCCGTAAGCGTCGGCGCGGGCGGCGAGGTCAGCCCGGAGCAGGTCGTCGACAAGGAATTCGGGGAAGTACGTCCGCCGCTCGTCCGGCGTGAACAGCTTCAGCCGAAGCTCGCCTTGCCAGACCTTCAGCCAGCGCATCAACGAATAGGTCAAGAAGGCCGCGCCCATTTCCGAGGCGTTGCCCCATGTCGCCCGGCCAAGCTCAAACAGCAGATGAGGCGGCACGCGGAAGACGCGGGCAATCTCCTCGATTGCGAAATGCCGCATTTCGAGGAATTGCGCGTCGACACTCGAAAGGGCGATCGACTGGAATTCGCCGCCGTCCTCGATAAGCGCCGTTCGGCCCGCGTTCTCGCCGCCGGAGTGCGCCGCCTTCCAAGAGGCAACGATCCGGGACGCTGCGGCATCGCCGAGCACCTTCGGAAACTTGAGAACGCCAGACGGCCGGGCGCCGTTGCCGAACAGCTTGCCCGCGTATTTTTCCATGACGAGGGCAAGGCCGATCGCCTCCCGGCAGGCCATGACGGGGCTTTCGCCCCGGATGCCGTCACACGATGGCGCCCGAATATGGATCAGGTCGCCCCGGTCATAGGTCCGCGCCGGGGACGTGTTCGACCGATAGACCGGTTCCCCGGTGACGCTGTCCACCTCGACGGTCATCGCCTTCGGCGCGATCCGCAGCAACTCGAACGGGGCGCCGTCAACGCGGTTGATGTACAGGAAGCCGTTGCCGTAGAGCAGCGCATCCCGCGTGATCTGTTCGAACATGGCCGGCGCGGGCGTCCAGTCGTTCGCCTCGTCGTGGAGCAGCCGGTATGCGGGATGATCCGGCGCGCGTTCCTTGGCTCCGGACGCATCGCGGGCGTACACGTGCACGGGAAGCTGTCCGATCGTCTCGGCGATGGTCTCGACGGCGCACCGAACAGCCGTGCAGCGCATCGCGGTTTCCGGGGAAACAGCCTCGCCGGCCGCCGTGACGATGCTGCCGAAGATTTCGAACAGCGCGGCATCGGGACTTGCGAGCGTTGCGTCGCGCGTCTCGACGTTCGGGGAAGATCTTCGGAATGGATTCCAGAAACTCATGTCGCTATAGTGCGCGACGCCATGTTCTGCGAATAGAATAAACTAATTCAATCTAGTATAAACATGTCTATGGCGGGAAAGCCCGCTCCCGGAAAGCCCATTTCTGGAAAATCACGCGCGATTGAGGACGCGCGGTCTCCTCGTGATCTTCAAAAGTCGGTCGACGCCCCCCCCCTAGTGCTCGGTTTCGCGTGGCAGGGCGATGCGAAACAGCCGCAAAGGGGTCGTCCTCGCCGCCGAGCGCGGGAAAAGCTCGATTGCGCGGCTCGTCTCCGGCAAATCGAGCATGTCGACGAGGCCGCGACGGACAAGCGCCATGAGCGACTTGTGGAAGACGTGCCGATCGCCCTCGATTATGCCCGCCTCGTCAATTCCCCACACTGCGGCGCGTATCTGCCCGGCTGTCCGGTATCCCTGCCGCAGCTTGTCC
>NZ_MCRJ01000129.1 GCF_001720135.1 Methylobrevis pamukkalensis
GTATAAGGAAACATGGATAACACATTGAAAAACAATGTTTATGTGTTTTGTGGGCGTTCTGTGTACCCATCTGCGGCGCCCGCCTCGTGCGGACGGCGAGGGGCTGTTCGTGAACGACTTCAGCGCCCGGGTCATGTGACGGTTGAGGCGCCGCCGGCGTCCGTCCGATCCAGGCGCGAAGGCCCCCGGGCGCGCGAGTCCTCCGTCGAGGTTGTCCCGGAACCTGAGGCCGCCGCGATCCGGCGGCGGGACGATCCGGGAAAATTCGTGCTTGCGCAGGGCCCGCGGCCTTGACGCAATTGCGGCAGATGGCCGATACACGGTGCATGACGACGATGGACATCACGATCATGGCGCGCGCTGCGGCGCAGACCGATATCCGTTCGATTATTTGTGGCTAGCTGAAGCGCTGGCCGCGCCCGATCGCGTCTGACCTTTCCAGACCCTGATGCGGACGACCCGGCCAGCGCGGGCGGGGGACCGATGGCGCTCAGGCTTTACAACACGCTGACGCGAACGAAGGACGACTTCCGGCCGATCGACCCGGCGCGGGTGCGGATGTATGTCTGCGGGCCGACGGTCTACGACTACGCCCACATCGGCAACGCCCGGCCGGTCATCGTCTTCGACCTGCTGTTCCGGTTGCTGCGCCACGTCTACGGCGACGATCACGTCACCTATGTGCGCAACATCACGGACGTGGACGACAAGATCAACGCGCGGGCGGCGAGCGAGCATCCGGATCTTCCCCTCAACGAGGCGATCCGCAAGGTGACCAGCGTCACCGAGGCCCAGTTCATGGCCGACGTGACCGAGATCGGCTGCCTTGCGCCGAGCGCCCAGCCGCGCGCCACCGAGCATATCGACGACATGACGGCGATGATCGAGCGGCTGATCGCCCGCGGCGTCGCCTATGTCGCCGAGGACCACGTACTGTTCTCGCCGGGCGCGATGAATGCCGCGCCCGGACCGCGCTACGGCTCGCTCGCCCGCCGGTCGCTGGACGAGATGCTGGCCGGCGCCCGGGTCGATGTCGCGCCCTACAAGCGTGACGCCATGGACTTCGTGCTGTGGAAGCCGTCGAAGCCCGGCGAGCCGGGCTGGCCGTCGCCGGCGGGGATCGCGCCGCTCGGCCGGCCGGGCTGGCACATCGAATGCTCGGCGATGTCGATGGCCAAGCTGCTGGCCCCCTGGGGCGGCGGGCTCACCTGCGACGACCCGGCCAAGAACGTGTTCGACATCCACGGCGGCGGCATCGACCTCGTGTTCCCGCACCACGAGAACGAGATCGCCCAGAGCTGCTGCGCCTTCGGCACCGACGTGATGGCGAATGTCTGGATGCACAACGGCTTCCTTCAAGTGGAAGGTGAGAAGATGTCGAAAAGCCTCGGCAACTTCCTCACAATCCGCCAGCTGCTGAACGATTGGCCGGGCGAGGTGCTGCGCTTCAACATGCTGCGCTCGCACTACCGCCAGCCGATCGATTTCACCCTGAAGGGGCTGGAGGAGAGCTGGAAGCTGCTCGACGACTGGTACGGGGCCGTCGGCGCCCTCGAGGGCGCGGAGGCGGCGCCCACGGTGGTCGAGGCGCTGTCCGACGACCTCAACACGCCGAAGGCCATCGCCGAGATCCATGCGCTGGACGATGCGTCGGCGCTCGCCGGGTCGCTCCGCCTGATGGGCTTCCTCGCCGAGAGCCCGGCGGCCTTCGCCGCCCGTCGGCCGAGGGCTGATGTCGATGCGGCCGAGATCGAGGCGGCGATCGAGGCCCGGCTGGCCGCGCGCCGGGCGAAGGATTTTGCGGCCTCCGACCGCATCCGCGATGAACTCGCTGCCAAGGGCATCGTGCTCAAGGATGGCAAGGACCCGGCGACGGGCGCGGCCGTGACGACGTGGGAGCTGAAGCGATGACCGTGCGGCGGCCGGGTCCGCCGGCGGGGCGTCGTTCGACCCCGGTGCGGGACGAGACCGGCGCCCCGGTGCTGCGCTCGCGCGGCATCCATGGTGCCCCGGCCGGTGCAAGCGTAGCGATCAATGCCGATGCGCGCCGCTCCAGGGGGCAGATACGGCCGGCGGGCCGCGTCACGCCGCTGACCGACGACCGCGGCAACCGCAGCAAGGGATGGGACGATGTCTGACCCCGGATCCGACCGAATGCCTGGCCGCTTCACCGGCGGCTGCCAGTGCGGTGCCGTGCGCTTTGCCGTGGAGGGGCCGCTCGGCCCCGCCTCGATCTGCCATTGCCGGATGTGCCAGAAGGCCTTCGGCGGCTTCTTCGCGCCGCTCGTCTCGGTGCGCGAGGCGAGGAAGGTGACGTGGACCCGCGGCGAGCGGGCGCTCTACCAGAGCTCCAACCTCGTCGCCCGCGGCTTCTGCGCCAGCTGCGGCACACCGCTGACCTACGAGGCGCCGGACGGCATGGCGATGGCGATCGGCGCCTTCGATGATCCCGGGATGATCACGCCGACGCTGCAATACGGCCTCGAGGCGAAGCTGCCCTATGTCGATCACCTCGCCGACCTGTCCGGCACCCGCACCGAGCAGGACATCGCCGCCACGGCCTTTCTGGCCGACATCGTCTCCTTCCAGCATCCCGACCATGACACCGCGGTCTGGCCGCCCGAAAGCGTGACGATGCAGCACCCCGATCAACTCGAGACCCGAGAGAACGACGCATGACCAGCGAACGCCGCACGCTCTATCCGCCGATCGAGCCCTATGCCTCGGGCCATCTCGATGTGGGCGATGGCCACGAGGTCTACTGGGAGATCTGCGGCAATCCCGAGGGCAAGCCGGCCGTGTTCCTGCATGGCGGCCCCGGCGGCGGCTGCAACTCGATGCAGCGCCGCCTGTTCGATCCGAAGAAATACCGCGTTCTGCTGTTCGACCAGCGCGGCTGCGGCCGCTCGCGCCCGCATGCGGAGCTGGAGGCCAACACCACCTGGCACCTTGTCGCCGACATCGAACGCCTGCGCGCGATCATGGGCGTGGAGCAGTGGCTGGTGTTCGGCGGATCCTGGGGCTCCACCCTGGCGCTCGCCTACGCCGAGACCCACCCGGAGCGCTGCAGCGAGATCGTGCTGCGCGGCATCTTCACCCTGCGCAAGTCGGAGCTCGACTGGTATTATGCCGGCGGCGCCGCCCGCTTCTTTCCCGACAAGTGGGAGCGTTTCCTCGCCCCGATCCCGGAGGCCGAGCGCGGCGATCTCGTCGCCGCCTTCCGCAAGCGGCTGACCTCGCCCGACAAGGCGGTGCGGCTGGAAGCGGCACGGGCCTGGAGCGTCTGGGAGGGCGAGACCATCACGCTGCTGCCCGACGCCGGCATGTCGAAGAGCTTTGCCGCCGACGACTTCGCCATCGCCTTTGCCCGGATCGAGAACCACTTCTTCACCCACGCGGGCTGGGTGGAGGAGGGGCAGCTCATCCGCGACGCGGGCAGCTGCGCAACATCCCCGGCGTGATCGTGCAGGGCCGCTACGACATGGCAACGCCGGTGGCGACCGCCTGGGACCTGCACCAGGCCTGGCCCGAAGCCGACTTCGTGATCGTCGAGGGCGCCGGCCACGCGGTGTCGGAACCCGGCATCCTCCACGCGCTGATCGAAGCCACCGACCGTTTCGCAAGTTCATGACCACGGCCGCGCAGACGCGCGGTCACGCACACCAAGGAACAAGAAATAATGGATCCTGAGATCCTCTGGATAAACATTCCCGACCTTCCCGAAGAGTCCAAGTTCAAGCAGCATCCGATTTCCAGAAGTCAGAAACCGAAGATGTACAAGGTCAATGAACTCAAGGACCCGGGCGATCTCGGCGAAGAGTGGATAAAATTCTTTGAGCTGTATTTCGTCGGGCTGTTCTGGAAGATCGGACGGCCTGTGCCGTATCTGTTCAAGACCGTGGATGGAAAGGTGCGCTCGCTGGATGCCGGATGCATGAAGTTCCTCTCCAACCGGGCGCCGCCGGAAATCCGCTTCGAGTTCAAGGCAAAGGGTCTGATCGTGGCTGCGGCACCCACCCCAAGCCTTCTGAGCCGCTACGTGGCGCGGAAGGGCGAACTCGTGGACATGTTTCTGAGCAAGTAGGCGGATGGAGCGTCGGCGCCTCGTTCAGTCCGGGAGCTGAACAGGCAGGCTCAGACCAGAGTGAAGAAGAAGATGACCAGAGACCGCATCTACCTCTACGACACGACGCTGCGCGACGGTGCCCAGACCAACGGCATCGACTTCAGCCTCGAGGACAAGATCCTCGTGGCCCGGCTGCTCGACGATCTGGGCGTCGACTATGTGGAGGGGGGCTATCCCGGCGCCAATCCGATGGACGACGCCTTCTTTGCCGAGCCGCGCACGACCCGGGCGACCTTCACCGCCTTCGGCATGACCAAGCGGGCCGGCGTGTCGATCTCCAACGATCCGGGCGTCGCCGCGACGCTCGGATCGGGGGCGCCGGCGGTCTGCTTCGTCGCCAAGAGCTGGGACTACCATGTCGACGTCGCGCTGAAGACGACGCTGGAGGAGAATCTCGACGGAATCCGCCAGACGGTCGAGGCCGCCGTCGCGGCCGGCCGGGAGACGATGATCGACTGCGAGCATTTCTTCGACGGCTTCAAGGCGAACCCCGACTATGCGCTCGCCTGTGCCCGCACCGCCCATGGCGCCGGCGCGCGCTGGGTCGTGCTCTGCGACACCAACGGCGGTACGCTGCCCGAGGAGGTGGAGCGGATCGTCGGCGAGGTGGCAAAAGTGGTGCCGGGCTCGCATCTCGGCATCCACGCCCATGACGACACGGGGCAGGCGGTGGCCAACTCGCTGGCGGCGGTGCGCGCGGGCGCCCGCCAGATCCAGGGCACGCTCAACGGCATCGGCGAGCGCTGCGGCAACGCCGACCTGACGACCCTGATCCCGACCCTGATGCTGAAGGACGCCTATGCCGGGCGCTTCGAGACGGGCATCGCGCCGGACGCGCTCGCGAGCCTCACCGCCACGTCGCGCGCCTTCGACGAGATCCTGAACCGCGCGCCGGACGCCCATGCGCCCTATGTCGGCGCCGCAGCCTTCGCCACCAAGGCCGGCATCCACGCCTCGGCGATCCTGAAAGACCCGAAGACCTACGAGCATGTGACGCCGGAAAGCGTCGGCAACCGCCGGCGGGTGCTCGTCTCCGACCAGGCCGGCAAGTCCAATCTTCTGGCCGAACTGGCAAGGCTCGGCGTGGCGATCGACAAGGCCGACCCGAAGCTCGACACGCTGCTGCGGCTGGTCAAGGAGCGCGAGGCGCGGGGCTTTTCCTACGAGGCGGCCGACGCCTCGTTCGAACTGCTCGCCCGGCGCACCTTCGGCGAGGTGCCGGTGTTCTTCGACGTCGACAGCTACCGGGTGATGGTCGAGCGCCGCTTCAACGCGGTCGGCGACCTCGTCACCGTGTCGGAAGCGGTGGTGAAGGTGCGGATCGACGACGAGATCCGCATGTCGGTGGCCGAAGGCAACGGCCCGGTCAACGCGCTGGACAGCGCGTTGCGCAAGGACATCGGCAAGTATCAGGACGAGATCGCGTCGCTGGAACTGGTCGACTTCAAGGTGCGCATCCTCAACGGCGGCACCGGGGCGATCACCCGCGTGCTGATCGAGAGCATGGACACCAGGACCGGCCGGCGCTGGATGACCATCGGCGTCTCCGAAAACGTCGTCGACGCCTCCTTCGACGCCCTGGTCGATTCGATCACCTACAAGCTGCTGAAGAACGGGCATGCGGGCAGGTGAGATGACCGGAAGCATGACGCATTTGCCGCGTCACCCTCACATCCGCTCGAGCGAATCCTTGTGGCCTTCGAGCTCGCTCTCCGTATAGGCGGCGGCGACCTCGACGATGGTCGGCACGATCAGCTCCGGATCGGAGACGGTGAGGTAGCTCAGCTCGAAGCCGGGGCGGATGAAGGCCTCTTCGGCCATGTGCTCGAGCAGCACGTTGAGCGGGTCCCAGAAGCCGTCGATGTTGGCGAGCACGATCGGCTTGGCGTGGCGGCCGAGCTGGGCCCAGGTCATCTGCTCGACGACCTCCTCCAGCGTGCCGATGCCGCCGGGCAGCGCCACGAAGGCGTCGGACTGCTCGAACATCAGCCGCTTGCGGGTGTGCATGTCGTCGACCACCACCAGGTCGGCCACGCCTTCGAGCATCCGCTCGCGGTTGACGAGGAATTCCGGGATGATGCCCGTGACCTCGCCGCCGGCCTCCAGCACGGTGCGCGCGACCGCGCCCATGAGGCCGATCGAGCCGCCGCCGTAGACAAGACGGATGCCGGCGGCGGCCATGGCCTCGCCGAGGATGATCGCCGCCCTGAGATGGGCCGGGTTGCGTCCCGTGGAGGAACCGCAGAAGACGCAGATGCTCTGAATGGTCGCCATGGGATTTGTCTCGCATCGCGGCATGTGGGTCGTCAAGCAAGGAAACGGCAGCAACGGCCGGTCTCGATATCGCCGTGAAATCGGGAGAGACTGCAGATGTTCCGGCGGCACCGATTTCCGGTGCCGCGACCGGCAAACCACACCGGACGCCGATTCCTCTGGAATTCCCGCGCGCAGGGGCGCTGCGGCCATCCGCCGATCTTGCTGGCAGCACGGCAAGGGTATAAGCGGGAATCAGGAACTTCCGGGGGGCGGAAGGCCCGAACCGGGGCCGGTCGGGCGCGCGGAAAGCCGTGGTGGCGGCCATGGCGATCCGGCAGGAGGACGTCGAGGATCCGGCGCGTATGCCCCGGCTGCGGATCCGCACGGGAACAGTCATGAACAAGCAGGTCAGAACGGCCCTCGTCATTGCCGCCATCATCGTCGTGCTCCTGTTCGGCGGGATCTCCACCGGTCTTCTCGACCGGCTGTTCGAGGGTCCCGCGCCGACAGCCGATCAGGGCGGCACCACTGTCGCGACAACCACGCCGCCCGCCCCGGACGCGGCCAAGCCTGATCCGGCCGCGAATGCCGATGCGATCCGAGACCGCGTGGTGCCGGTGTTCGACATCGTGCGTGTCGAGCCGACAGGTGACGCGGTGATCTCCGGACAGGGCGAGCCGGACGCGAAGGTCGAGATTCTTTCCAACGATACGGTGATTGCCTCCGGGGAGGCGAGCGCGGGCGGCGACTGGGCGATCGTGCTGTCGACGCCGCTTGCGCCGGGCGCCCACGACCTGACCGTGCGCACGGTTCCGGCCGACGGATCGCAGCCGGTCGTCTCCGAACAGCGCGTCGCCGTCTCCGTGCCGAGCGGCGGCAAGGGCGAGGTTCTGGTTGTCCTGAACGAGCCGGGCGCGGCCAGCGCCGTGCTGCAACTGCCCAAGCCCGAAGGAACGGCGGCCGAGCCGGAGTCGCAGGTCGTCGTGGCCGATGCGGGCAAGACGGCGCCGGACGATTCCACGGCCACCTCGCGGACCAGCGCGGCCGTCACCACCACCGTGACGCCCGATACGGGCGAGGCTCCCGCGACAGATCCGGCCGGGGCGCCGGCGACCTCGTCAGGAGACGCGGCCGGCTCCGGAGCCGCCGCAACGCCAGGTGCGCCGGCAGATCCCACGGCGGGCGCGCCGACATCGCAGACCGCCGCCAGTGACGAATCCGCGCCGACATCCGGCGGCGCCGACGCGGCGACGGGGGCGGATGCTGCGGCAGGCACGGTATCGTCGGGGGCTGCAACGTCGGGATCCGATTCGGCGCCCTCGGCCACCACGACGGCGGAGGCCGGCGCATCTGCGCCTGCCACCGCCACCCCTTCGGAGACAGCTCCGGCCACCGCCGGGGCCGGGCCCACGCCGCAAGCCGGCGAGGGGACGAACCCGGGCAGCGCCGGTTCGGCGCCGGACGCCGGCGCCGCTGCGCCAAAAACCGCTTCCTCGACCGCCACGGCCCCCGCACCGGTCACAGGCAGAGCGGTCGTGCAGGCCCCGTCCTCGGCATCGTCGGAGGCAGGTCAGCCTGCCGGCCAGACCGCCGCCGCGGCACCCGCGCTCACCGTCGAGGCCGTGGAACTCGAGGCCGGGCGCAGCCTGTTCGTGGCGGGCGCCGGGGCTGGCGGAAGTGCTGTCCGTGTCTATGTGGACGGCAATCTCGTGGGCGAGGCGGCAGCGCCCGACCGCGGCCGCTGGATCTTCGAGAGCACCCTGCCGGCGCCGCTGGCCGACGGCGACCATCCGGTGCGCGCCGACATGGTCGACGGCGCGGGCAACGTCATCGCCCGGGCAGAGGTCACGTTCAGCGTTGAGCCGGACGCAGCCGTTGCGACGGCGCCGGCCGGAACCTCGCCGGGCAATGCGCAGGCAGAGGCATCCGGCTCTGCGTCGGGCGCGGGCGCGGACATGGCGATCGTCGGCACCGGCGCGGCCTCCGGCGGGTCGGGCGAGGGCGGCGCGGTCGCCGCGCGGGTCGGGGAGCCGGCGAAGGTCATCATCCGGCGCGGCGACAACCTCTGGACCATCTCGCGCCGGCTTTACGGCCGCGGCATGCGCTACTCGACGATCTACCTCGCCAACACCGACCAGATCCGCAATCCGGACCTGATCTACCCGGGCCAGGTCTTCGTGCTGCCGGCCGGCGATGCCGGCTGGAAGGGCGACCAGGCCCCCGGCGTGAACTGATCGACGTCGATCCGAGACGATGCCCGGGGTTGCAAGATCCGGCCCCGGGCATTGTCATGTCTGGCCAAGGATGGCCGGCCAACGCACGGCCGTGGCCTGAAACCGCCACGGCTCGGTCCTCCGCCGGAATTCAGGCATGACGTGAAGAAAAGCCGGGAACCGTCCGGCTGGATTGGTGAGCGCGCTGGGACTCGAACCCAGGACCCCATGATTAAAAGTCACGTGCTCTACCGGCTGAGCTACGCGCTCCCACCAAATGCGCCCGACGGACAGGGCGGACAAGCAACCGGCGGGCGCCGGCGCTGCCGCAGTCGGGCGCGGAACGTGCCTTCACATACGCGACACCGCCCGCTCCTGCAACATGGTGCGGAGAAAAAGCCGTGCTTTGACGATCTGCTCCGGCTGCGCCGCAGATCGTGATTTTCACCCGCGTGATCCGCAGCGTATATCGGTCGCGCCACGCGGCCTGCCGGACACGGCAGCGGCCGCGCAACCGGATCGGAGCCGATGATCGCCGACATCACAGTCTGGGCCGCCTTTCTTGCCGGTCTCCTGTCCTTCGTGTCGCCCTGCGTGCTGCCGCTGGTGCCGCCGTATCTCGGCTTCCTCGCCGGCGCCACCGTGGAACAGCTTCAGGGTGAGGGGTCCGAAGACCGGGCCGCGCAGCGCCGCGCCGTCCTGGTGGCTGTGTTCTTCGTGCTCGGCTTCTCCACCGTGTTCGTCTCGCTCGGCGCCACCGCCTCCGTGGTCGGGCAGCTTCTGGCCCGGCATGCGGCAACGCTCGCCGTGGTCGCCGGCATCGCCATCATCATCATGGGCCTGCATTTTCTCGGCCTGTTCCGGATCGCCTTTCTCTATCGCGAGGCGCGGTTCACGCCGAAGGCCGTGCGCGCGGGTCCGCTCGGCGCCTATGTGATGGGCCTCGCCTTCGCCTTCGGCTGGACGCCGTGCATCGGACCGATCCTCGGCGCGATCCTGACGGTTGCCGGCTCGCGCGCGACCGCCGCGGAAGGCGCGGGCCTGCTGGCGATCTATTCGGCCGGCCTCGGCGTGCCGTTCATCGTCAGCGCCATCTTCGCCAGCGGCTTCCTCGCCGCCTTCCGACGCTATCGCAGCAAGCTGGCGGTCGTGGAGAAGGCGATGGGGGGCGTGCTGGTGCTCACGGGCCTGATGTTCGTGACCGGCCAGATGCAGCGGCTGTCCTTCTGGCTGCTCGAAACGTTTCCCGCCCTTCAGACGCTCGGCTGAAACCTCGGTCTCCTCGTGGCTTCGAAACGGAAACGCCGCCGCGATTGTCTCGCGGCGGCGTTTCTGTCTGTCGTCGTTCAGTCTTCAGAGGGCATGACGATCACTGCGGGGCATCGCCGCCGCTGCCGGCGTTGGCGTCGAGCAGCGGAGTGATGCGGCGCATCGTGACGCGGCGGTTCTCGGCCGACGCCGATTCGGTCTCGACCTTGAGATCCTCCTCGCCATAGCCCTGCGTCACGAGGTTTTCCGGCGGGATGCCGTAGTCCTCGCTCAGCGCGGCCGCGACGGATTCGGCCCGGCGGTCCGACAGCTCCAGATTGGAGAGATCGCTGCCGACCGCGTCCGTGTGCCCCTCGATCAGGAAGATCTCGTCGGGACGCTCGTCGAGGATGTCCATGATGGCATCGGCGATGTTGTCGAGCGCGGCGAGCTGGTCGGAGGCAACTTCATCGGAGCCCGTGGCGAAGTGGATCGCATCGATGTCGATGCGGCGCACCTTGTCACGCAGACGTTCGCTGTAGCGAACCTCCTCGAGGCTGTACGGCCGTTCGATCACCTCGACGGGAGGCGCAAGGAACGTTTCCTCGATCTGGGCGCGCGAGGCACCCCGGCTGTCGAGAATATACTCGTTCTGGGGGATCCCGATCACCAGCGGCGGCAGCACGTTGCGGAAGTTGATGATCGCATCGTTGCCGCGGTTGAAGCGACGGTTGTCGATCAGATAGGTCTCGCGGCCATCCCGGACGCGGGTCCGCGAGACGATCCGGTCACGCGCGTCATAGACGGTGACGATCCGGACACCGTCGTTGCGCACCGTCGTCACCCGACGCCGACCGTCATCGAGACGATCGATGTTGAAATCGCGCGAGTTGCGACGGAAGCGGCTCATGTCGTCCGAGCGGACGATGATCCGGTCACCTTCACGGATCACGACGCGGCCGTTGTCCCGGTTGATGACCTCGCGGTTCTGGGCACGGCGCTCGGCCTGACGGCGCTCCTCGCGCTCCTTCTGCTCGAACTCCTGGCGCATCTCGCGGGTCTGCTGGCGCAGATTGTCGATCTGCCGGCCCTGACGCTGGTCCTGCCGATCATCCTGACGCTCGTTGCGACGCTCCTGCGCGCGACGTTCCTCACGACGCTCCTGCTGTTGCTTGCGCTGCTCCTCGCGCTGCTGCTGGGTCTGCTCCTGGCGGCGTTCCTGCCGCTGCTCCTGCCGATTCTCCTGGCGGTCTTCCTGGCGGCGCTCCTGCCGCTGTTCCTG
>NZ_MCRJ01000130.1 GCF_001720135.1 Methylobrevis pamukkalensis
AGGTGGCCCGAAGGGCCGGATGAGGGGGCGCCCCACCCACCGAACATCGCATCCCCCACCCACGCCCGGTGCCGCCCATGACCGTCCGGCTCCTCACCTCCCGCGAGGCGCTGCTGGCCTTTGCCCTCATCGCCCTCGTCCTCCTGATCGAGACCCGCTTTGCCGGCTTTGCCGCGCCGGCCAACCTTGCCGGCGTCTTCAACGACACCTCGATCCTGATCATGCTGGCGCTCGGCCAGACGGCGGTGATCCTCACCCGCTGCATCGACCTGTCGGTCGCCGCCAATCTCGCGCTCTGCGGCATGGTCGCGGCGATGGCGAATGCGGCGATGCCGGGCCTGCCGGTGCCGCTGCTGGTGCTGATGGCCGCGGCGCTCGGCACGCTGCTCGGCGCGGTCAACGGCCTGCTCGTCTGGAAGCTCGACATGCCGCCGATCGTCGTCACCCTCGGCACCATGACCATCTACCGCGGCATCATCTTCCTCCTCTCCGATGGCAGCTGGATCAACGCCCACCAGATGAGCGAGGGTTTCAAGGCGCTGCCGCGCGCCGAACTCGCCGGCCTGCCGGTGCTCGCGTGGATCGGCATCGCCGTGGTGGTCGTCTTTTCGGTGATCCTGGCCCGCACGCCGCTCGGCCGTGCCTTCTACGCCGTTGGCGGCAATCCGGTCGCCGCCGTCTATGCCGGGCTCGACGTCGGCCGCACCCGCTGCGCCGCCTTCTGCCTGTCCGGCGCGGTCGCGGGTCTTTGCGGCTATCTCTGGGTGTCGCGCTACGCGGTCGCCTATGTGGACATCGCCGGCGGCTTCGAGCTTGATGTCGTCGCCGCCTGCGTCATCGGCGGAATCTCGATCGCGGGCGGCGCCGGCTCGGTCGCCGGCACGGTGCTCGGCGCGCTGTTCCTCGGCGTGATCAAGAACGCCCTGCCGGTGGTCGACGTCTCGCCCTTCTGGCAGATGGCGATCTCGGGGGCGGCGATCATCGTCGCGGTCGCGCTCAACGCCCGCTCCGGACGTCGGCCCGGGCGCATCATCCTCAAGGACGCGGAGCTGCGGGCATGACCGACACGCCGTTCGAGGGCCGGCACATTCCCGACCGGCTGACCCGCCCCGTGACCCAAGCGCTGAAAAGCTGGGAGGCGCTGCTGGGGGTCGTCGCGGTCGCGATCTTCGTCGCCAACAGCTTCGCCTCGCCCTGGTTCCTCGATCCGTGGAGCCTGTCGGACGCCACCTTCAACTTCACCGAAAAGGCGATGATCGGCTTTGCCATGGCGCTGCTGGTGATCTCCGGCGAGATCGATCTCTCGGTCGCCTCGATCCTCGCGCTCGCCTCCACTGCCATGGGTCTTGCCGCGCAGCAGGGTGTCGGAACCCCGGAGCTTGTGCTGATCGGCCTCGGCGTCGGCCTTGCCTGCGGCGCGGTCAACGGTGTCCTCGTCACCGGCCTCGGCCTGCCGTCGATCGTGGTCACCATCGGCACCATGAGCCTCTTTCGCGGCATCGCCTTCATCGTGCTCGGCGACGGGGCGTTCAAGGGCTATCCGGCCGACTTCGCCTTCTTCGGCCAGGGCTATGTGGTCTGGGTGATCTCCTTCGAACTGGCGCTGTTCGCGCTGCTCGCCGTCGCCTACGGCGTGCTGCTGCACGGGACGAGTTTCGGCCGCCAGGTCTATGCCATCGGCAACAATCCGGTCGGCGCGCTGTTTTCGGGCGTGCGGGTCGGGCGGGTGAAATTCCTTCTGTTCCTGCTCACCGGGCTGATGTCCGGGGTGGCCGCGATCTGCCTCACCTCCCGCCTCGGCTCGACCCGGCCTTCGATCGCCTTCGGCTGGGAACTGGAGGTGGTGACCATGGTGGTGCTCGGCGGCATCAACATCCTCGGCGGCTCGGGCTCCATCCCCGGCCTCGTGCTGGCGGCGCTGATCATGGGCCTCGTCACCTTCGGCTTCGGCCTCCTCAACGTGCCGGGCATCGTCATGTCGATCTTCATCGGCGCGCTGCTGATCGCGGTGATCGCGCTGCCGGTGCTGTGGCGCCGCGCCCGGCGCCGGCGGCCGGCGTGAGCCCGTCATGACCGATCCCCGCAAGATGTCCACTCCCCGCTCCATGGCGCCGCGTCACGTCGCCGTCGTCGACATCGGCAAGACCAACGCCAAGCTCGCCCTGGTCGATGTCGCCGCCCACGCGGAGGTGGCGGTCGTCACCATGGCCAACCGGGTGGTGGCGGACGGGCCCTATCCGCATTTCGACGAGGCGGCGCTGCGCGACTTCTGCCTGTCGGGCCTGGCCGGCTTTCACCGCGACCACGGTATCGACGCGATCTCGATCACCACCCACGGCGCCACGGCGGCTCTCATCGGCGACGACGGCGCGCTGGCGCTGCCGGTGCTCGACTACGAGCACGACGGACCGGAAGAGACCCGCGACGCCTATGACCGCATCCGCCCGCCCTTTGCCGAAAGCGGCACGCCGAAGCTGCCGCAGGGGCTGAACCTCGGCGCCCAGCTCTTCTGGCAGGAGCGGGCCTTTCCGCAGGCCTTCGCCCGCACGAAGCTGATCCTGCCCTATCCGCAATACTGGGCCTTCCGGCTGACAGGGGTCGCCGCCGGCGAGGCCACCTCGCTCGGCTGCCACACCGATCTCTGGGCGCCGCGCCGGCGCGACTGGTCGTCGATGGTGGACGGCCTCGGCTGGCGGGGGAAGATGCCGCCCCTGCGGTCGGCCTTCGACGTGCTTGGCCCGGTGGAACCGGGGCTGGCTGCCCGGCTCGGCCTGCCCGCCGGCCTGCCGGTCCACTGCGGCCTCCACGATTCCAATGCCTCGCTGCTGCCCCATCTCGTCACCCGCCGTCCGCCCTTCACCGTGGTCTCGACCGGTACCTGGGTGATCGTGCTCGCCGTCGGCGCCGAGGGCGGGGACGCCGGCGGGGGCATCCCCGACGGCCTCGATCCGGCGCGCGACACGCTGGTCAACGTCAACGCCCTCGGCGATCCGGTCGCCTCGGCGCGGTTCATGGGCGGGCGGGAATTTTCCAACGCCATGGGCGAATCGGCCGCCGTGGCGACATCGGAGGATCTCGCCCGCGTGCTCGGCGCCGGCGTGATGGTCCTGCCGTCGCTGCAGCCGGGCTGCGGGCCCTATCCGCAGCGGCCGGGCGGCTGGAGCCATCCGCCGGAGACGCTGGGTCCGGGAACCCGGGCGGCGGCGCTGTCGCTCTATCTGGCGCTGATGACCGCCACCTGCCGCGACCTCGTCCACGGCGACGGGCCGACGGTGGTCGAGGGCCCCTTCGCCCGCAATGCCGTGTTCCTGGCGATGCTGGCGGCGGTCACGGGCCGGGCGGTGGTGGCGGGCGGGGCGAGCGCCACCGGCACCAGCTTCGGGGCGGCGCTGCTCGCCGCCGGCCCCGGCGCCTCGGAGACCCACCCCGCCGAGGATCCGCCGCGCCCGCCCGATCCGGCGCTGCTCGCCTATGCGGCGCGCTGGCGGGCGGCGGTGGCGGGTGATCAGCCGGCAGTCGCAGTCTCGTCGTCGTCCGGGGCGGCGCCATAGCTCATCCGGCGAATCCGCTCGATCACCCGGTCAATCTCGGCATCGGGCAGCACCGGCGGCGGGCCGATCACCAGCGCCTGCAGGTAGAGCCGGGCCAGTGTCTCCACCTCGCCGGCGATCCACAGCGCATGGTCGAGGCTCCGGCCAAGCGCAATCTGGCCATGCTGGCCGAGCAGGCAGGCGAGCCGGCCGTCGAGCGCGGCCAGCGCGTGGTCGGACAGTTCCTGCGTGCCGAAGGTGGCATAGGGCGCGCAGCGGATGTCCGGACCGCCGGCAACGGCCACCATGTAGTGGAAGGCCGGGATCGGCCGGTGGTGGCAGGCGAGCGTGGTCGCATAGACCGAATGGGTGTGCAGCACCACGTCCACGTCGGCGCGGGCGGCGAGGATGTCGCGGTGGAAGCGCCATTCGGACGAGGGGCGGCGCGGGCCGGTGTGGCGGCCGCCGAAGTCCATCGGCACGAGGTCGTCCGGCGTCATCCGCTCGTAGGGCAGGGACGACGGTGTCACCAGAAAACCCGCGCCGCAGCGCACCGACAGGTTGCCCGAGGTGCCCTGGTTCAATCCGGTCTCGTTCATCCGCCGGCAGGTGGCGATCATCGCCTGGCGCAGGTCGGTCGTGTCGGCGGCGGCCATCGGCGGATCTCCGGAAAGGGCTCAGGCCAGCCGGCGGCGGTCGATGTCCCGGTCGGAATAATGTGCGCGCTTGGCGTCATACATCGACCGGTCGGCGCGGCGCACCACGTCCTCCATCCGCTCGCCCTTCTCGCGGGTGGCGATGCCGATGGAGAGGCTGACGGTCATGCCCGAATAGAACTGGTTGTTGAGCGCCACCAGCTTGCGGATCTTCTCGATCATCGCCTCGCCCTCGCGGGCATCCGCCGCCGGCATCAGCACCGCGAACTCGTCGCCGCCGATCCGGCAGGCATGGGCCGGCTTCTGCACCGCCTCCGACAGCACCTCGCCGGTGCGGCGCAGGAGCGCGTCGCCGGCGGCATGGCCGAGTTCGTCGTTGCAGGCCTTGAGGCCGTTGAGGTCGGCGATGATCACCGTCACCGGATAGGGCGTGTTGCGCTCCAGCCGGTTGAGCTCGTCGGCGTAGAAGGAGCGGTTGTAGAGCTTGGTCAGCACGTCGTGCTTGCCGAGATATTCCAGATAGGCCTCGGCCTTCTTGCGGGCGGTGATGTCGGTCAGCGCCACCTGCACGAGGCGCCAGTCGTGCTCGTGGCCGGGCAGCACGGAAAACTGCATGTGCACGTTGAGTTCGGTGCCGTCGAGCGCGTAGTTGATCACCTCGCGGGTCTGGAACAGGCGGCCCTGCCAGAGGTCGATCAGCTGCTCGCGGAAGTGCGGCTGCATGTTGTCGCGGAACACGTCGCCGAGGCGGTTGAGCAGGGTGCGGGCGTCCGGTGCGCCGAACATGCGCAGCGTGTGGCGGTTGACGTCGATGACGCGGATCTCGCGCATGCAGCGCTGCACGAATTCCGGATGAACGTCGGTGAAGACGCGCAGATCCTCGATGCCGCGCGTCCGGATCTCGTCGAGCAGCGTCTTGATGCTGCTGAAATCCTCCACCCACAGCGACACCGGCGAATGCTCGAACAGGCCGCGCGCGAACATCTCGCTCTCGGCGTGGCGGCGGCGCGCGCTTTCGCGCTCGGTCACGTCCTCGATCGCGAACAGCACCCGCGCCCAGGTGTCCTCGTGGCCGGGCAGGATGGTGGCTTCCAGCTCGATGTCGAGGCGCCGGCCGCCGAGCGTGTAGTTGACCGTGCGCCCGGAATAGGAGGTCTGGCCCTCCCACAGCTGCACCAGTTCGCCGATGTGGGCGTCCAGCATGTCGTCGCGGAAGATGTCGCCGCGCCGGCGACGAGGTCGGCCAATCCGTCCGCCTCGAACAGCGACAGCGTCCGGCGGTTGACCTTGAGGATGCGGATCCGGCTGGTGCAGGCCGAAACGCGCGCCGTGTCTTCGCGCAGAAAGGCGCCGAGATCGGTGACACCCTCGGCGCGCCAGCCGTCGAACACGCCTTCACGCCCGAGAAATCCTCGAGCCACAGCGAGACGGGGGCGAGATCGAACATCTCCTCGTCGTCATGCGTGCCATCGGGAGGGGCGCTCGGCAGGCTCATGTCCATGGGCATGTTCATCGGCCTTCGTGACGATTGGTTCGGTCGATCGGCAACAGCGACATCTGTCGCGGCGGGGACGGCGGGTCGGGACTGATGTGTTAAGCCGGACGACCGCACCGCACAACCGTAACCTGCGGGCTGCAGGCGTATCGCTGCATGCCATCGCCGGCCGTCGCCCCTCGGGCATCGTGCTTGCCGGCATCGTGACCGGATTTGCCAAACAATTCATGAATGCGCGCCGTGGCCCCGCGTTCCCTCACGCGTTGTGCGACGACGCGGCCGCGTCTGCCGTCGGTGCCGGCCGCGCCGCGGCGTCACGTTCGGCGGCCAGCGCCAGCACCTCGGCGGCGAGACTGCGGATCACCTGATGGGTCATGCGTTCGACAAGGTCGGGATCGAAGTCGATCATGTCGCTGAGGCGGGTCACGGGGGGAAGGGCCGGGAGTGCGGCAGGAGACTCCGGATCGGCCGTTCCGTCAAAGACCACGCCGGCCTCGGCGGCAAGGGCTGCGAGGTCGTCGCGGTGGTTGCCGTCGATCAGGGCGGCCATCGCGGGCCGCAGGCGCGGCTTCGTCACCGGCAGGTCGGCCTCGATGCCGCGCAGCAGGCTGACGACGAGGCCGGCCTCCTTGCGCAGGAGGTTGTTCTCGTCGGCAAAGGCCAGCGCGCGCAGCCGCTGCATCAGCGCCATGCCCTCGGCGCTGAGCGACACGTTGTCGCGCCGCGGCTGGATCGCCGCATGCAGTTCGGCGTCGTCCGTGAGATGGCTGAGGAAATCGGTCACCACCTCGCCGCCGGCCAGGCTCGAGGGCTGGAAGGCGCGGAAGGTGACCGTGCCGAACACCTTGCGCATCTGCCGGAGCACCGGGGCGGCATCGCTGCGGAAGGTTGCCGGGTCGCGAAGATCCGAGGTGCCCTTCAGGTCCTGCTGCAGCAGCGACAGATAGCGGCTCGACGGCCGGCGCACGTAGCAGAACATCTCCTGCTCGGCCGAGAGCGGCAGGAGCAGGGCGTGCAGGCGGGCGAGGCTGTCGGGATCGAAGTCGAAGATCTGCTCGGAGGAAATCACGAGGATCTCGGGACGCGCGCGCGCCACGGCCTCGGTCACCTCGGCAAAGGCGCGCTCGAAATTGGCGCGGCGCGCCGCCACGTTGTCGGCGTCGTCGCGCGGGCCGAACTCGCGCTGCCAGGCGACCGGCGGCACGAGACCGGGCGTCATCCACTTGTGGGTGGGGGTCTCGTCGTCGACGGTCGGGTAGAGGATGCCATGGGCCAGCAGCAGCGGCGCATGGGCATGGAACGCCTCCTGGATCGAGGTCGACCCGGTCTTGCTCTGCCCGCCGTGGATCACGATCCGCATGCCGTGCCTGCCTTGATGACCCTGCCGTGATCGTGACGGGCGCCGGTCCGGCCGGCGCCCGTCACGATGTCACAGGTATGATGTCATCGGCATGAAAGCCGCGTCAACCGCGGCTGGCCCCGCACGGGCCTCAGCGCGGCGCGCGCTTGGCGAGGATGCGCTGCAAGGTGCGGCGGTGCATGTTGAGCCGGCGCGCGGTCTCCGAGACGTTGCGGTCGCACAGCTCGTAGATCCGCTGGATATGCTCCCAGCGCACCCGGTCGGCCGACATCGGGTTCTCCGGCGGCGGCGCCTTGACTTCGCCGTTGCTGGTCAGCGCCTGATAGACCTCGTCGGCGTCGGCCGGCTTGGCGAGATAGTCGACCGCGCCGAGCTTCACGGCCGTGACCGCGGTGGCGATGTTGCCGTAGCCGGTGAGCATGATCACGCGGCTGTCCTCGCGGGTCTCGCGCAGGCGCTCGATCACGTCGAGGCCGTTGCCGTCGCCAAGGCGCATGTCGACCACGGCATAGGCCGGCGGGCGGGCGGCGACGCGGGCGAGGCCCTCGGCCACCGTGTCGGCGGTCTCCACCGCAAAGCCGCGCTGTTCCATCGCCCGGCCGAGCCGCTGCAGGAACGGCTTGTCGTCGTCGACGATCAGCAGGGTGTTGTCGGTGCCGGAAGGGCCGGCCCCCTCGCTCGTCTGCATCATTGGTCCATCCACCCGCAAGCGACGATCGGGATCTTGCACGAAGCCTCGCGACCCGTCCCGGATCGCGGCGTCCCGCGCCGTCCGCTTCCGCCGGGCTCCGTCGCTGTGACGGCGTCGGCGGTCTCGTCTTTATCGGCAAGAGGATATCACCTTGTCCCGGCCAGGCAAATGAGCCGCACTGCGCCCGATGGGCGCAGGAGGGACCGGTACAGGGCGTGCCGATCAGTGCCGGAGGTCAGCCTGCGCGGGCGGTCCAGGCGTCGCGCGGCCAGCGCACCTCGACCCGCGCCCCGGTTTCCGGCGCCTTGCGGTTGGAGAGGTAAAGCCGGGCGCCGGTGCGCTCCAGCAGGGTTTTCGCGACGAAGAAGCCGAGGCCAACGCCGTCCTCGTCGTCCTCCGGGTCCTCGCCCGTGCCGTCGCGGCGGCGGGTGGTCAGATAGGGCTCGCCGATCCGGTCGATGATGCCGGGGTCGAAGCCCGGTCCGTCGTCCTCGACGATGATGGCGACGTTGTCGGCCGTCCAGCGCACGCCGACATCGACGCGGGTGCGGGCGAAGTCGACGGCGTTCTCGATGATGTTGCCGACGCCGTGGACGATCGCCGGCTCGCGCTGGCCGTGCGGCTCGCCCGCCTTGTCCCCCTCGCAACGCACCACGAGGTCGACGCCGGTATCCCGGTGCGGGGCGACGAGATCCTCCACGAGGTGGCTCACCGCCACGGCGTGGAGATGGGCGTGGAACGAGCCGGAGAAGGACGTGAGCTTCTTCAGGATCTCGCGGCAGCGCTGCGACTGGCTCTGCAGGAGGGCGATGTCCTCGCGCATCGGCGCGTCGGCCGGCATGCCGTTCATCAGCTCCTTGGCGACGAGCGCGATGGTGGCGAGCGGCGTGCCGAGCTCGTGGGCGGTGGCGGCGGCCAGGCCGTCGAGCTGGTTGACATGCTGCTCGTGGCTGAGCAGCAGCTCGGTGGCGGCAAGGGCGGCCTGCAGCTTGCGCCGCTCCTCGGCCACCCGCCACGAATAGATCGCCATGAAGCACAGCGAGGCGACCAGCGAGATCCACAGGCCGGCGAGATAGACCGGCGCCAGCGCGCCGCCGCCGGGCTCCACCCAAGGCAGCGGCAGGTGGAACACGGCAAGGAAGGTGACGGCCACCACCACGAGGCCGCCGAGCAGCAGCGTGGCGTAGAGGCCGAGGCCGGTGGCGGACACGACCACCGGTGCCAGCAGCAGGATCACGAACGGATTGCCGAGGCGCCGGTGAGATAGAGGAGGGCGGTCAGCTGGCAGATGTCATAGGCGAGCAAACCCGCCGCCGCCCGGTCGGCCAGCCGCCGGCTCGCCGGATAGCGCGCCTTGAGCACGACGTTGAGCAGGGCGGAGAGGCCGACCACCGAGAGACAGGGGAGGATCGGCAGTTCGTAGCCGAGGCCGAACACGACCACGGCCAGCGCCGCAAGCTGGCCGCCGACCGCCAGCCAGCGCAGACGCACGAGCGTGTCCAGCTTGACCGGCTGACCCACCTGTCCGGGCTTCAGTTTCATGCCGTATGCTTTCCCGGTGCCGCGCCCTGTTTGCGATCCATCAATAGAATGCCGGGATCATGCTGTCGCGGTGCGCGTTGTCACATCAACGAAGGTCTCCTTGCGGATCTCGCGGAAACGGCCTTAGATCCGCAGGACGGATGAAGCAATCCGCCGCGCCGGCACACCTGTTTCACAGGAAAGTCGCCCGACACGTGCGGCGAAGAGGCCGGCAGCCGCGGACCGCGGAAGGACAGACACGGTGACTTACTACCAGCTCTACGAGTTCAACCACGCCACCATCGGCCCCGCCCGGGCCGCGGCCGATCTCACGCGCCTCTGCTTCCAGAATCCGCTCAACCCGCTGGCCCACACCGACTACGGCCGCTCGATCGCCGCAGCCTGCGAGATGTTCGAGCGCGGCACCCGCCGCTACGACAAGCCCACCTTCGGCCTCGACACGGCGCTGGTCGGCGGCGAGCGGGTCGCGGTCACCGAGACGGTCGTCTGGTCCAAGCCCTTCTGCGACCTGATCCATTTCGAGCGCGCGATCACCACGCCGCGCCGCAAGGATCCGAAGGTTCTCGTCGTGGCGCCGATGTCCGGCCACTATGCGACGCTGCTGCGCGGCACGGTCGACGCGCTGCTGCCCCGCCACGAGGTCTACATCACCGACTGGACCGACGCGCGCATGGTGCCGCTGGTCGAGGGCCGCTTCGATCTCGACGACTACATCGACTACGTGATCGAGATGTGCGAGGCGCTCGGCGGCGACGTGCACGTGCTCGGTGTCTGCCAGCCGTCGGTGCCGGTGCTCGCCGCCGTGGCGGTGATGAATGCGGCCGGCAGTCCGGCGGCACCGCTGTCGATGACGCTGATGGGCGGCCCGGTCGACACCCGCTGCAATCCGACCGCGGTCAACCGACTCGCCGAGCAGAAGGGCACCGACTGGTTCGAGCGCAATGTCGTGATGAAGGTGCCCTTCCCCAATCCGGGGATGATGCGCGACGTCTATCCGGGTTTCCTGCAGCTGACCGGCTTCATGAGCATGAATCTCGACCGGCATCTCGGCGCCCACAAGGACTTCTTCAATCATCTCGTCACCGGCGACGGCGATTCGGCGACCAAGCACCGCGAGTTCTACGACGAGTATCTGGCGGTGATGGACCTCACCGCCGAATTCTACCTCCAGACGGTCGAGGAGGTGTTCATCCGCCATTCGCTGCCCAAGCGCGAATTCCGCCACCGCGGGGAACTGGTCGACTGTTCGGCGATCACCCGGACGGCGCTGCTGACGATCGAGGGCGAGAAGGACGACATCACCGGCCGCGGCCAGACCCGCGCCGCCCATGACCTCTGCGACCGGTTGCCGGACGACATGAAGGTCCATTACGAGCAGCCGGCGGTCGGCCATTACGGCGTCTTCAACGGCTCGCGCTGGCGCGCCGAGATCTGCCCGCGCATCGCCGACTTCATCCTCACCCACAATGTGCGCTCGGCCGCCGGCCGGGAGGCGATCGCCCGCCGGGCGGCAGAGGCGGACGAGCCGAAGGTCAGCTCGAAGGCCTCTGCGCCGCGCCGCCGCGCGCCGCGAGTCAAGGGACCTGCGGCGTCCTGATCGGCGCTCCGGCGGGGCATGCTTAACCCGCTCTTAAAGTCCCGTCCCTAGCCTTGCCGCAGGAGGACCGGCCGCTCTTGCGGCCGCCTCCCCCGTGCGCAGCGACAGAGGACGACGCGGCCGATGCAGCGACGCAAGGCGCGAGGCGACGAGCGCAGGGAACCCCGCTTCGACGACGGTCACGCCGCCC
>NZ_MCRJ01000131.1 GCF_001720135.1 Methylobrevis pamukkalensis
CTCGACATGCAGCCGGGCAAATTCTCGAGTATCGGGGGCCTCAGGGGCAACGTCGGCATTGCACTCGGCACCTACATCGAGAATGCGATCGGCACCAACTACGACGACCTCATCATCGGCAATGAAAAGGCAAACCGTCTTGAAGGCGGAAAAGGCATCGATACGCTTGTCGGTCTCAAGGGGGCCGACACGCTGATCGGGGGCGATGGCGACGACATCCTGCTTGGCGGTGTGGATGCGGATCGCCTCGAGGGCGGCGCGGGAAACGATCGCCTCGAAGGCGGGACCGGCGGCGACGCCATGGTCGGCGGGCTCGGCCGCGACGTCTACCTCGTCGACGGTGCCCTTGATGTCGTCGTCGAAAGATCGGCCGAAGGCGTCGACGAAATCCGGCTTCAGACGTCGGCGCAGATCAGCATTTCCCATGTCGAGAAGGTCACCCTTGAAGCGAGCGCCCAGAATGTCTCCGTGAAGGTGGGGATCCGCGGCGAGGCGGATCCATCAACGAAGGCGCACCTCGTCGTGACGGGCAACGACAAGGCCAACAGCATCCAGGTTCTCTACAACGACAGTCGTGATCCGATCATCGGCCTCCTCGGCGGTGCCGGCGCCGACACCTTCCATTTCGGCGGAACCGGAGACTTCGATTTCTTCGAACTTCACTTCGCCGACTTCCAGACGAAGTCCGACAAGCTGGACGTCAGCAACCTCATCGACAGGTACAGCTATCAGGGATGGTTCGATGGCAGCTTCGAGGGCGTGCAGATGTATCGCTCCAACATCAAGATCGCGACAGGCTTTGATGAAGAGGGCAATGTGATCAGTGAGACCCTTGCCAGCCATTTCGAGAGCGATGCCCAGTGGATGGTGTTCAAGGGCGACGGCACCCGGACCTACTGGGTCGGAGACATTTACGGCTCGATCGCCCACGGCGACCTGATCGTCTGATGTCGAGCCTGCAAGGTCCCGGCGACGCGATCGCGTCGCTCAGCCGGTCGGGCGCATGCGCCGCCCGGCCACCGCATGGCCCGCGAGCAGCAGCAGGCAGGCACCGACCACCGGGAAGACCATCCAGTTGATCAGGTCCCAGCCGCTGGCGACGAGGATCTTGCCCGACGAGAACGAGGCCGCCGCGACGATGCCGAACAGCAGGAACTCGTTGGCGGCCTGCACCTTGGCCGCCTCTTCCGGCGCATAGGCGTCGGCTACCATCGCTGTGCCGCCGACGAAGCCGAAGTTCCAGCCGACGCCGAGCAGGATCAGCGAGATCCAGAAATGGGCGACGCTGACGCCGAGCAGCGCGATCACCGCGCCGAACCCGATCAGGACCAGCCCGTAGGCGACGACGGCTTCCTTGCCGAAGCGGCCGATGATCGACCCGGTGAAGAAGCTCGGCGCGAACATGGCGATCACGTGCCACTGGATCGCCAGCGCCGCATCGCTGTGGCTGTGATGATGCTCGTGCATCGCCAGCGGGCTGGCGGTCATCACCAGGCTCATCAGCGCATAGGACGAGATCGCGCAGACGCTGGCGACGACGAAGCGGGGCTGCAGCATGATCGCGGCGAGCGGACGCCCGGACGAGTCGCCCTTGCGGCGCGGCGCCGGCTTCGGGATCGACAGGGTGGACAGAACGGCGCCGCTCAGCAGCGACAGCACGATCATGATCGCGTAGGTGCCGGCATAGGTCACCGGCAGCAGCGTCTCGCCGAAGATGGTGGCCTGCGGGCCGACCACGCCGGTGACGACACCGCCGGCCAGCACCCACGAGATCGCCTTCGGACGGAAGGCGGGCGGCGAGGCGTCGGCGGCGGCAAACCGGTATTGCTGGAGAAAGGCGCCGCTCATGCCGCCGATCAGCTGGGCAAGGCAGAACAGCCAGAAGGAACCGATCGCCAGCGCCACGATCGCCAGCGCACCGAACACGGTCGTCGCCGCGGCACCCGAGAGAAACCCGGTCCGACGTCCGACGCGGGCCATGAACAGCGCCGCCGGGGCGGCCGACAGGGCATTGCCGAGGATGAAGGCCGTCACCGGCAGGGTCGCCAGCGACTTGTCGGCGCCGAGCAGCGAGAAGCCGACGATGCCGCCGAGGCCGACGGCGATCGGCGACACGGCGCCGCCTACCGCCTGCGCGGCCGAAAGGGTCAGCGCTGCCCGCCTGGCGGAGCGCTCGTCGGGAACAGCCGTCGCGGTCAGGTCCGTCATGCCCCACCCTGCCCTTTTCAGAAGTGACTGAACGATCCGGACGCAAAATCGAGCTGGCCGCCATCGGCGCCCATGACGACAAGGCCCTCGCCTTTGCTGGCCCGGCCGATCGCCGTGACCGGGATACCCGCCGCCTGCCCCGCCGCAACGAGCGCCGCAAAAGCCTCTGGCCGGCAGGCCAGCGCCAGTTCATAGTCGTCGCCGCCGGTCAGCGCCACCGTCCGCAGCGCCGGATCGGCAGCGATGGCCACGCGGGCGCCTCCGACAGCGGCACGCTGCCGGCGTCGATCTCGATCCGCACGCCGGAGACGCCCGCCATCTTGGCCAGATCACCGGCCAGACCGTCCGAGACGTCCATGCCCGCCGAGGCGAGCCGCTGCACGGCCTCCGCCAGCCCACTGCGCGGCTGCGGCAGCAGATAGCGGCCGAGAAGATGGGCGGCGGCGGCCTCGCTCAGGCCCAGCCGGCCGGAAAGGCCGGCATCGAGCCGCAGTTGCAGCCCGATCGCCGCATCGCCGATGCTGCCGGTGACGGCAATGATGTCGCCCGGCCGGGCACCGTCCCGCCGCAGCATGCCGCCGCGCGGCACGCGGCCGATCGCGGTAACCGACAGGGTCAGCCGCTCGGGCGAGGACACGGTGTCGCCGCCGAGCAACGCGAGGCCGTAGGTCCTCTGGTCGTCGGCCAGCCCGGCGGTGAAGGTGGCCAGCCAGTCAGCCGTCCAGTCGGCGTGAAGACCGAGGCCGAGCAGATAGGCAAGCGGGCGGGCACCCTTGGCGGCAAGGTCGGAGAGATTGACCCGCAGCGCCTTGCGCGCGATGTCGCCGGGCGGATCATCGGCAAAGAAATGAATGCCGGCGACGAGAACGTCCTTGGTGAGGACCAGGTCCTCGCCGTCCGGCGGGGTCAGCGCCGCAGCGTCGTCGCCGAGCCGGAAGGCGGCCGCATCACTTGCCAGCGGCGCCAGAAACCAGGCGATCAGCTCGGTTTCCGTCGGCCGCCGGTTCGAGGTCACGATCCCTCGCCGGAGAACTCGTCCGGCCTCAGGTCGTGGGCGATCCGGTCGAGCACGCCGTTGACCAGCTTGGGCTCGTCATCCTCGTAGAAGGCGCGCGCGACGTCGATGTATTCGGAGATCACCACGCGGCCCGGAACGTCCTTGCGGCGCAAGAGCTCGTAGGTGCCGCAGCGCAGGATCGCCCGCAACGTCGCGTCGACCCGCTTCAGCGGCCAGTCTTCCACGAGCGCGGTGTGGACGAGCGGATCGATCCGCCGCTGCTCTTCCACCACGCCGGAGATGACATCGCGGAAGAAGGCCGGATCCGCCGCACGATACTGCTCGCCGTCGATTTCCTTGCCGAGACGGAACTGCTCGTACTCGGCCACGACGGTGAGGATGTCCTCGCCGCCGATCTCGAGCTGATACAGCGCCTGCACGGCGAAAAGCCGCGCGGCGCCGCGCTGGTTGGCCGGGCGCGGCGCGCCGCGGCCCTTGTCGGGGGTGTTGGTCTCGGCCATGGCGGTCACGATCCGAAGCGGTTCCTGACGGCGATCATCGCGAGTGCGGCCTCGGCCGCCCCGGCGCCCTTGTTCTTCTCGGTACGCCGCGCGCGGGCCCAGGCCTGCTCGCCGTTCTCGACCGTGAGGATGCCGTTGCCGACAGCAAGGCTCTCGCCGATCGTGAGCTCCATCACCGCACGGGCGGACTCGTTGGCGACGATGTCGTAGTGGGTGGTCTCGCCCCGGATCACGCAGCCGAGCAGCACGAAGCCGTCGAAATCGGCCTCGCCATCCTCGATCGCATCGAGTGCCATGGAGAGTGCGGCCGGGATCTCGAGCACGCCTGGCACGGACACGCGCTCATGGCTCGCCCCCGCCGCATCGAGCGCCTCGGTGGCGCCGGCGACAAGCTCGTCGGCGAGGTCGGTGTAGAAGCGAGCGTCGATGACGAGGAGATGAGGGGCCCGGTCGGCCATGATCGCGAACCTTGTCTGCCGGATTGAGAGCGGCCAAAGACCACGGCCCGCCCGCTTTGTCCAGTCTTTCGGCGCAAGGCTGCCCGGCCGGTTCCGCCACTCAGGCCATCGGCGAGACCAGCCCCGGAAAGGCACCGGACTCCAGAAGCCGCGCCAGATATCGCGCCATCATGTCGATCTCGAGATTGATGCGGTCGCCGACCCTCGACGTGCCCCAGGTGGTGACCGCCAGCGTGTGCGGGATCAGCATGACGCCGAACTGGTCGCCGGAGACGCTGTTGACCGTCAGCGAGGTGCCGTCGAGCGTCACCGAGCCCTTGGCGGCGATGAAGGGCGCGAGCATTGCCGGCGCGCGGAACACGAGGCGCACCATGTCGCCGACCTCTTCGAGCTCGACAAGCTCGCACACCCCGTCGACATGCCCGGTGACCATGTGGCCGCCGAGTTCATCGCCGAGTCTGAGCGCGCGCTCGAGATTGATCCGCGTGCCGGCGGTCCAGCTGCCCATGGTGGTCTTGGCCAGCGTCTCGACCGAGGCCTCGACATCGAACCAGTTGCGCCCCCCCTCGCTGCCGCGGTCGACGACGGTCAGGCAGGCGCCGGCGCAGGCGATCGAGGCGCCGAGGTCGATGCCCTCCGGGGCGTAGACCGTGCCGATCCTGAGGCGCACGCCGGTTTCCCGTTCGTCCACGGACAGGATCTCGCCGACGTCGCTGACAATTCCGGTGAACATCTGCTCTCTCCTGCTGGAGCGCCTGCCCGCTGGGCGACCACGTCAGGTCGGCGGGACATCGCTCCGGATCTGGTCTGATACGGACGGCGCAACGTGGCGGTTCAGGCGCCCGGGCGGCGGTACACCGTGAGCCGGTCGGCGCCGAGACGCCGGTGACCCGTTATCTGGAGATGCCGGGCCGCTTCGCCAAGGTCGAGGCCGGCAAGGGCGGCAACCCCGCGCGCGCGATGATCACCGGCGAGGTGACGAGGTGGAACTCGTCGACGAGATCCCGCTCGACGAGGCCGCGGGCGATCCGCGCCCCGCCCTCCACCATCAGGCGGCCGATGCCGATGGTCCCGAGCTGGACCAGCAGGTCATCGAAGTCGATCCGGCCGCCCCTGCGGTTGGCGACCCGCACATCGACGAAGGCATCGCGCAGGGCGCGGACCCGGTCATCCGGGGCGTCGGGCGCGACGAAGCAGATCACCGGGAAGGTCTGCGCCGTGCGGGCAATCTGGCTGGACAGCGGCAACCGGGCGTCGGGATCGACCACCACCCGGATCGGCGACCGGCTCTCCATGCCCGGCAGCCGGCAGGTCAGGCGCGGATCGTCGGCCAGCGCCGTGCCGATGCCGATCAGGATCGCATCGCTCTCGGCGCGCATCGCATGGGCATAGGCAAGCGACTCCGGCCCGGAGATCGACACCTGCCCGTCGCCGGTGCGGCCGATGGCGCCGTCGGCGGACACGGCGAGCTTGAGAACGAGGTGCGGCCGGCGGTGGAGGATGCGCGCGATGTGCCCGGCGTGGGCGCGGCGCGCCTCGGCTTCCATGACGCCGACCGTGACGGCGATGCCGTGGGCCCGCAGGTGGGCGTGACCCTTGCCGGCGACACGGTGATCGGGATCTTCCATGGCGGTGACGACCCGGGCGACGCCGGCCTGCACCAGCGCCTCGCAGCAGGGCCCGGCCCGGCCGTGGTGGGCGCAGGGCTCGAGCGTCACATAGGCCGTCGCGCCGCGCGCCGCCTCGCCCGCGTCGAGCAGCGCCAGCGCCTCGCCATGAGGGCGGCCGCCTGGCGCGGTCAGGCCGCGGCCGACGACGACGGGCATCTCGCCCTCGCGGACGATGATGGCGCCGACGGACGGATTGGGAACCGCCCGGCCCTGGTTGCGCCAGCCGAGCGACAGCGCCGCCGCCATGAAGCGACGGTCGCGCTCCGGATCGACGACGATTCGGGAGGGATCAGGCGGCGTCGGAACGGCCTGGCAGCGGAAGGAGGACGCCATGGCCCGTCACGATTCGTCGAGGGGGTCCGGACCGGACCCGGCGGCCAGGGAACCGGCCGGCTCGGGGCCGGTCGACAGTTCGCCGAGAAGCTCGCGGAAATCCTTGGCTTCGCGAAAATTCCGGTAGACGGAGGCAAAGCGCACATAGGCGACGTCGTCGATGCCCTTGAGGGCCTCCATGACCAGCTGGCCGATCTGTTCGGCCGTGATCTCGCTTTCGCCGGTGCTTTCGAGCTGGCGCACGATGCCGCTCACCATGCGCTCGATCTTCTCGGGTTCCACGGGGCGCTTGCGCAGCGCCACCTGGACCGACCGCACAAGCTTGTCGCGGTCGAAAGGCACGCGGCGGCCGGAACGCTTCAGGACGACGAGTTCGCGCAACTGCACGCGCTCGAAGGTCGTGAAGCGTCCGCCGCAGCTCGAGCAGACGCGCCGCCGACGGATGGCAGTGTTGTCTTCCGTCGGCCGCGAATCCTTCACCTGGGTCTCGTCACCGCCACAATACGGGCATCGCATTCAGGCGGACTCCGAGGGTTCCGATCAGCTGTAGATCGGGAAGCGATCGGTCAGGTTCTTGACACGCTCCTTGACCGCCGCTTCGACATCGCCGTTCCCTTCCTCGCCATTTGCAACGAGTCCGTCAAGAACGGTGATGATCATGTCGCCGATTTCCTGGAACTCCGCGATACCGAAGCCGCGCGAGGTGCCGGCCGGCGTGCCGAGGCGGATGCCGGAGGTCACGGTCGGCTTTTCCGGGTCGAAGGGAATGCCGTTCTTGTTGCAGGTGATGTTGGCGCGGCCGAGGGCGGCCTCGGCCGCACGGCCGGTGACGCTCTTGGGACGCAGGTCGACCAGCATCAGGTGGTTGTCGGTGCCGCCCGAGACGATCTCGAGGCCGCCCTTGCGGAGCGTCTCGGCCAGCGCCTTGGCGTTGTCCACCACACCCTTGATGTAGCTCTTGAAGTCGGGCTGCAGCGCTTCGCCGAAGGCGACCGCCTTGGCCGCGATGACGTGCATGAGCGGACCGCCCTGCAGGCCCGGGAACACGGCCGAGTTGATCTTCTTGGCGATGTCTTCCTCGTTGGTGAGGATGATGCCGCCGCGCGGGCCGCGCAGGGTCTTGTGCGTCGTCGAGGTGGCGACGTGGGCATGCGGGAACGGCGACGGATGCAGGCCGGCCGCGACGAGGCCGGCGAAATGGGCCATGTCGACGAGGAAGAAGGCGCCGACTTCATCGGCGATCTTGCGGAAGGCCTCGAAGTCCCAGATGCGCGAGTAGCCCGAGCCGCCGGCGATGATGATCTTCGGCTTGTGCTCGCGGGCGAGCGAGGCGACCTGGTCCATGTCGATGCGCATGTCCTGCTGGCGCACGCCGTAGGAGATGGCGTTGAACCACTTGCCCGACATGTTCGGCTTGGCGCCGTGGGTCAGGTGACCGCCCGAGGCGAGGTCGAGGCCGAGGATGGTGTCACCCGGCTTGGCGAGGGCGAGGAACACGCCCTGATTCGCCTGGCTGCCGGAATTCGGCTGGACGTTGGCGAACTTGCAGCCGAACAGCTTGGTGAGACGCTCGATGGCGAGGTTCTCGGCGATGTCGACGAACTCGCAGCCACCGTAGTAGCGACGGCCCGGATAGCCTTCCGCGTACTTGTTGGTCAGCACCGAGCCCTGCGCCTCGAGAACGGCCTTGGAGACGATGTTCTCCGAGGCGATCAGTTCGATTTCATGCTGCTGGCGGCCCAGTTCCTTGGAGATCGCGGACGCGATCTCGGGATCGGTCTCGGCCAGGGAGGCGGTGAAGAAATCGGGAAAAATGCTGCTCGCAGCGCTGTCGGTCATGGACATTTGGACGTTCCGCCTGTTGTGAGTGATGTCCCTCGCCCTTGCGGGCGCCGGATTCCGCCGTGGTGGGCAAGGTCGCTCATTCGTTGTCGAAAGCCGGCCTCCCGACGCCCCATCCTTCGAGGAGAAGAACCGCGCGCCGGCATTCATCGTCTGGAATTACCATGGACCTTCGCGAGCCGACAACGGCAACACGGTCGCAGCTGTTGTCCGCGAACGCACATAATGACGCCGGCTCTTGCCGGAGACGGCGCTTGTGCGCGCCGCCCTCAGCCGCTTTGCTCCATGTCGAGCCGGCGGCGCAGCTTGCGCAGCGCCAGCTGCTCGACATCGCCGCGCGCCGCGCCGATCGGAGCGATTACAACGCTTCGACGCCGGTGGCCGCATCGATGGCGGTCGCCCGCATCTGCCGGCCGATGATCTGGAATTCGAAATAGACCGTCCCGCCGCCGCTTCCCGTCATTCGCAAAGCCCCTTTCGCGGGCCGCCCCGGCCGCCTCGCGCCGAAGGCCGCGGCGAAACAGTTTGTCCCGCCAAAACAGCGCGGTGCCGCTGCGCATCGATTCTCGCGGAGCTCCGGTGCCGCCGGCCAAGGAAAAGGCCCGGAGCGGGTGTCCGCTCCGGGCCTTCGAGTGTCCGCCGTTGCGGCCCTGCCGTCAACGCAGCGCGATGTCGAGACCGTCGCGCTGGTAGATGTCGTCACGGAACTGGACGACGCCGTCGGTGCTGGCCCAGGCCGTGAAATAGTTGAAGTAGAGGTTGACCCGGTCGGCCACGATCGCGTCGAGCCGCTCGCCGGAGCGCAGGCCGGCATCGACCGCCGCCGCATCCCAGCCGGGGGTGTTCTTCAGGATCCAGGACACGTATTCGCGCACGTTCTGGACGCGCACGCAGCCCGAGGAATGGAACCGGTAGTTCGAGCCGAACAGCGTCTTCGACGGGGTGTCGTGCATGTAGACACCCTCCGGGCTCGGGAAGTTGATCTTCACCGCGCCCATCGAGTTGAGCTCGTTGGGGTCCTGCCGGAAGGTGTAGCGCGCCGCGTCTTCGGTGCTCCAGTCGACCATGCTCTGGTCCACCTCGGCGCCCGACCGCGGGTCGATGATCCGGATCTTGAACTTGGTCAGATACTCCGGATCCTTGTTCACCATCGGGATGATGTCCTTCTTGATGATGCTGACGGGCACCGTCCAGAAGGGATTGAACTTGATGTCGGTGATATGGGTCGACAGCAGCGGCGTCTGCCGGTCGATCTTGCCGACGATGGCCTGATGGCGCGAATGCACCGAGCCGTTCTCGACCGTCTCGATGTCGGCGGCCGGCACGTTGACCATCACGTAGCGGTCACCGAGGAAGCCCGACATGGCACGGACGCGGACGAGATTGGTCTCGAGCTGGCGGAGACGAAGCTCCACCGGCACGTTCATCATCTTGATCGTCTCGCCGTCGGCCGAGATCACGCCGTCGGCACGCACGCCGTGGCGGGTCTGGAAGCGGCGCACGGCCTGGTCGACGAAGCTGTCGAAGGAGGTCGGGTTGCCGCCCATCGGCTGCAGGTCGCCGGACACCTCGAGGCGCTGGCGCAGCTGCGCCACCTCGGGGCTGGACGCGCCGATCTTGAGCGGCTGCGAAACGTTGACGTAGGGCCAGCCGCCGCGGGCATAGATGTCCGCATAGCGCTGGATCGCCGCCTCGACATTGGCCGGTGTCTCGGGATTGATGGTCGGCGCATTGGTGCGCACCATCGCCTGCGCCGGCATCGACGTGTCGAAGCCATCCGACCACTCGGCCTGGTCGAGGGCGAACTGCTGGGCGGCGGCGGGCATCGCGGCGAAGGCGCCGGCTCCGCCGATGCCAGCCAGCAGGCTGCGGCGCGTGATCTTCGCGCGCATCCGTCCGGTAATGGTCTCTTCAGATCCGATCTTCGTCACGACTGATGTCTCCAGCTTTGCAAATGCCTGCAATGACAGGACATTTTCCGAATTAACACATATGTCGCACAGCAACAACGAACCGGCGATCACAACCGCGTGGCCTGGACCACCTGCCTCGCGAGGGGGCGGCAGGATGTGCGGGAAACCGGCGAAGGTGAGCCCGCAGTGGACCATATCGTGGTTAATTCTTTCGGACTAAAACGATAACGTCTTCGTCACGTCCCGGTTCCCGTGATGTCCCCTGCTCATCGTCCCGGTTTGTGGTCGATTGATGTCGAGGACCCGCCGATTCCGCGGCCCGGCGCCCGCCGTCGCAGCAGGTCGACCAGCGTTGCAGATGCGCAACACCTGCCCGGCCACGCCGGCGCCTCAGCTCCGGCCACGAAAAAACCCCGGCGCGGGGGCGCACCGGGGGTGAGGTCGTCCGGGAGGTCTGCCGCGTGCGGGGTGGTCACGCGGCTGTTGCGCTGCCGGTCCTCGCGCATGCCGGACCGGTTGCAGCGGAAGGTTTGTGTCCGCGTCAGAGACGGTAGAGGATCTGGTCCGTCCAGAAGCGCTCCAGCCGCTGGAGCGACAAGTTGAGATGCTCGAAGTCGTCGCGGGCCACGCCGCCGACCTTCTCGATCGAATGCATGTGGCGGTCGTAGAGCCGCTGGATCACGTCGGCCACTTCCTGCCCCTTCGGGGTCAGGCTGACGCGCACCGAGCGGCGGTCCATCCGCGAGCGCTGGTGATGGATGTAGCCCATCTCGACCAGCTTCTTGAGATTGTAGGACACGTTGGAGCCGAGGTAGTAGCCGCGCGTGCGCAGTTCGCCGGCCGTCAGTTCGTTGTCGCCGATGTTGAACAGCAGCAGCGCCTGCACGGCGTTCACGTCAGTCCGGCCTTCCCGGTCGAACTCGTCCTTGATCACGTCGAGCAGACGGCGGTGCAGGCGCTCGACCAGGCGCAGCGCCTCCATGTAGAGCGGCTTGATGCCACTGTCTTCGGACGA
>NZ_MCRJ01000132.1 GCF_001720135.1 Methylobrevis pamukkalensis
TCGGCGTCGTCGCTGGCGCCCGGACCATCTTCCGGTCCGTCGGCCGATCCACGGGCGCCGTCGTCGCGCTTTCGCCGGTCGCGGACGCCGTCCTCGGTCGCGCGGCCGGGCCGGGGCGACAGCCGCGACCGGTCGACGTCGATGTCGGCGCGCACGTCGGCGTCGCTGCCGAGCATCTCGCGCAGCGTCTCGGCCACGGTCCGCTCGGGCCGCGAGCGCGGCGGCCGGTCGACGCTCGGCTCGGGGCCGACGGTGAAGGCGAGGTTGGCGCTGCTCGCCGTGGTGAGGATGCGCTCGTGCATCTCCGCCGGGGTCTCGGCCAGCAGATGCACCAGCGAGACCGTGCGCGACAGGATCTGCTCGCGGTTGGCCGACTGCACGGCCGAGCGCCGCTCGTCCACCAGCAGCAGCGTGGTCATGGCCTGGCCGGCGATCAGTGCGCCGAGCAGGAGGGCGATCAGCTGGCCGGCGAGGCTGCGCGGGTAGAGCGGGATCCTGCGGCCGAAAACCGTCACGTCTCCACCTCCGTCACGTCCGCGGCGAAGGTGTAGCCGCCGCCCCACACCGTCTTGATCAGCATGGGGTTCTTCGGATCGGCCTCGATCTTCTTGCGCAGCCGGCTGACCTGGTTGTCGATCGAGCGGTCGAACACCGCCATCGACCGGCCACTGGTGAGATCGAGCAGCTGCTCGCGGCCGAGCACCATGTGCGGTCGCTTCAGGAAGGTGGTGAGCAGCTGATACTCGGCGGTGGACAGCGCCGTGGCGACGCCCTCGTCGTCGATCAGCTCGCGGCGCTGCACGTCGAGAAGGAACCGGTCGAAGGCGAGCTTCCTTGCCTCCACCGCGTCGCGCGGCCGGGCGGGGTTGGACGTGCGGCGCAGCACGGCACGGATCCGCGCCAGCAGTTCGCGCGGATTGAACGGCTTGGTCACGTAGTCGTCGGCACCGATCTCGAGGCCCACCACCCGGTCGGTGTCCTCGGCCATGGCGGTGAGCAGGATCACCGGCGTCTCGCCGGTCTCGCGCAGGTGACGGCAGAAGGACAGGCCGTCCTCGCCCGGCATCATGATGTCGAGCACGACGAGATCGATCGCCGCGGCCTTGAGCAGCTTGCGTGCGCTCGCCGCACTGTCGGCGGTGGTGACCCTGAGGCCGTTGCGCGCCAGATAGCGGGCGATCAGGTCGCGGATGTCGCGGTGGTCGTCGACGACGAGGATGTGGCTGGTCGTCTCGGTCATGCCGGCACTCCTTGCCGGACGCCTGCAAGGCGCCGGACCATTAAGATCTCGGTAACCATGGCTCTGTAGGCTCGCCGGACGGATTTTTCCACCCGGCCCGGATGGCCGGCGCACAGCTGATCAGGTCCGTAGCCAGGAAGGCGAAGGCGGTCATGAAGACGTATGGCGTTTCGACGAGCCGGCTGGACAGCTACGGCCGCTACCAGCCGCGCAACCGCTCGCAGCTCAATCAGGCCGCGGCGAAGAACCTCTGGTCGCAGCAGAGCTCGCTGCTGCGCAACGCCTTCTATGTCCGCGTGGACGCGACGGCGGGATCCCTCAACAATCTCATGAGCCAGGTGCGCCAGCGCGAGCAGGTGTCCTCGCTCGACAGCGTGCTCGGCAGCCTGAAGCCGATCGACATGTCCACCCTCGGCGGCACGGTCGACGAGACGGCCTGATCCGGTCGCCTTTACCGTTTGTTCTGTTTCCGGGCCGATACTGGACGCTGGACGTCTGCTGCAAGGCGAGGCGTCGCGACTGCCAGAAGGGCGGACAGCGACATGGCGATCTCGAAATACGGCTACACGCTCGGGCGCGCGAAATCCTACATCCACACGCCGAGCTGGCAGCAGAACCGCAGCGCCACCAAGACGGCGGCCAACACCGCCCAGGCCAAGAACCTCTGGTCGGCCCAGCGCAGCGCCATCCAGAGCGCCTTTTCCACCGTGCAGTCGGCGGCAGCCTCGCAGATCACCCTGTCGCTGCAGGCCGCCGCAGCCAACCGGCGCGTCGAGGCCGCGGAAGAGGCCCTGAAAAGCCTGAACTCGATCGACTTCACCGTCTAGGCCGTTTCCCCCGCGCGTGCCGTCCGGCAGCAGGCCCGATGCCGCGCCGTGACCACGGCAGGCAACCGCCGACGCAGGCCGCGCCCGGCGCATTTCTGCCCTTTGCCCGCGTCTGCCGCACGGTTCTCCGCTCGCCGATATGCGTGTCTCCGTCATTTTGCTCGCTTCATGCCGTCCCTGCGGGTCGCGGCTGCCCTCTGCTGCGCAAGGCGTCGCCTTCGCGGGGCGGGATCCGCCCGCCTGTCCTGTCTCCGGACAATAGGAGGGCCGCTGCCCGGCCGTGAGCGGCGAAGTGTATCGAAATGTACGCCGGCCCCGGCAGGGCACATCTTGCGACCAATGAGCCGATTCCCGACGTAGTTCTGCGACGTTCATCGCCCATCTTCAACTCGTGACACCGGCAGGCCCGGTGACAGGAATTGCAACACGATGGGAGAAAAGACCATGAAAACCGCAACCAAGGCGATCGCCGCCACCCTCGCCGCCGTCCTCGCGCTCGGCACCGCCGGTGCCGCCTTCGCAGACGGCCGCTGGGAACGCCACGGCATGTCGGAAGGCCGCGGCCCGCACGGTGGTCCCCATGGCGGTCCGCACCACGGCCCCCATGGCCCCCACGGCAAGATGGGCGCCGAACAGCTGATGAAGCGCTTCGATGCGGACAAGGACGGCCGGATCACCAAGGAAGAGATCGCCGCCGTCCAGGACCGCCGCTTCTCCGAGGCCGCGCCGTCGGGCGACAGCATCTCCCTCGACCTCTACAAGCAGTTCTGGCTGAAGGAACACGATCTCAAGGTCGTGCGCGACTTCCAGCGCCTTGATCGCAACGGCGACGGCCAGATCTCCAAGGAGGAGTTCAACCGCCGCACCGACCGGATGATGGAGCGTCTCGACCGCGACGGCGACGGCGTCCTGACCCGGGTCGATCGTCCCCGCGGCGACCACCGCAAGGGCGACGGCGAGCACCGCAAGGGCCCGCGCGGCGAGCGCGGCGAGCGTGATGGCGAGCGGGGTCCGCGCGGTGAGCGCGGTGAGCGCGGCGGCGAGCGTGGTCCCGGCCCGATGATGCAGCAGGGCGACGCGCCGGATGCCCCGCCGGCGGATGCCCCCGCCGACGCGGAGTGATCTGCGGCCGGACAGGCCCTGATCTGCCCTCATGACGAACGAAGCGGCCGGGTCTGTCCCGGCCGTTTCCATGTCCGGCTCAGGCGAGCCGCATGTACCAGGCGTGGTCCCGGTCGGAGATTTCCGCCAGGAAGCGGTCGCACTCGGTCTCGCGGATGGTGAGGAAGATGTCCATGAACCGCGCCCCGAGCCGGCGCTTCAGCACCTCCGAGCCCCGCGTGCGGCGCAGCGCTTCGGGCCAGTGGCGCGGCAGCGTGGCCGGGATCTGGTCATAGCCGTTGCCGGTGATCGGCGCGGTAGGGGCCAGATCCTTCTCGATGCCCTCGGCCATGCCGGCCAGCACGGCCGCGAGCGCCAGATAGGGGTTGGCGTCGGCGCCGCAGACCCGGTGTTCCAGATGCCGGGTCTTCGGCGGGCCGGAGGTGACGCGGATCGGCACCGTGCGGTTGTCGATCGCCCAGGCCGGCCCGACCGGGGCATAGGAATTCGGCCGGAAGCGGCGGAAGGAGTTGGCGTTGGGCGCGAAGATCCCCATGCCCTCGGCCATCGTCGCCTCGAGCCCGGCGATCGCCGCCATCAGCAGCCGGTTGTCGGTCGCTTCCCCGCCGGCAAAGAGATTGTTGCCGTCGGCGTCGCCCAGACTGACGTGGAGATGCATGCCGCTGCCGGACCAGTCGGCGTGGGGCTTGGCCATGAAGCTCGCCAGATGCCCGTGCTTCTCCGCCATGCCCTTGACCAGCCGCTTGTAGAGGATCGCATCGTCGGCCGCCCGCAGGGCATCGTTGCGGTGCTCCAGCACGATCTCGAACTGGCCGGGGGAATATTCGGAGATCAGCGTGCGCGCCGGCAGGCCCATGGCTGCGGCCCCCGCGTAGACGTCGTCGAGGAAGGGCGCAAAGTCGGAGAGATCCTGCATCAGATAGGCCTGCAGCTTCTCCGGCCGGAAGCCGTTGGCAGCCTTCGCCGGCAGCGCGCGGAGTTCGGCGGCGGCCGCAGGGTCGAGCAGGTAGAATTCGAGCTCCACCGCCACGGTCGGGTGATGGCCCCTGGCCTTCAGGTCGTCGACGACGCGGGCGAGCGCGTGGCGCGGATCGGCCTCGCTCGGCCGTCCGTCCGGCTCGAAGCTGGTCAGGATCACCTGCGCCGACGGCGTCGCGCGCCACGGGGCGGGGCAGATCGTGGCCGGCACCGGCCGGCAGGGGCGGTCGCTGTCGCCTTCCTCCCAGAGCAGGCCGGTGCCCTCGACATCGGCGCCGTTGGTGTCCAGCGACAGGATCGAGCAGGGCAGCGGCCGGCCGTCGCGATAGGCGCCCTTCAGCTCCGAGGGCCGCAGGATCTTGCCGCGCTGCACGCCGCAGGGATCGGTGAGGAAGGCCTCGATCTGCACGGTGTCGGGATGCGCAGCGAGATAGGCCGCGGCCTCGTCCTCCGGGCGCGCGAAAGGGGCGGTCATCGATGGGATCCTTCAGGCGTGGAGGGTGTCGAGCGCCTCGGCGAACACCGCCACCAGCCGGTCGACGTGGCCGCGGGTGGTGGCCGGCGACACCAGCGTCATGTTGTGGAACGGCGTCACCATGACGTCGCGGTTGAGAAGAAAGAGATGCAGCGCGCCTTCGAGATCGTGGTCGATCGAGCGGGCGGCGGCGCGTCCGTCGGCGAGCGGCACGGGCGAGAACACGATCTCGGCCCGGGCGCCGAGCCGGGTCACGGTCCACGGCAGGGCATGGGCGGAAATCGCGGCGGCAAGCCCCTCGGCCAGCACGGCCGAGAGACCCAGCATGTGGTCGTAGGCCGCCTGCGTCATCACCTCCTCGAGGGTCGCGCGCATGGCGGCGAGCGCCAGCATGTTGCCCGACAGCGTGGTGCCGATGCCGCTGTAGCCGGACGGGCGGGCCGCATCGACCGCGCGCATGCCGGCCTCGATGCGTTCCGTGAAGCCGAACACGGCGGCGGACAGGCCGCCGGCGATCGGCTTGCCGACCACCAGAAAGTCCGGCGCCAGATCATGGGCCTTGGCATAGCCGCCGCGGGCGGTGGAGATGGTGTGCGTCTCGTCGATGGCGAGCAGCGTGCCGGCGCGCCGGCAGGCCGCGGCCAGGGCCTCCAGATAGCCCTGCGCGGGCAGCACCATCGCCGTGTTGGTCAGCGCCGGCTCGGTCAGGACGAGGGCGATGTCGCCGGCGGCAAGCGCGGCTTCCGCGGCGGCAATGTCGTTGAACGGCACGCAGACGGCGGTGCGGGTCAGGTCCGTCACCTGTCCGACGAGGCCCGGCCGGAGCGCAGTGCGGCCCTCGTCATCGGTCGTGACGAACACGTCGTCGACCTGGCCGTGATAGCAGCCCTCGAACACGAGGATCTTCGGCCGGCCGGTGATCGCCCGCGCCCAGCGGATCACGGCGCGGTTGGCGTCGCTCGCGGTCTGGGTGGTCTGCCAGAAGGGCAGGGCGAAGATGTCGGCAAGAAGATCGCCGACCGGGCCGGCGTCGAGGCTCGGCAGCATGGCCGTGAGGCCGCGCCCGGCAGCCGCCCGGATCGCCGCCACCACGGGGGGCGGCGCATGGCCGAACATCGCGCCGGTGTCGCCGAGGCAGAAGTCGGCCAGCACATGGCCGTCGGCATCGGTGATCTCCGCGCCGCTGGCCGAGGCGACGGCAAGCGGGAACGGCAGGCCCCAGTCCTTCATCCAGTGCAGCGGCACGCCGCCCGGCATGTGCCGCATGGCAGCCTCGGCAGCCACGCGCGAGCTTGGATTGCGGGCGGCGTAGCGGTCGCGTTCGGCCGCGATCACGGCGGCAAGGCGGGCGGGGGCAACGGAATTCGAGGTCACGGTGGAAGCGCTCTGGGCAGGACGGACGGCGACTATGCGTCAGCCGGCCGAGCACTGGCAAGCGGCGCGAGGGCGTGGCCCCGGATGCAGCGCCTGCCGAACTCCATCTCCCTCGCGGGAGAAGGTGGCGGCGCAGCGGCCGGATGAGGGGACCTCCCGGCGCAGGTGATCGACGCTCGCAGGCCCACCCCTCAGGCGATGTCCTGCACCTGCTCCTTCGGCACGCCGGTGGTCTTCTTCTGGCGCTCGAAGATGAACAGGCCGGCGCCGACGATGATCACCGCGCCGATCGCGGTGTACATGTCCGGCAGGTCGCCGAAGAACAGGTAGCCGAGGATCAGCGCCCAGATCAGCAGCGTGTACTGGATCGGCGCGATCACCGCGGCCGGCGCGAGCTTCAGCGCCCGGTTGATCAGCATGTGCGCGGCGAGCGCGACGACGCCGAGCAGGCCCATCAGCATCAGGTCGCCGCCTTCGGGCGCGATCCAGTCGAAGGGCGCGATCACCAGCCCGGCCACCAGCGCGCCGATCGTCTGCCAGAACACCAGCGCGGTGTCGGAGGTGGCGCGCAGCTGGCGGCTGAGCAGGATCATCATCGCGAAGGCGAAGCTGCCGGCGATCGACAGCAGCGCCGGCAGCGACAGGCTGGCCGACGACGGCCCGAGCGCCACCACCACGCCGACGAAGCCGATGACGATCGCGCTCCAGCGCCGCCAGCCGACCTTCTCGCCCAGCACGAAGGGCGAGAGTGCCGCCACCCAGATCGGCGCGGCGAGATAGAAGGTCATCACGTCGGCGAGCGGCAGGCTGGCGACGGCGGCGTAGAACAGCACGATCTCCAGCGTGGAGAGCACCGCGCGGGCCACCTGCAGGCCCGGCCGCTCCAGCCGGAACAGGCCGGCGGCGCCCGCCGACCAGGCGAGCGGCACCAGCACGACCATCGCCGCGAGGCTGCGCAGCAAGAGCACCTGGCCGACCCCATAGGTGCCCATCAGCCACTTGCCGATCGCGTCGTTGAGCGAGAACATGAAATCGCCCAGAAGCATCAGCATCACGCCGAGCACGATGGCGTTGCGGTGCCGGTCGGCGGCGGCGAGAACGGTCATGACACGGTGGTCCGAAGCGCGGCGCGGAAGATGCCGGGCCGGGCGACGAGCGATACACCCGCCGCGACATGTTGGCGAGAAGATTGTCGGCCACGGGTCCGCTCTGGCGTGGCCCGCGTAACACAGCTAGCCTCCCGCTGCCCCGGCAGCCCCTTGCACGAGCACGCCTATCCGATGACGCAGACCCGTCCGCTCCTCGTCCTTGTCGTCACCCTGCTGCTTGCCGCCTGCGCCGGCCGGCCGGAGGGCATGCTCGTCGTCAACGACGTGGTCGCGCCCGGCGCGACGGAACACGAGATCTTCGTCGCCACCACCCGCGGCCGCAGCGAGGTGGCAAACGCCATGTTCTCCGGCGAGCGCCGCTCGCTGGACGAGGACGTGCCGGATCTCGACTTTGCCCATGTCGCCGTGTCGGTGCCGCCGACCCACGAGCCGGGCAACGTCGAATGGCCGAAGCGCCCGCCCGGCGATCCCGCCACCGACTTCGTCACCCGCTCGCGCGGCTATGTGGACAGCGAGGCGGATTTCGCGGCGCGGATGCGCAAGGCCGTGATGGCCAAGCCCAGGGGCCAGCGCAACGTGCTGCTCTTCGTCCACGGCTTCAACACCACCTTCGACGAGGGCGTCTACCGCCTCACCCAGATGGTGCACGACACCGGCTTTGACGGCGTGCCGGTGCTGTTCACCTGGGCCTCGCGCGGCCGCGTCATCGAATATGTCTACGACCGCGACAGCGCCACGGTTGCCCGCGACGCGCTGGAGGAGACGATGGACATCGCCGCCCGCTCGGGCGCGGAGAAGATCACCCTGTTCGCCCACTCCATGGGCAACTGGGTGGCGGTGGAGGCGCTGCGCCAGGCGAAGATCGGCGGCGATCCGGATCTCGGCGGCCGGCTCGACCAGGTGGTGCTCGCCTCGCCGGACATCGACGTCGACGTGTTCAAGTCGCAGATGCGCCGCTACGGCCAGCCGAAGAAGCCGTTCCTGATGCTGATCTCGCGCGACGACCGGGCGCTCCGGGTCTCCGCCCTGCTGGCCGGCGATCGGCCGCGCGTCGGCGGCTACGACAACGACAGCGAGATCGCCGAGCTCGGCGTCGTGGTGATCGACCTCACCAACGTGCAAGGGGTGGACGACCTCAACCACTCCAAGTTCGCCCTCGTCGGCTCCGGCTTCGTCCAGGCCCTGCAACAGCGCCTCGCCGCCGGCGACGACCTCGACTACGAGCGGGACAGCACCCTCTCCGACCGCTTCGGCCAGTTCGGCCGCGGCCTCGGCAACACGGTGGGCGGCGCCGCCGGCATCATCATCACCACCCCGCTGACGATCCTGACCGCCCCAGTGGAGTTGCTGCGGGAGTAGGGGGCGTCAAACTGGTTGAGGAGAGGCCGGGTGCCCGTTACCGTTTCCAGCCGGGGAAAAGCTGATCGATTCGGCGGGCGGGGATCACATGGTCGTTCCGACACTGGAGCAGGCGGTTTCCGCCTTCGGCAAGCGAACGAAGGCGAAGCTGTCGAATGTCGCGATCAGTGGCGCCCCGGAGGACCAGCTTCGAGGGCCACTTGAAGTTCTCCTTGCCGATCTCGCTCTGATCGCCGGACATCAGCCCGGCGCGGTCGGCCTCGTCGGCGAAACCAGCCTGTCCGAAGATCGAACCCGCCCGGACTATGCGGTCACGGTGCTCAACGCCCTCGTTGGCTTCATCGAGCTGAAGGCGCCGGGCAAGGGCGCGAATCCTCGGACGTTTAAGGACAAGCACGACAAGGCGCAGTGGGAGCGGCTGAAGTCGCTGCCCAACCTTCTTTACACCGACGGCAACAGCTTCGGCCTCTGGCGTGATGGCGACCGCGTCGGCGACGTGATCCGCCTCGACGGCGATGTCGAAACTTCGGGCGACAAGCTCACGGCGCCGCCCGGTCTGGTGATGCTCGTCACCGACTTCCTGTCCTGGCAGCCGATCTCGCCGAAAAGCCCGAAGCGGCTGGCCGAGGTCAGCGCCCGGCTGTGCCGGTTGCTGCGCGAGGAGGTGGGCGAGCAGTTGCGCAAGGAGAATGCCGGTCTGACGGGTCTGGCCAAGGACTGGCGGCGGCTGCTGTTCCCGGAAGCGGACGATGCGAGCTTTGCGGACGGCTACGCCTAGGCCGTGACCTTCGGCCTGTTGATCGCGCGAGCGCGGGGCATCTCGCTCGCAAGCGGTATCGATCAGGCCGCCACGGCGCTGCGCAAGTCCAATTCGCTGATCGGCACCGCTCTGCGCCTGCTGACCGATGACGACACCATCATGAAGGCGCTTGAAACCTCGCTCGGCACCATGGCGCGCGTGTTCGAGGAGGTGGACTGGGGAAAGCTCAGCAAGGGCGAGGCCGATGCCTGGCTTTATTTCTACGAACATTTCCTCGAGTCTACGACAACGGGCTGCGCAAGAAGACCGGCTCCTACTACACGCCGCCGGAGGTCGTGACCACCATGGTGCGGCTGGTGGACGACGCCCTGCGCGGGTCGCTGTTCGGACGGCCCTCCGGGCTCGCGGCGCCGGACGTGACCATTGCCGACCCGGCGGTGGGCACCGGCACCTTTCTTCTCGGCGTGTTGCGCAAGATCGCGCAGACGGCGAGCGACGATCTCGGGCCGGGCAGCGTACCCGGCGCGCTGGAGAGTGCAGCCGAGCGCCTGATCGGCTTCGAGTTGCAGTTCGGGCCCTTCGCGGTGGCCCAGCTTCGCCTGCTCGCCGAATATGCCGAACTGATGGAGGACGCCGGCGCCCTCGGCGATCTTCCCGTGCCGAAGCTGTTCATCACCGACACGCTCGGCAATCCCTTCGCCGAGGAAGAATACATCCCGGCGATGATGCAGCCGGTGGCGCAGTCGCGGCGCTCGGCCAATGCGATCAAGCGCGACGAGAAGATCACTGTCGTGATCGGCAACCCGCCCTACAAGGAAAAGGCGGACGGCCTTGGCGGCTGGATCGAGCATGGCTCGAATGGCCGACCGGCGCCGATGGAATGGTGGCGGCCCCCGACCGAGTGGCATGTCGGCGCCCATGCCAAGCATCTGAAGAATCTCTACGTCTACTTCTGGCGCTGGGCGAGCCTCAAGGTGTTTGGCGCCGGCTGGCGCGACGCCACCGGTCGGACCGACCGCGATGAGGAGGGCATCGTCTGCTTCATCACCGTGGCGGGCTTCCTCAACGGGCAGGGTTTCCAGAAGATGCGGGCCGACCTGCGCGCCAGTTGCACCGACATCTGGGTGATCGACTGCTCGCCGGAGGGCCACCAGCCGGAGGTGGCGACACGTGTCTTTCAGGGTGTCCAGCATCCCGTGTGCATCATCCTTGCCGCGCGAAAGAAGGGCAAGGATGTCGCCGCACCGGGCCGCGTGCGGTTCCGCTCGTTGCCGGAGGGACGCCGGGAGGAAAAGTTCGCGGCGCTCGCCGCCCTCGGGCTCGACGACGGCGGCTGGGAAAACTGTCCTTCCGACTGGCGCGGCCCGTTCTTCCCGGAGGCGGAAGGTCAGTGGGCGGAGTTTGCGCCGCTGAAGGCTCTGTTTGCCTACGATGGCTCAGGTGTGATGCCGGGTCGCACATGGGTGATCGCCCCGGATCGGGACACGCTGGCGCGGCGGTGGCAGAGGCTCGTCAGCGAACCGGATCCGGCTGAGAAGGAGCGGCTGTTTCATCCGCATTTGCGCAATGGTCAGCCCGGCGACAAGCATGT
>NZ_MCRJ01000133.1 GCF_001720135.1 Methylobrevis pamukkalensis
CGTCCTCGGTCTCGATGCCGATGGCGGCGAGGCCCGCGTCGGTGGCGACCAGCGTGACGCCGTGGCCGTCGCCGGTCTCGCGCCAGACGGGCTCGCCCTTGCGCATGTCGGCGTCGATCTCCTCGAGGAAGCCCTTGGCGATCATCGCGCCGACCACCTTGGCGGCGGCCCCGCCGCGCAGGCTCTCGGGCAGCGGCAGGGCAATGTGGTCTTCGCGCTGTGCGGCGGCGCTGAGAATGATGGCTTGGGTGTCGGACAGCTTGGTCATGGGGTCGTCTCCGTATTCGGGCCCGCGTCATGCGGCGCCTTCTACGACCCCGAGCCGCGCAGGGCGCGCGGCGGGAGTTCCGGCAGCGCCGGAGATCAGCGGGCGTGCTCGCCCTCGCCGAAGGCGCTGTCGGTGATGCGCTTCAGGAGGCTGGCGTAGTGTTCGAGGGTGCCGACCATGGCCCAGCCCACCTCGTCGGGGTGGCAGTTGAAATGGTCGTCGCTGAGGGCCTGCAGGCGGGCGAGCATCTCGTCGATTTCGGCCTTCTTGCTGATGAAGGCGGCGAGCGCGGCTTCCTTGTTCCGGCGCGCCTTCTCGGCGCGGAGTTCGTGGCGCGGGGTGGTGATCGGGTTCAGGCGGGCGGTCATCGTGGTGGCTCCGTGGTGAGTTGCATCGTCTTCGTGGGATCACGTTCCCTCTGTCCGCGAGCTTATCAACTCGATAAGCACATGATTTCGAATGATAATCGGAGCTGTCGATGCAGGGCATGAGCGAGCGCCAGTACGCCGCCCATGTCGGGCTGTCGCGGGGTGCGATCCAGAAGGCGAAGACGGCCGAGCGGCTGGTCCTCTATCCCGACGGCAGCATCAATGCGGCCGCCAGCGACGCCAGGCGTGCCGAGACGACGGACCCGTCGAAGACCCGCAAGCCGCCCGCGCCAAAGCTGAAACCCGTCCCCGAGGCGGCGGTGGCGGCCGTCGGCGACACGCTACGCGAACAGGGGCTGGCGGTTCCGGCGGTGGGCGGCGGCACGACCTTCCTGCAGGCCAAGACCGCGAGCGAGGTGCTGAAGGCGCAGGAGCGGCGCATCCGGCTGCAGAAGCTGAAGGGGGAGTTGATCGAGCGGGCCCGCGCGCTGGCGCTGGTGTTCCGGCTGGCGCGGGAGGAACGCGACGCATGGGTGACCTGGCCTGCACGCGCGGCGGCGCTGATGGCGGCCGAGCTCTCGGCCTCGTGCAGCGACGCGACGGGCCAGCAGATCGCCGTGGAGCCAGCCGCGATGCAGAAGGTTCTGGAAAAACATGTACGCGCCCACCTCGACGAACTCGCCGAGGTCCGGCCCGACTTCCGGTGATGATGACGCACTGACGGACTTCGACGGCGCGGGCGAGATCCTGCGCGCCTGGGGCAACGGGCTGCGGCCCGACCCGGACCTGACGGTCTCGGAATGGGCGGATCGACACCGGATGCTCTCGGGCCGCGCCTCGGCCGAGCCCGGGCGGTATCGGACGGTGCGCACGCCCTACATGCGCGAGATCATGGACCGGCTGAGCCCCGGCGATCCGGCACAGCGCGTCCTATTCATGAAGGCGGCGCAGGTCGGCGCGACCGAGGCGGGGAACAACTGGATCGGGTTCGCCATCCACCAGGCGCCGGGTCCGATGCTGGCGGTCCAGCCGACGGTGGAGCTGGCGAAACGCAACTCGCGCCAGCGGATCGACCCGCTGATCGACGAGAGCCCCGAGCTGCGGGAGCGGGTCAAACCGGCTCGGTCGCGGGACGCGGGCAACACCATGCTGTCCAAGGAGTTCGCGGGCGGCATCCTGATCATGACGGGCGCGAACTCGGCGGTCGGGCTGCGCTCGACCCCGGCGCGCTACATCTTCCTCGACGAGGTTGATGCCTATCCGGCCTCTGCCGACGAGGAAGGCGATCCGGTGACGCTGGCCGAGGCGCGGTCGCTAACCTTCGCCCATCGCCGCAAGGTCTTCCTGGTCTCGACGCCCACCATCCGGGGGCTGAGCCGGATCGAGCGGGAATACGAGCCAGCGACCAGCGCCGGTTCTTCGTGCCGTGCCCGCATTGCGGGGCGATGCAATGGCTGAAATTCGACCGGCTGCGCTGGCAGAAGGGCCGCCCAGAGACGGCGGAGTATCATTGCGAGGGCTGCGACGCGGCAATCGCGGAACACCACAAGACGGCGATGCTGGAGGGCGGCGAATGGCGGGCGACCGCCACGGCCGCCGATCCGACCACGGTCGGGTATCACCTCTCGGCGCTCTATTCGCCGATCGGCTGGCTGAGCTGGGAGCGGATCGTGCGGGCATGGGACGCGGCGCAGGGTTCTGACGAGGCGATCAAGGCGTTCCGCAACACGATCCTTGGCGAAACCTGGGTCGAGACCGGGGAAGCGCCGGACTGGCAGCGGCTCTACGACCGGCGCGAGCGGTGGACATCCGGCACCGTGCCTGCGGGCGGGTTGTTCCTGACCGCCGGCGCGACGTGCAGAAGGACCGGATCGAGGTCGACGTCTGGGCCTGGGGGCGCGGACTGGAAAGCTGGCTCGTCGATCACGTGGTCATCGAGGGCGGGCCCGACCGGCACGACGCGTGGTCGGAACTGACCGCGCTGCTGGACAAAAGCTGGCCGCACGAGCGCGGCGCGCATCTGCGGATCGCGCGGCTGGCCATTGACACCGGCTACGAGGCCCCGGCGGTCTATTCATGGTCGCGGGCGCAGGGGTTTGGGCAGGTCTCGCCGGTGAAAGGCGTCGAGGGGTTCAACCGCTCGAGCCCGGTCTCGGGGCCGACCTTCGTCGATGCGACCGAGGGCGGCAAACGCCTGCGTCGCGGGGCCCGGCTCTGGACCGTGGCGGTCTCGACCTTCAAGGCCGAAACCTACCGCTTCCTGCGGCTGGCGCGCCCGACCGAGGAGGACATGGCCGGACCGTCGCGCCAGTGGCGCGGCGTAAGCCGGCCGAACGCCGACGGGGCGGCGTTCCCGCCCGGCTCGGTGCACCTGCCGCATTGGGTCGAGAACGAATGGCTGAAGCAGCTCGTGGCCGAGCAGCTGGTGACGGTGCGCACGAAACGCGGCTTCGCGCGTCTGGAATGGCAGAAGCTGCGGGAACGCAACGAGGCGCTGGACTGCCGGGTCTATGCCCGCGCCGCCGCCTGGATCGCGGGCGCGGACCGCTGGCCCGACGAGAAATGGCGCGATCTTGAGGATCAGCTCGGGGCCGCCCCAACCGACACCGATCCCGCCGGGCAGATCAACCGGCCGGGACAGGCCCCGCAGCAAGCGCCGCTCCGACTGGCTCGGACGGCGCGGAGGATGGTTTTGAACATGACCGACTGGACGGAAACCGAGCTCTCGGCGCTGCGCCGGGCCTATGCCAGCGGCACGACCCGGGTCAGCTATGACGGCAAGTCGGTCGACTACGGCTCGGCCGAGGATCTGCTCGCCCGCATCCGCACTATCGAGCGGGCCATCGCGGGCGTCAGCCGACCGCTGCCTGTGGCCGGGCTCGCGGGCTTCTCGCGCGGGGATCGCTGATGTCGGCGACCTGGTTCGATCACGCCATCGCCACGGTGGCGCCGCGCATGGCCGCGCGCCGCGTGATGGCGCGGCAGGCCTTCGAGACCCTGACACGGGGCTATGACGGCGCGGCGCGTGGGCGGAGGACCGAGGGCTGGCGCGCGCCCGGCTCCTCGGCCGACACCGAGATCGGCGTGGCCGGGGCGCTGCTGCGCGACCGGATGCGCGATCTGGTGCGCAACAACCCGCATGCGGCCAAGGCCGTGGCGGTGCTGGTCAACAACATCATCGGTGCCGGGATCATGCCGCGCGCCGCCAGCGGCGACGACAAGCTGGACCGGAAGGTCGACGCGCTGTTCGAGCGGTGGACGGCGGATTGCGACGCCGACGGCCAGCTCGACTTCTACGGCCTGCAGACGCTGATCTGCCGCGAGATGGTCGAGGCGGGCGAGGTTCTGGTCCGTCGAAGGCTGCGGCGTGCAAGCGACGGTCTGCCGGTGCCGCTGCAATTGCAGGTGCTGGAGGCCGACTTCCTCGACGCCACGAAATCCGGCGCCATCGGCGCAGGACGCCTCGTGCAGGGGATCGAGTTCGATCCGCTCGGCAAGCGCCGGGCCTACTGGCTGCATGCCGAACACCCGGGCGACGCCTATGGCGCCCTGCAGAACGGCCTGCAGAGCCGCCCGGTCCCCGCGACCGAGATCGCCCATGTCTATGAGAAGCAGCGCACGCAGGCGCGCGGTGTTCCCTGGGGCGCGCCGGTGATCCGCTCCTTGCGCGACCTCGACGATTACGAGGTGGCCGAACTGGTCCGCAAGAAGACCGAGGCCTGCGTCACCGCCATCGTCTTCGGCGACGACGAGGCGCAGCAGGGCATCGCGCCTTCGGTGGTTGATGCCGACGGCAACCGGGTCGAGCAGTTCGAGCCGGGGCTGATCGCCTATGCCCGCGGCGGCAAGGACATCCGCTTCAACCAGCCCGCTGCCACCGGCGGCTACGGCGAATACAAGCGGGCAAGCCTGCACACGATCTCGGCGGGGTTCCGGGTGCCCTACGAGCTGCTGACCGGCGACCTCAGCCAGGTCAACTATTCCTCGATCCGGGCCGGGCTCGTCGAGTTCCGCCGCATGATCGACGCCGTGCAGTGGCAGCTCTTCATTCCGATGCTCTGCGCCCCGGTCTGGCGCTGGTTCACCGAGGCCGCATGGGCAGCGGGCCAGATCCCGACGCCGGACGTGCCGGTGGAATGGTCACCGCCGAAGTTCGACGCGGTCGATCCCTACAAGGACGCGATGGCCGACCTGCTGGCGATCCGGACCGGCACGATGACGCTGGCGCAGGCCATTGCCCGACAGGGTCATAACCCGGACGCGGTCCTCGCGGAAATCGCCGCGACCAACGCCAAGCTCGACGCGCTGGGACTGGTGCTCGACAGCGACCCACGCCGCGTCACCAAGACCGGCAGCGCACAATCCAAGGACGGGGCCAGCGATCCGGTGACCGATCCGGCCGCCGACGAACAGGACACTGACGACCCGGCTGCCGACGCGGACAATGACCCGGCTGCGACGCGGACAATTACCCGGCGCAGGCCGACCAACAGGACTGACCCCATGGACACGATGATCGAACTGCCGGCCATGCGCCGGTCGGCGGAGCTTGCGCCGAACACCGCCGATGCCGACAGCCGCACCGTCGAGGTGGTCTGGTCGGCCGGGGCCCGCGTCCGGCGCGCCACCTTCTTCGGCGAGCCCTATGACGAGGAACTGAGCCTCGACCCGGCCCATGTCCGGCTCGACCGGCTGAACGCGGGCGCGCCGTTCCTGAAGGTGCACGAGCTCGACACGCTCGACGCGGTGATCGGCTCGGTCGTGCCGGGCTCGGCGCGGATCGAGAACGGCCGCGGCATCGCGCTGGTGCGGATCTCCGAGCGTGCCGACGTCGAGCCGATCTGGCGCGACATCCAGGCCGGGCACATCCGGGCGGTCTCGATCGGCTACCAGGTCCACCGCTTCGAGGTCTCGAAGCCCGAGGCCGCCCGCGAGCTTTGGCGGGCGGTCGACTGGACGCCGTTCGAGGTGTCCGCCGTCGCGGTCGGCGCCGATCCCGCCGCGGGCTTCCGCGCCCAGCATCCCCTTCACGACTGCGTCCTTCACCGCCGGGACGCCCCCACAGAGCAAGGAGCATCCCCGATGACGGACAAGACCCAGCCCCCGGCGAGCGACGCCGCAACCCCCACCACCCAGCCGACCGCGCCGGTCGAAACCGAGGAGACCCCCATGACCGAGCCGAAAGCGGCTGCGCCGGACCCGAAGGTCGCCGCCAGCGAGACGCGCAGCCAGCCGAAGACGCAGGCAACGCCCGCGCCTGACACGGAGGCGGTCGCCACCCGCGCCCGCGAGGCCGAGCGTGATCGCGTCTCGACCATCTACGATCTGACCGGCCGCCTGAACCTCGAGCGCGGCTTCGCCGAGGATCTGGTCAAGCGCGGCGTCAGCGTCGACGAGTCCCGCCGCCTGATCCTCGACCAGGTCGCATCCAGGTCGGACGAGACCCGGACCTTCCCCCATGTCTCCGTCCCGCTCGGCGGCCGGGACGAGCGCATCACCCGCCGCGACGCGGTGGCCAACGCGCTGCTGCACCGCTACAGCCCGACGCTCTTCCAGCTGGAAGACGCCGCGCGCCAGTATCGCGGCATGACCCTGCTGGAACTGGCCCGCGAAAGCCTCGGCAATGCCGGGGTCAACACGCGCGGCCTGTCGCGCGACGAGGTGGCGACGCGCGCGCTGCACTCGACCTCGGACTTCCCCGAGATCCTGTCGGCGGTCACCAACAAGACCCTGCGGCAGGCCTACGAGGCCTATCCCCGCACCTTCATGCTGTTCTGTCGCCAGGTGCTCGCCACGGACTTCAAGGCCATGCACCGTGTGCAACTGGGTGAGGCCCCGCAGCTTCTGGAGGTCGGCGAGAGCGGGGAGTTCAAGCGCGGGACGCTCGGCGAGAGCAAGGAGAGCTACAAGGTCAAGACTTATGGCCGGGTGGTCGCGATCACCCGCCAGACCCTGATCAACGACGATTTGGACGCCTTCACCCGGATCCCGGCGATGTACGGCAACTCCATCGCGCAACTCGAGTCGGACGTGGTCTGGGGGATCATCACCGCCAACCCGGCGATGGCCGACGGCAACGCGCTCTTCCACACCACCCACAAGAACCTCGCGGGCACCGGGGCGGCGCTGGACGTCGGCAGCGTCGGCGCGGCCCGCGCCGCCATGGCCAAGCAGACCGGCCTCGACAAGAAGACGGTGCTGAACGTCCGGCCCGCCTTCCTGATCGTGCCCGCCTCGCTGGAACTGAAGGCCGAGCAGCTGGTCGCCCAGAACCTCGTGCCCGCCGCGACCTCCAGCGTGGTGCCGCAGTCGATCCGCACCCTCGCGCCGATCAGCGAGCCCCGGCTCGACGCCGCCAGCGAGACCGCCTGGTATCTGGCGGCGAGCCCCAACCAGATCGACACCATCGAGTACGCCTATCTCGAGGGCCAGCAGGGCGCCTACATCGAGACTCGCAACGGCTTCGATGTCGACGGCGTCGAGATCAAGTGCCGCCTCGACTTCGGCGCCAAGGCCATCGACTGGCGCGGCCTCTACAAGAACCCGGGCGCGTAACCCGCACCCGAACGCTGAACCCTGACATGCGGGCGGTCCAATCGGGCCGCCCGTCGTCTTTCCACGAGGATCCTCCCCATGAAAAACTACGTCCAGCCCGGCAACACCATCACCCTGATCGCCCCCTATGCCGTCGCCTCCGGCGATGGTCTGCTCGTCGGCTCCATCTTCGGCATCGCCGCCGGGGACGCCGCCATCGCCGAGCCCGTCGAGGCTGCGCTCGTCGGCGTCTTCGACATCACCAAGGTCGGCTCGCAGGCCTGGACCGTCGGCGCCAAGGTCTATTGGGACGACACCAACAAGCGCTGCACCACGGTGGCGACCGACAATACCCTGATCGGCGTGGCCGTCGAGGCCGTGGCGAGCGGCGCGGGCGACACCATCGGTCGGGTGCGCCTGAACGCGACGTTCTGATGGGCGCCTTCGCCGCCGCAGTCGGCGCGCTCTTCGCGGATCCCAACATCGGCCGGGACGCGGTCTACATCGCCGACGGCGGCGCGCCCGTGCTGGTGCGCGCCGTCGCCCGGCGCGCGGATGCCGTCTCCGACTTCGGCGATGCCCGGCTCTGGTCCGAAACCACCCGGATCGACCTGCGCGTCGCCGAGGTGGCGAACCCACGCCCCGGCGACAGGATCGAGATCGACGGCGAGGCCTTCCTCATTCAGGGCGAGCCCGTGCGCGACCGCGAACGGCAGGTCTGGACCGTCGATCTGAGGCCCGCGTGACGGCCATGAAGCTGAAGCTCGACATCGATCCCGACATCGTCGCGATGATGGCGGCCGAGGTCGCGGCGGGCGAACGCGCGGTGACGGCGGCCATGCGCGAGGCCGGGTCCGGGCTGAAGAGCGCATGGCGGTTGCAGATCACTGGCGCAGGGCTCGGCACACGGCTGGCCAACTCGATCCGGAGCCAGAACTTCCCGAGGTCGGGCGAAAGCCTGGAAGCCGCGGCGCTGGTCTGGTCGAAGGCGCCGGTCATCGTGGGCGCGCACGACACCGGCCCGCTGATCCGCTCGAAGGATGGGTTCTGGCTGGCGATTCCGCTGCCAGCCGCAGGCAAGTCCCTGCGGGGGGGCAGGATCACGCCCGGCGAATGGGAGCGCCGCCGTGGCCTGCGCCTGCGCTTCGTCTATCGCCGCACCGGTCCGAGCCTGCTGGTGGCGGAGGGGCGGCTGAACACCAAGGGCCAGGCGGTGGTCTCGCGCTCGAAGACGGGGCGCGGCAAGGTCACCGCGCCGATCTTTCTGCTCGTGCCGCAGGTCAAGTTGCCGAAGCGTCTGGACCTGGCCCGGGATGCAGACCGGGCGTTGGACAGCGTGCCGGGGCTGATCGTGGCGAACTGGGCGGAGGTGCGGTTCTGAGGCGCGAGTGGTCGCGCGGAGGGCCTCACGGGTCCTCCGCGCGGTTCTCAGCCGCGGGGCGGGAACGGGTCGTTTCCGTAGCTGTTGCGCTCGCGGATCCGGCCGTCACGTCCGTGGATCAGAACTTCGCTCTGCTGGTTGCGCGCAATCTCGGTGGCCCGATCGATTGCCTCGGCTTGAGTGCCGTAACGCGCCGTGTCGCGGTTGTTCCCGGCGCCAAGGACTGCCCAACCGTCCTCGCGCCGAACCACGTGCTGGTTCTTGCCTGCCATGCCCATCACCTCCATTCGCTGGCTTGGCTACGATGTGGTGTGCGGAAATCGAACGTTCAAGTAAGAATTTGACGTTAGGGTTCGATCAGCCTATCTTGTGCCCACGTGGGGGGCCGGGAGAAGCCCGACACGCACACCGAGGAACCGACATGAACCGCACCGAAATGTCTCGTCGATTGAGGGAGGCACGAGAACTCGCATCAATCAATCAGGGCGAAGCCGCCGAAGCGCTCGGCCTTCCCCGTACGGCCGTCACTCAGATCGAAGGAGGAAACCGCGCAGTGTCCACCATGGAACTTGCGCGACTTGCGAACCTCTATCGTCGTCCGGTCAGCTGGTTCCTGGCAGACGCGCCGGATACCGAGGAGGACGTCGTCGTGGCGCTGCATCGAATTGCCCCCGGGCTCGACGCAGATCCGGAGGTGCGGATCGAGGTGGACCGCTGCGTGCAAATCTGCCGCGAAGGTGTCAGCCTGGAGAGCTTGCTGGGGCGCGAGGAGCGGGATGGGCCGCCAGCATATCGTGAGCCCGTACCGAGATCGACCGGGGAAGCCGTCGCTCAGGGCGAGCGTGTGGCTGAACAGGAACGAAGGCGACTTGAGCTTGGAAGCGCCCCGATTGCCGACGTGACGGAATTGCTCGGCGATCAGGGAATCTGGGCATCGGTCGTCGATCTCCCGCACACCATGTCTGGCTTGTTCCTGCATCATCCGAGCATCGGCATGGCAGTGCTCGTGAATTCGGGCCATGTACGCGCCCGCCAGCGCTTCTCGCTGGCGCACGAGTACGCGCACGCCCTCATGGATCGGAACAGGGTCGTCGGCGTCAGCAGCGCGGACAACAGCCGCGAAAGGATCGAACAGCGCGCGAATGCTTTCGCCGCCGCCTTCCTGCTTCCCGAAGCGGGCCTCGAAGAGGAACTGCGCCAGCTAGGGAAGGGCCAGCCGGCGCGCACTGATCAGATCGTCTTTGATGTGGCGACCGGCGGCAGCATTCAAGGCCAGCTGCGTCCGGCGCCGCGCTCCCAGACGATCGGCTTTCAGGACGTCGCTTTCATCGCGCACAGGTTTGGAGTGAGCTATCAGGCGGCGGTCTATCGTCTGAAGAGCCTTCGCTACATCAATCAACCGGAGAGCGTCCTGCTTCTTTCATCCGAGCAGGAGGAGGCCGGGAGAGACTATCTGCGCGCATTGGACCTGTTCGATGATCTCGAGGAGCCGGTGAGTGGCAAGAGAGGAACCCGAGAGCTTCGGGGCCGCGTGGCGCATCTGGCGCTCGAGGCGTATCGTCTCGGCGAAATCTCCCGAGGACGACTTCTCGATGTGGGCAAGACCGTCGGCGTTGACGGGCGCAAGCTGCTTGAGCTTGCGGAAGCAGCGCGAGCCGAGTGACGCCCACGATGCCTGCGCCGCCACCTATCGTTCTCGTCACCG
>NZ_MCRJ01000134.1 GCF_001720135.1 Methylobrevis pamukkalensis
CGGGCGGCGTGATACTGCCCTCCGCGGTGACGTAGAGGCCCGGCCGGGCGCCGAGGCCGCGTTCGTCGGTGTGGCCCCAGGCGACCAGCACCGGGCGCCCGTCGGCGGCAAAGACGTGATCGGCCATCGGCTCGGGCACGGTGAGCGCGTCGACGAGGGCGCGGCGAGCACCCGCTCGTCGGCGCTGCCCTTCTTCGTCATCGTCTCGGCCAGCGCCTCGATGCGGGCGCGCAGCCGGCCAAGGTCGGCGAGCAGCCTGTCCCGTGCCTCGGGCGACAGGCGGGCCGCGGGCTCGGCGGCGACCCGGCCCGGCACATGCCAGTCGATCGCCGCGCCATCGGAGGATTGCACCGGCTCGGCCAGCAGGGTCGCGCCTCCGGCCCGAGCCGGTCTTCCAGCAGCCTGAGCAGCAGCGCGTGGTCGCGCCGGGCCGAAGGCGAGATCGGCCGCAGGCGGGTCACGTCGGAGCGGTGGATGCGCGTCGTCGCCATCGCCGCCTCGTCAGGGCGTTGCGGTGGCGGGCGCGCCTCGCCCGAAGGCAGGGCGGCCGGCGGGGGAGAGACGGAGGGCGCGGCATCGGCCGTGCGCGTCACCAGCCGGCAGTCGCCGCGGCTGCGGGCGTAGGGAACCCCGTTGGCGTCGAGGAAAGCCGCCAGCGAGCTGGCGGCTGCGCGAAATTGAGGGCAAAGCCGATCTCGGCGTCGTGGCGCAGGAAGGTGTTCACGCCGATCACCCGCCCGCAGTAGTCGACCAGCGGGCCGCCGCTGTTGCCCTTGGCGATCGCGGCGGTGTGGACGGCGAGCGACAGGTCGGGGCCGGAGGACTGGACCGCCGAGACGGTGCCGGTGGTGACGGAGCCGACCGGCACGCAGGCCGGGTCGCCGGCCAGCAGGCAGTTGTAGGTCTCGTCGGTCTCCATCACGAAGGCCGGGTAGCCGTAGGCCATGACGTTGTCGACGCGGCGGACCGCGCCGGCAAGCTCCAGCGTGCCGTGCGGCGCGTCCGCCTCGATCCGGATCACGGCGAAATCCGGCCGCCCGATCTCGGCCGCGCCGGCGGCGGACCGGGCGACGAGACGCCCGGCGACGGGCTTGCCGAGGGCGGTGTTGACCACGAGCAATCGGGCCGGGTCGGCGTCCTCGACCACGTGGAGGTTGGTGACGACGTCGGTGGCGTTGACGAAGAAGCCGCTGCCGGTCGAGACCGTGCCCGGCCGCGCCGGATCCGGCGCCAGCACCAGCACCGCCGCCCGGTCGAGCGCATCGACAAGGCTGGCGCCGCCCTGCGCGAGTGACGGCGGACCGGCCGTGTCGGACGACGGCGGTTCGACCTCGATCTGCCGCGGCGAGGGGGGCACGGTGACCGGCGCCGGCGTTGCGGACGGGGGCCCCTCGGCGATCTGGGGGCGGAAGCTGCGCAGGCTGCCGTCCTGCCAGGGCAGGATCAGGTCGAGCTGCGGGGGAATGCCGTCCGGGCCGACGCTGCAGATATCGGTGTCCAGCGCCCGGCGCAGGGAGGCGATCCGCTCGCGCAGCGCGGCCTCGCTGGCCTCCAGTGTCGCATCGTCGGCGATCACCGGAGTTGCGGCGGGATAGAGCAGCACGCCGGGAATGAGCAGCACGAGGAGCAGCAGCAGGGCGATCGCGGCGGCGATCGCGACCGGCAGCCACGGCCGCTCGACGACGATGACTGCGGGTTCTACGGGTGCGACCGCTCCCGTCGCGGTGGCTCCGGATCCTGCGGTCTGGGCGGAGGCACCGAAAGTCGGAGGTATGGCAGCAGAGGCGCCGGCGCCCGGAACTGCCGTCGAGGCGCCCGCAGGCATCGCGGCGCGCGCCCTGTCCGGCGCCAGATCCATGCCCTCGCCGGCGTGAAACGGCGGCAGCGGCAACCAGGCGGCGAAGCGGCCGAAGCCGCGGCGGTGCAGCTTCTCGCGCTCGTCGTGGGACTGGATCGCATCGGCAGGCAGCAGGCCCCAATCGACGATCACGGGCCGGTCGGCGATCACATGCAGCGTGTCCGACAGGCCCGGCGTCAGCAGGCAGCGCTGGATCAGCGGCCCGTGGACGGGATCGGCCAGCAGCGGCCGCATCCGTTCGAGGAGGACGCCGAGTTCGGCGGCGATGCGGGTCTGCGTCTCGTCGTCGAGATCGCGCCAGACGCGGGCGTTGCCGGACCGGGGCGCATACCAGGCGACGGAGGTGACGGCCACGCCGTTGCCGCGGGTCACCTCCGGGCGGGCAAGAAGCTGCGCCGCCTCCGGCCCGACCCGGCTTTCGAGAAGATCGCGGATCTCCTCGTAGCGGTCATAGAGCAGCGTGCCATTGACGCGCGGCTCGGCGAGATCGACGAGCGAGCGGCTGGCGAGGAAAACCCGGCTTGTCGCCACCATGGCCCCCGAGTGCAATCAATGAGAGCAATATCGAGTTGTACTCGCATATCTTCGCAATGAATGCGGGAGAAAGGCAACAGGCAAAATCGACCGCCGCAGGACTATTTTCCCGCGGACCTCACTGCACCGGAAATCAGAAGGAAAAGACGTTCAGAACCGGATGATCCGGCAGGCCTCTCCGGCGGCGGCCGGCGGCGCGAAAGGCGGACGGACCACGAGACCGTCGGCGGCGGCCATGACCGCGAGCATGGACGAATCCTGCACCGGAAACGGATGGGCGATCCACGCGCTGTCGATCCGCTCGAGGCGCGCGCGCAGATAGTCCTCGCGCTGGTCGTTGGCGCCAAGATCGCAGCCGAGAGTCGCGGTCTCCTCTGGAGGCGCCGTGTCGGCGCGCCCCAGCAGGGCGGCGATCAGCGGCATCAGGAACAGGCGTCCGCAAACGAGGCTGGCGACCGGGTTTCCGGGCAGGCCGAGGGCGATCCGCTCGCCGCAGCGGCCGGACATCAGCGGCTTGCCGGGCCGCATCGCGATCTTCCAGAAGTCGAGGCCGAAGCCTTCCTCCTCGAGCGCGCGGCGGGTGAAATCGTGATCGCCGACCGAGGCGCCGCCGAGCAGCGTGACGACGTCGCAGTCGCCGGCCGAGGCGATCCGGCGGCGGATTTCCGTCAGGTCGTCGGGGGCAATGCCGAGATCGACCGGCGCGCCGCCGGCCGCCGTCACCAGCGCGGCGATGCCGTGGAAGTTGGAGGCGACGATCTGGTCGGGGCGCGGCGTCTCGCCGGGACGCACCAGTTCGTCGCCGGTGGCAAGAATCGCCACGCGCGGACGCCGCCGGACGGGCAGGCGCGCGTGGCCCATGGCGGCGGCAAGCGACAGGGCACGCTCGTCGAGCCGCCGGCCGACGGAAAGCAGCGTCTCGCCGGCCGAAAAGTCGAGGCCCGCCGCCCGCACGAAGCGGCCGGCCGGCGCGCCTTCGAGCGCGGTGACGACGTCGCCCTCGCGGTCGGCGTTCTCCTGGATGAGCACGGTGTCGCTGCCCGCCGGCATCGGCGCGCCGGTGAAGATCCGCACCGTCTCGCCGGCCCCGACGGTGCCGGCAAATCCGTGGCCGGCCGCCGCCTCGCCGATCAGCTTCAGCCGGGCGGGCGGGGCGGCGATGTCTTCGGCGCGCAGGGCGTAGCCGTCCATGGCGGAGGCGGCGAAGGGCGGCTGGGTGCGGGTCGCCGCAAGGTCGCGGGCAAGGGTGCGGGCGAAGGCCTCGCCGAGCGGCAGCTCCTCGGCGGGCATCAGGCGGAGCCCGCCCAGCAGCCGCCGCCGCGCCTCCTCCACCGGCACCAGCGCCATGGCTCAGTCCCCGATCTTCGCAGCGGTCGTGCTGCCGGCCTCATGCGCCCGGAAATCGCCGGAAGCGCCGCCGGATTTTTCCAGAAGCCGGATGCCGCCGATGGTCATGCCGCGGTCCACCGCCTTCGCCATGTCGTAGATCGTCAGGCAGGCGACCGAGACGGCGGTCAGCGCCTCCATCTCCACGCCCGTACGGCTGGCGACGCGTGCCATCGCTTCCACGCGCAGGCCGGGCAGGTCCTCGTCCGCCACGATCTCGACGCCGACCTTGGTCAGCGCCAGCGGGTGGCAGAGCGGGATCAACTCGTGGGTGCGCTTGGCGGCCATGATGCCGGCAAGGCGGGCGGTGGTGAGCACGTCGCCCTTCTTGGTGTGGCCGGCCATGATCATCGCCAGCGTCTCGGGCTCCATGCGCACATGGCCCTCGCAGACGGCGATCCGGTCGGTGACCTCCTTGTGGGTCACGTCGACCATGCTGGCCCGGCCCTCGGCATCGAGGTGGGTGAGGCGGGGGGCGGCGGCCTCCTTGGCGGGATCGCTCATCCGGCGGCCCGTACGCGGTCGAGGCCGAGCAGGCTGCGGGTGGCGGCGGATACATCCTCCTGCCGCATCAGGCTCTCGCCGACGAGGAAGGTGGAGACGCCGGATCTTGCCAGCCGTTCGAGGTCGGCGTGAACGAAGATACCGGATTCGCCGACGAGCAGGCGGTCGTCCGGCACCATCGCCGCCAGGCGTTCCGTGGTTTCGAGACTGACCTCGAAGGTGCGGAGATTGCGGTTGTTGATGCCGACGAGCGGGGAGGTGAGCTTCAGCGCCCGCTCCATCTCTGCCTCGTCGTGGACCTCCAGCAGCACGTCCATGCCGAGCGTGAAGGCGGTGTCCTCCAACTCGCGGGCAAGGTCGTCGTCGACCGCCGCGAGGATGATCAGGATCGCGTCGCGTCCCAGCTGCGCGCCTCGTGGACCTGGTAGGCGGAGTAGAGGAAATCCTTGCGCAGCGCCGGCAGGGCGCAGGCGGACCGCGCCGCGGTGAGGTATTCGGGCGCACCCTGGAAGGACGGCGCATCGGTGAGCACCGACAGGCAGGCCGCGCCGCCGCCGGCATAGGCGCGGGCCAGCGCCGGAGGATCGAAGTCCTCGCGGATGAGGCCCTTCGACGGGCTCGCCTTCTTGATCTCGGCGATCAGGCCGAACTTGCCGGCCTTGCGCTTGGAAAACAGGGCATCGGCAAAGCCGCGCACCGGATCGGCGTCACGGGCGCGTGCCCGGATCTCGGCGAGCGGAACGGCGGCCTCGGCGGCCGCGATCTCCTGCCGCTTGTAGACTTCGATCTTCGCCAGAATGTCGGTCATGTCTCACCCGTTGGAAACGGCGACGAGGCGCTCGAGCGCGCGAAGAGCCGCGCCGCTGTCGATCGCCTCGGCCGCCATGGCGACGCCGCCGGCAAAGTCGTCCGCCTTGCCGGCGAGCAGGATGCCGGCGCCGGCGTTCATCAGCACCGCGTCGCGATAGGCGTTGCGGGTGCCGTCCAGCACGCCCCGCAGCGCCGCCGCATTCTCGTCCGCCGTGCCGCCCTTGAGGGCATCGGCCGGATGCCGGGCGAGGCCGACATCCTCCGGGGCAACGTCGAAGGTCGTCACCCGGCCGTCTTCGAGGGCCGCGACGCGGGTCGGGCCGGTGACGGTGATCTCGTCGAGGCCGTCGGAGCCATGCACGACCCATGCCCGCTCGGAGCCGAGCCGGGCCAGCACCTCGGCGATCGGCTCCACCCACTGGCCGGCGAAGACGCCGACGAGCTGGCGCCTGACGCCCGCCGGGTTGGACAGCGGACCGAGGAGATTGAAGATCGTGCGGGTGCCAAGCTCGACGCGGCTCGGGCCGACGTATTTCATCGCGGAATGGTGGGCGGGGGCGAACATGAAGCCGACCCCGGCCTCGCGCACGCACTCGGCGATCTTCGCCGGGCCGATCTCCAGATTGATGCCGAGACTCATCAGCACGTCGGCCGAGCCGGAGCGGGAGGAGAGGGCGCGGTTGCCGTGCTTGGCCACATACAGCCCGGCACCGGCGGCAACGATGGCCGAGGCGGTGGAGATGTTGACGCTGCCGGAGCCGTCGCCGCCGGTGCCGACGATGTCGATCGAATCGGCCGGGGCATCCACGGTGAGCATCTTCTCGCGCATCACCGAGACGGCGCCGCTGATCTCGTCCACGGTCTCGCCGCGCACCCGCAGCGCCATCAGGAAGCCGCCGATCTGGCTGGGCGTCGCCTCGCCGGACATCATCACGTCGAAGGCGGTGCGCGCCTCCTCCTGGCTGAGCGGCGCGCCGGTCGCGCCTTGGCGATCAGGGTCTTGAAGGCGGACATGGAAGGCGGAATCTCCGTTGGGCGCGCCGTCTGCGGGGCGGCCGGGGCGCCGCGTCGTCAAGGGGTCCTGTCGCGCCGGGGGCGGATCCAGTCCGGACCCGCGCCGGCGGGCGGCTCGTCAGCCGCCCGAGGTGCCGAGGATGGCCTGCAGGGTCTGCTGGTTGACGCTGCTGCCGAGCGTCGTCTGCAGGTGATCGATATACTGGGCGAGCACGCCGTTCTCCATTTCCTCGGAGAGCTTGGTCTGCGCCTCGATCGCGTCGCTCGATTCGGCAAAGTAGGGAATCGGCACCGCGTTGCGGACCTTGAGCACGATGCGCGACTCGTCCGGTCCGGCCGACATGGCGACGAAGCCTTCCGGCCCGCCGAAGGCGGCCTCCTGCGCGTCCGGACCGATCGCCGTGTCCGCGCTGCGGCGGGTGAACTTCGGCGAGGTCTCGACGGTGAGGCCGGCCTTCGCCGCCTCGGCGGCGAAATCGGCCCCGCCCTTCACGGCCCGGAAGATCGCCTCGGCGCTGACGTCGACCTTGCGGGCGGCTTCCTCCGCGGTCCAGGCGGCCACGGCCTGCGCGCGGACCTCGTCGAGGCTGCGGTCGCGGCCCGGGGTGACCTTGGTGACCTCGAACCAGGCGGTTCCGTCGCGGCCGACCTGCAGCGGTGCGTTTTCCACGCCCACGTCCGACTGGAACAGGTCGGTCAGGAAAGTCTGCGCCTGCGGCAGGCCCGCGACCGGCTGGCCGTCGGTGCCGGCGCCGGTGGAATCCATCTCCGGCAGCGGCGTGGTCGTCAGCTTGAACTGGGCGGCGACCTCGGCAAGCGTCGCGCCGCCCGCGAGCGCATCCTCGATGTCCTGCTGCATCTCGCCGGCAACGCGGCGGGCCTCGGCGGCGGCAAGTTCCGCGCGGATCTGCGGCTCGATCTCGGCAAGCGGCGCAACGCTCTCCGGCTCGATCGCGACGACGCGCACGAGCGCGGCGCCGAAGCGGGTTTCGACCGGCTCACTCATGCCGGGGGCGGCCAGCGCAAAGGCGGCGTCGGCGATGGCCGGGTCGACGACGTCGGCCTTCGCGACGGTGCCGAGGTCGTAGTCGGCGTCGGCAAGCCCGCGCTCGGCGGCCAGCGCGTCGAAGGTCATGCCGCCGTTGATGCGGTCCAGGGCGGCCCGGGCCTCGTCCGCGTTCGGAAACAGGATGCGCTGCACGAGGCGGCGCTCCGGCTTGCCGTAGCTGGCCTTGTTGCGCTCGTATTCGGCGGTGACCTGCTCGGGCGTGATTGCCGCGGGATCGGCGATCGCCTCCGGCGTCAGGGTCATCACGGTGGCGCTGCGGTATTCCGGGGCGCGGAAGTCGCCCTTGCGGGTCTCGAACCAGGTGGCGAGCGTGGCATCGTCCGGCGGGGCAATGGTGCCGACATTGGCGGCGGTGATCCGCACGTAGTCGACGTCGCGCACTTCCGAGCCATAGGACACGACGGCCTCGGTCAGGGCGGCGGGGGCCTTGATGCCGCCGAACAGGCCGTCGACCAGCTGGCCGCGCCGTTCGGCCTCGCGCCGCTCCTCGATGTAGCTCGCCTCGTTGAGGTTGTTGGAGCGCAGAAGCTGCGAGAAATAGGCGCGGTCGAACTTGCCGTCGCGCTGCAGCGAGGGATCGGCCGCGATCTCGGCGGCGAGGCGCTCGTCGGAAATGCCGATGCCGAAGGCGTTGGCCGCATCCGTCAGGGCGGCTTCCGACATCATCCGGCCAAGCACGCGCTGGGGAATGCCGAAGGCGGCGGCCTGGGACGGGGTGAGCGGCTGGCCGAGCTGGCGCACGATCGCCTGCGTCTCGAACTGGTAGGCGCGCTGGAAATCCGCGATCCGGATATCGGTGTCGCCGACCGACGCGATGGAATCGGTCGACATGGATGTGATCGAGCCGGAGATGCCCCACACGGCGAAGCTCGCCACCAGCAGTCCGAGCAGGATCTTGGCGACGAGGGTCTGGGCGCCACGGCGCAGGCTGTCGAGCATTCCGTCCGCTTTCCGAATCCGGGTTCATCTGTTGCCTGGGCCGCCGGTCCCGGTGTTGCGGACAGCCCTTCCGAATGGCGGCGGATCATAAGGAGCCAAGGGGGCGCAAGCAAGCGAAGCGTCTTTGCGCTCCGCGACTTCTCTGCTATGGCCGGCGACAGGATACGGCCATGTACCTTGTGACGGACCGGGTCACATACCGGCCATCGATCGGCCGGGCGACGCAGGGGGCGTCGCTCCGGGCGAGAAGGAAAGCAGGAACGCCATGACGCAGTCGATCAAGCCGCTTGTCGCCGGCAACTGGAAGATGAACGGCCTTGCGGCATCGCGGTCCGAACTGGAGGCAATGATCGCGGGTGCCGCCGGGCTTTCGGACCGGGTCGATCTCGCCATCTTCCCGCCGGCGCTGCTGGTTCCGGCCTTTGCCGCGGCCGCCGCCAACACCGTGCTCGGCGTCGGCGGCCAGGACTGCCACGCGGCGCCGTCCGGCGCCCACACCGGCGACATTTCGGCCGAGATGCTCAAGGATGCCGGTGCCACGGCGGTGATCGTCGGCCATTCGGAGCGCCGCACCGACCACGGCGAGACGGATGCCATGGTGCGCGCCAAGGCGGAGGCCGCGCTTCGGGCGGGCCTCGTGGCGGTCGTCTGCATCGGCGAGACCCTGGACGAGCGCGACCGGGACGTGACGCTCGACGTCGTCGGCACCCAGCTTGCCGGCTCGGTCCCCGACGCCGCGACCGCCGCGACGGTGGTGATCGCCTACGAGCCGGTCTGGGCGATCGGCACCGGCCGCACGCCGACCACCGACGATGTCGCGAAGGTCCACGGCTTCATCCGCGAGAAGCTTGCCGCGCGCTTCGGCGACGAGGGTGCGGTCCTGCGAATCCTTTACGGTGGCTCGGTGAAGCCTGGCAATGCCGCCGACCTGATGGCGGTGCCGCATGTGAACGGCGCGCTGGTGGGCGGCGCCAGCCTCAAGGCCACCGACTTCCTGGCGATCGCTTCGGCCTGCGCCGCGACCTGAGCCTTTCCGCCGATCCGCCGGATCACGACCGGGGACGGCGTTGCCGCAGCGTCCGCCGCGGCGCGCATGCCGCGTCATGCGCGTGACGGGGTGGAAAGCGCCGACCCGATCGTGTACAACGCCGCCGGCTCTCAAGAGGTATGTCGACTTTCATGCAGACGGTCATTCTCGTCATCCACCTGATGGTGGTCATCGCGCTCGTGGGCGTCGTCCTGATCCAGCGCTCCGAAGGCGGCGCGCTCGGCATCGGTGGCGGCGGCGGTGGCGGGTTCATGAGTTCGCGCGGTTCGGCCAATGTGCTGACGCGCGCAACCGCGATCCTGGCCGCGATCTTCTTCGTCACGTCGCTGGCACTGACCGTCCTGCCGCGGGTGATGGGAACGTCCGGATCGATCCTCGACACGGTCGCGCCGGCGCCGGCCGGCAACGGCGCCCTGCCGGACCTGTCCGGTTCGGGCAACGGCGTGCTCGACCAGCTCAACCAGATGCGCCGTCCGGGCGCCGAGCCCGGTGCGCAGGTCCCGGCCGCGCCCGAGGCGCCCG
>NZ_MCRJ01000135.1 GCF_001720135.1 Methylobrevis pamukkalensis
GGCTGGGAGCGGTCGGAGATCCAGTGGGCGTTCACGCTGTTCGTGCTGTTCGAGACGTGGCTGGTCCCCGTCGAGGGATGGTTCGTGGATCGTTACGGCCCGCATATCGTGATCCTGTTCGGCGGCGTGCTCTGCGCCGTCGGCTGGGTGATCAATTCGATGGCCTCGGACCTGTTCACCTTCTGCGTCGGCCAGGTGTTCGCCGGTATCGGCGCGGGCGCGGTGTACGGCACCTGCGTCGGCAATGCCCTCAAGTGGTTCCCGGACAAGCGGGGTCTTGCCTCCGGCATCACCGCCGCCGGTTTCGGTGCCGGCTCGGCGCTGACGGTCTGGCCGATCCAGGCGACCATCGCCAACGCCGGCTTCCAGTCGGCCTTCTTCTGGTTCGGCATCGGCCAGGGGGTGATCATCGTCCTGTTCTCCTTCTTCCTGCGCGGACCGAAGGAAGGGCAGGTGCCCGAGCCGGTTTCCGCCGGCAACATCATCCAGTCGAAGCGGAACTACACCCCGCGCGAGGTGGTCACGCATCCGCTGTTCTGGCTGATGTACGCCATGTTCGTGATGGTTGGCGCCGGCGGCCTCGTCGTCACGGCCAACCTGGCGCCGATGGCCAACGATCTCGGCGTCGGCGGCGTCACGATCGCCTGGGGCATGACCGCGCTGACGCTGGCGGCCACCATCGACCGCGTGCTCAACGGCGTGACCCGGCCGTTCTTCGGCTGGATCTCGGACAAGGTCGGCCGCGAGAACACGATGTTCATCGCCTTCTCGATCGAGGCGCTTGGCATCTACCTTCTCTATCTCTGGGGCCACAACCCGATCGCCTTCGTGATCCTGTCGGGTACGGTGTTCTTCGCCTGGGGCGAGATCTACAGTCTCTTCCCGTCGACCTGCACCGACACCTTCGGCTCGAAGTTCGCGGCCACCAACGCGGGCCTGCTCTACACGGCCAAGGGCACGGCGGCGCTGCTGGTGCCCTTCGGCACGGCCATGGCCAGCGGCGGCAACTGGGGTCCGGTGTTCATCATCGGCGTGGTGCTGAACGCGCTGACCGCCTTCCTCGCGATCGCGGTGCTCAAGCCCTGGCGGCGCGGCGTGGCGCTGCGCGACGGTGCCCGGTCGGCCCTTCAGCCCGCGGAATGAGGTCAGGCCCGGGCAGCGGCAATCCGCGGCTGCCCGGGCTCTTCCGCCGGTCGTCACCATGTTTCCCCCGCCGTGATCATCACGGTTGCACACGCTGGACGGCGAGGGGGACTTGACAGACGTGCGGTTTGGTATGCCAAATGCCACCAGTTGGCGTGCCAGGGCGATAGTCCTCGGACACGGACCGTTCCGGCCTCCGGACGGTCCGCGATCCGGATGTCCGAAGCGGAACCGGAACCTGGGCCGGGACCGATGCTTCGGTCTTCTTTGCATGACCCGAGGGAGGACATGGGTGTTCGCGCCGCCCGTTCGCAGGTTCCTCGATGAACCGCAGGCGAGGCAAGAGGGACACCCGGACATGACGATGCGTGGAACGATCGATTTTCAGCAACTCGTCGCGACGGCAGGCGATGCCATCATCGTCTCTGATGCTGCGGGCAACATTGTGATGTGGAATCCCGCCTCGGAGCGCATCTTCGGTTTCACCGAGGACGATGCGATCGGCGGATCGCTCGACATCATCATACCGGAGCGCCAGCGGGGACGGCACTGGGACGGCTATCATCAGACGATGGCCACCGGCGTGACCCGCTACGGAACCGAGCTTCTCAGGGTTCCGGCGCTGCACAAGGACGGACGGACGCTGTCGATCGCCTTCACGGTTTCGCTTCTCTCCGAAGGCGACACCGTGACAGGCATTGTTGCGATCGTTCGCGACGAGACCCAGCGCTGGACCGAGGAGCGCGAGCTTCGACGGCGCGTCCGGGATCTCGAGACCGAATTGCGGGCGAAGTCGTCTTCCTGAGACCTGCCCGACATCCTCGTTCCGCATCGCGGGACGGGGCGAGTTTCCACCGCGCGCGGCATCTTGCGCAGGTGGAGGAGTGAACTCCCGGACCGGCGCCAGTGCGCCTCGGTCGGGGACCAAAATCAAACGATTGAAAAGGGAGATGGACCTACATGAGCAAGCCACTCGAAGGCGTAAAGATCATCGACTTCACGCACGTTCAGGCCGGTCCGGCGTGCACGCAGCTTCTCGCCTGGTTCGGCGCTGACGTGATCAAGGTCGAGCGCCCCGGCGCCGGCGACGTCACCCGTTCGCAGCTCCGCCACGTGAAGGACGCCGACGCGCTCTACTTCACCATGCTGAACTCGAACAAGCGTTCGCTGACCCTCGACACCAAGACCGCGCAGGGCAAGGAAGTGCTGACCAAGCTCATCCAGGAATCGGATGTGATGGTCGAGAACTTCGGTCCGGGCGCGCTCGACCGCATGGGCTTCTCCTGGGAGAACATCCAGAAGCTCAACCCGGGCATGATCCTCGCCTCGGTGAAGGGCTTCTCGGACGGCCACCACTACGAAGACCTGAAGGTCTACGAGAACGTGGCCCAGTGTGCCGGCGGCGCGGCCTCCACGACCGGTTTCTGGGACGGCCCGCCCACCGTGTCCGCGGCGGCGCTCGGTGACTCGAACACCGGCATGCACCTGGCCATCGGCATCCTCACGGCGCTGCACCAGAAGATCAAGACCGGCAAGGGCCAGAAGGTCGCCGTCTCGATGCAGGATTCGGTGCTGAACCTCTGCCGCGTCAAGCTGCGCGACCAGCAGCGCCTCGACGCCCTCGGCTACCTGGAAGAGTATCCGCAGTACCCGCACGGCTCCTTCTCGGACGTCGTGCCGCGCGGCGGCAACGCCGGCGGCGGCGGTCAGCCGGGCTGGGTGCTGAAGTGCAAGGGCTGGGAAACCGACCCGAACGCCTACATCTACTTCACCATCCAGGGTCACGCCTGGGCGCCGATCTGCAAGGCGCTCGGCAAGCCGGAGTGGATCGAGGACCCGGCCTACAACACGGCCGAAGCCCGCCAGGACAAGATCTTCGACATCTTCTCGTTCATCGAGAGCTGGCTGTCGGACAAGACCAAGTTCGAAGCGGTCGACATCCTGCGCAAGTTCGACATCCCCTGCTCGCCGGTGCTGTCGATGAAGGAAATCGCCAACGACCCGTCGCTGCGTGAAAGCGGCACGATCGTCGAGGTCGACCATCCGAAGATCGGCAAGTACCTGACCGTCGGCTCGCCGATCAAGTTCTCGGACATGGCCGTCGAGGTGAAGGCCTCGCCGCTGCTCGGCGAACACACGGACGAGGTTCTTGCCCAGCTCGGCTACTCGGCCGACCAGATCGCCGAGATGCACGCGGCCCGCGCCGTCTGATCATGTGAGACGTGAGGCGGCTCCGTTCGGGCAGCCTTGCAGTTCAGAGGGGACGGCGCGCCTGTGCCGTCCCCTTTTCTACGGCCGTCGCGGCCCGAAAGTGCATAAAAGCGCCATGCCGTGAAAATAGTCAGCGACGCGCCTTGTCTCCGTCCTCCGGCTCCGTCTAATCATGGAGCATCCACCCCGGTTGAATGAGGTACAGGATGGACTCTGCGGCACCTGTCGTACGCCCGCCGTCATGGACGTGTCGTCGCTCGAGAGCCACTGCCGCGAGCGGCTGAGGCTCTTCCGCAGCCGTCTGCCCGACGAACCCCGCTACAATCCGATCGCCCAGCTCTCCTTCGAGCTGTCGCGCGATCTTGAGGCGGGAACCCTTTCCCACGACGACCTGTCCCGGCTCGCCCGTCAGCTCGGCCGCGAATCCTTCGAGGCGCGTGCTGCCTCGCTCGGCGCCTATGTCGGGCCGGTCCCGATCGAGGAGAATGTCGTCCGCCTGAAAGCCGCCCTGCTGCGGCTGCTCGGCGAGGGCGGCGACGTGGCCACCGACAAGGCGATCCTCGGGCGCGCCCAGATCGGCATCGTCTTCACCGCCCACCCGACCTTCCTCCTGAAGCGCCGCCAGCGACAGACGCTCGCGCGCATGGCCAGCGGCCAGGCCGTGGAGGCCCCCACCGATCCGCTCGGACCCGACACGCCGCTGACGCTGCAGGTCGAGCATTCGGCCACCATGGACGCGCTGGACGCCGCCAAGGGCGCGCTCGCCGTCTTCAGCCGCGTGGCCTGCGAGGTGATGCGCGAGCGCCATCCGGAGGACTGGCGCCAGATCGACAGCGGCTTTGCCAACGTCGGCACCTGGATCGGCTACGACCTCGACGGGCGCACCGACATCCGCTGGAACGACACGTTCCGCTTCCGCCTCGCCGAGAAGGTGCACCAGATCGCCCGCTACGAGGCGGAGGTGGAGCGCATCACCGCGCTCTTCCCGAAGGACGTGGCCGAGAACAGCCACATCGGCCAGCTCGCGCTGCGCCTGCGGCGGCTGCGGGCGTGGAGCGCCTGGGTGCTGGAGGCCTTCTCGCAGGAGCCGCTCGGCAAGGGCGCGCTCGACACCGCCGCCGACCTCCTGACCTCCGACCATCCGCACAAGGAGGTCAGCGTCGACAGTCTCGTCGCCATGCTCAACGAGGCGATCGAGGAAGCGCCGGACGATCTGGCCGTCGAACTGATCGTCCTGCGCGGCGAGATGAAGACCGCCGGCTTCGGCGTCGGCGAGGTGCACATGCGCATCAACGCCACGCAGCTGCACAACGCGATCATGCAGATGCTGGACATGGAATCGGAAGAGCAGATCAGCTCGCGGTCGATGATCGACCGGCTGGCGACGCTGATCCGCGAGGCCGAGCCGGCCAAGGTCAACTTCGGCTCGCTCGACATCGAGCAGAAGACCGCGCTCCGCATGTTCGTCATCGCCGCGCAGATCCTCAAGCACATCGATCGCGACGCCTCGATCCGCATGCTGATCGCCGAATGCGAGGCGCCGGCGACGGCGCTGGTCGCCTGCTACTTCTCGCGGCTGTTCGGCGTCGACCACAAGCTCGACATCTCGCCGCTGTTCGAGACGCCGAAGGCACTGGAAAGCGGCGCGCGCTTCTTCGACGTGCTGTTCTCCATTCCCGAATACCGGGCGATGGCGAGGAAGCGCGGCCGGATCGCGATCCAGACCGGCTTCTCCGATTCGGGCCGGTTCATGGGCCAGATCCCGGCGGCGCTGGCGATCGAACGGTTGCACGGGCATCTGGCCCGCAACTGCGAGCGTCACGGCCTCACCGACGTCGAGGTGCTGATCTTCGACACCCATGGCGAATCGGCCGGCCGCGGCGCGCACCAGAAGTCCTTCGAGGATCGCTGCTACTACGTGTTCAGCCCGTGGGCCCGCAGCCAGTTCGAGGCGATCGGCGTCAAGGTGAAGCACGAGGTCACCTTCCAGGGCGGCGACGGCTTCGTCTATTTCGAGACGCCGGAGCTCGCGCTCGCCACCGTGACCCGGCTGATCGAGGCCGAGGCCAACTGGCACGATCTGGCCGGGGACGACAGCCTCTACTCGCGGACGAACTTCTCCTTCGACTTCTACCGCCGCGTTGCCGGTTTCCACGACCATCTGCTCGAGGACCGGGCCTATCACCGCACCCTCGGCTCGTTTGCCCAGGGCCTGCTCAACGAGACCGGTTCGCGCAAGTCGCGCCGGCAGTTCGACGTGTCCTCCGGCGAGGTGCATCAGGTCCGCAAGTTTCGGGCGATCCCGCACAACGCGATCCTGCAGCAGCTCGGTCATCCGCTGACCGTGATCGCCGGCTTCGGCACGGCGGCCCGCGGCGAGGAGGAGCGCTTCCTCGACGTCCACGCCCATTCCGACCGGCTGCGGCGCCTGACCTCGCATGTGAGCGAGATCAAGAAGCGGTCCAGCATCAAGGCGCTCGCGGCCTTCGCCGTGCTGTTCGACCCGGTGTTCTGGTCGACCCGTCCTTATGCCGGTGCAGAGCCGCATCTGGCCGAGCCGTGCCTGTTCATCACCCAGCTGCTGGAGGGCGACGAGCGCGCCTCGTCCATCTCCGCGCTGGCGGTGAAGCTGCGACTCGACGCGATCTGGCTGCACCGCATCCTCGACGGCGCCGACCTCAACCCCGGGCAGGAGGTGTCCGAGCGGCGGCAGCGGCTCGACATGCTGCACGCCGTGCGGCTGGCGCTGCTGCAGCACATCTTCCTGATGGCCGCGCGGGTGCCGCGCTTTTCCACGCGCAACGACATCTCGCGCGAGGACATCATGGAACTGATCTTCTCGCTGCGGATTCCCGAGGCGGTCGCGCTGCTGCATGATGCCTATCCGGTCAATGCGGCGGACATGTCGAGCTACAAGCTGCGCGAGCCCTACAGCTATCCGGGCGAGGATCCGGCGAGCTATGCGTCGCTCAGCGCGCGGCTGATCGATCCGATCGAAGACTGCTACAAGGCGGTGCTGGAGATCGGCGCGGCGATCGCGCTGGAATTCGGCGCCCACGGCTGACCCGGGGCCACGTCCGGGGTCGCGCGTGCGGCCTCGGACATCCGCCTTGAAACTGCGGGTCTGCGTGCAGCGTGCGCAGGGCGGATGAATTGTCTCACCCCCAGAAGAGTGCGTACGCAACCTGCGGAATATGGCATTATAAATCCCAGTGACGTTGTGAGACTGGAGACCTTGGGCTGTGGCAATCAAACCGCAAGTGCGCTGGCCGATCGCTGACGAATCCACGCCGGATCTCGTCCTGGAGAAGTTCGCGCCGGAGCAGACCTACAAGACCCGTGTCTACAGCGCGCTCAAGCATGCCATCACCAACATGGACATCTACAGCACGAACGAGGCCACCTGGCTCGACGAGCGTCAGCTGTCCGAACGGCTCGGCATCAGCCGCACGCCGGTGCGCGAGGCGATCGCCATGCTGGAGCAGCAGGGCTTCGTCAAGTCGATGCCGCGTCGCGGCATCATCGTGCTGCGCAAGACCAAGCGTGAAGTGATCGAGATGATCCAGGCCTGGGCGGCGCTTGAAGGCATGGCGGCGCGGCTGGTGACGCTGAAGGCCAAGGACAGCGAGATCGCCAAGCTTCGGCCGCTGTTCGACGAGTTCGGCGAGACCCACAAGCCGGCCGACTATCTCAGCGAATATTCCAGCGCCAACATCCGCTTCCATCAGACGGTGGTCCAGCTTGCGGGCTCGCAGGTGCTGGCCGAGATGACCGAGAATCTGCTGCTGCACGTGCGCGGAATCCGGCAGATCACGATCGGGCGCGACGACCGTGCCAGCCAGTCGATCGTCGAGCACCGGGCGATCATCGAGGCGCTCGAGAAGCGCGACACCGAACTGGCCGAGCGGCTGTCCCGCGACCACACGCTCAACCTTGCAGACTATGTCGAGCAGCACAGCGAAGGCCTGTTCGACTGACAGGCCGCGGTCCGGCCGATCGGCTGGACCGAGTTCGGACAGGGCAGGACGATCCCAGCGCCATTGCGGGATCGTCCTGCCCTTTCGCGTTCTGGCCTGATGGTGTGATGGCGGGCTGTCCCGCGAATCGTGTCCGACCCGGTTGCCGGGCAGGGGAGGGCGACCACGCGCCGATCGATGTGCTAGGATCGGCCCCGGATCGCGGCGAGAGGCCATGCCGGTCCGGTCCCCATCCGATTCGTTCGTCATCAGGAAAGACCAAGCATGACCGTTCTCCCCGAGACCATGTCCGTCATCGCGATTCGCGAACCGGGCGGTCCCGACGTGCTGACCCCGCAAGTCCGTCCGGTGCCAGTGCCGGGGCCGGGCGAGATCCTGATCGCGGTGCGTGCCGCCGGCGTGAACCGGCCCGACGTGCTGCAGCGCTCGGGCGTCTATCCGGCGCCGAAGGGCACGACCGACCTGCCCGGCCTCGAGGTGTCGGGCATCGTCGCGGCAGTGGGCGAGGGCGTGACCCGCTGGGCGGCGGGCGACGCGGTGTGTGCGCTGACGCCGGGCGGCGGCTACGCCGAATATGCGCTGGTCGACGCCCGCAATGCGCTGCCGATCCCGGCCGGCCTCGATTTCGTGGCCGCGGCGGCGGTGCCCGAGACCTTCTTCACCGTCTGGCACAACGTGTTCGAGCGCGGCGGTCTCGTTGCCGGCGAGACGCTGCTGATTCACGGCGGCTCGTCCGGCATCGGCACCACGGCGATCATGCTCGCCAAGGCGTTTGGCGCGCGCGTGTTCGTCACCGCCGGGTCGGCGGACAAGTGCGCGGCCTGCCGTGATCTCGGCGCCGATCTGGCCATCAACTATCGCGAAGAGAACTGGCTGGAGGCCGTGCGCAAGGCGACCGACAAGCAGGGCGTGGAGCTGATTCTCGACATGGTCGGTGGACCCTACATCGAGCAGAACTGGGTTGCCGCGGCCAACGACGGGCGAATCGTCAACATCGCCTTCCTGATGGGGTCGAAGGTCGAGATCGACTTCACGCGGTTGATGATGAAGCGCCTGACGCAGACCGGCTCGACGCTGCGGGCGCAGTCGGTGGCCGCCAAGGCGCGGATCGCCGACGCGTTGGAGGACAAGGTCTGGCCGATGCTGGCGGACGGCCGGGTGCGGCCGGTGGTGCACGCCACCTTCCCGCTCGCCGAGGCGGCGGCGGCCCATGCGCTGATGGAGACCAGCAGCCACATCGGCAAGATTGTTCTCACCGTCTCGTCGTGAGCTTCGGTCGTCACGGAGCTATGCCGCCGGATGGCACGGCTCGCGGACTCAAGTCCGGGCTGCTCAAATCCGGGGGGCCATGATCCGGGGGGCCATGATCCGGGGGCTCACGACCCAGGGGGCCCATGACCACCCTCGTGCAGACGGTGATTCTGCCGCCGGCACGAGGGTGGTCTGATGCCTCGGCGCCGATGAACGGACTCGATCGGCCTCATCCTGAGGAGGGCGCTCTTGCGCCCGTCTCGAAGGACGAGGCCGCCCCCGTTCTTCGAGACGGCCCGTTCCGGGCCTCCTCAGGGTGAGGGCGGAGAGAGGTCGGTTCATACGCGCGCTGGTCTCAGCCCGGAAAGACCCCGTATTGTTCCACGTGGGCGGCGAGACCGAGCGCGTGGTGGCGCACGAGACTCTCGGCCTGGTCGGCGTCCCGGCTGCGCAGGGCATCGATGATGTGGCTGTGCTCCACGCGCGAGCGCTCGATCCGGTGCGCCTGGCGCACCGACACCCGGCGAATCGCCCGCACGTGGACGATCAGGCGCGCGTCATGTTGCCGATGACCGCATTGCCGCCCAGACGCAGGATTTCCTGGTGGAACCGGAGATTGGCGTCCGAATAGGCATCGAGGTCGTCGGCGTCCTCGGCGTCGAGGTCGCGGAACACGTCGGCCAGCGCCTCGAGGTCCTCGTCCAAGGCGTTGCGGGCCGCCAGCCGCGCGGCCATCGCCTCGAGGCTGGCGAGCGCGCAGATCATCTCGACGATCTCCCCCCGCGACTTGCGCTCCACGAAGAAGCCGGTGCGGGCGATGGAGCGCACCAGTCCCTCGCGCGCCAGCACGCACAGCGCCTCGCGGATCGGCGTGCGGCTGACGCCGAGTTCGGCGGCAAGCTCGCGTTCGTCGAGGCGGATGTCGCCCGTGTCCCCGTAGATGTCCATTTCGGAAATGAGCTTGCGGATCGCCTCGCAAGCAAAGACGCGAAGTGTGGGCGGCGTTTCCGTCCGCTCGGCAGGCATATGCCGCGAAGCCTTC
>NZ_MCRJ01000136.1 GCF_001720135.1 Methylobrevis pamukkalensis
CGACCGCACAGAGCATCGAGCTCATGCTGAAGTCCGAAAGCTTCAACGTCTACACGACGGACCTCGGCGAGGAGGGCATCGACCTCGGCAAGCTCTACGACTACGACATCATTCTCCTCGACCTGAACCTTCCGGACATGTCCGGCTACGAGGTGCTGCGCACGCTGCGTGTCTCCAAGGTGAAGACGCCGATCCTGATCCTCTCGGGTCTCGGCAACATCGAGGACAAGGTGCGTGGTCTCGGTTTCGGTGCCGACGACTACATGACCAAGCCGTTCCACAAGGACGAGCTGATCGCGCGCATCCACGCCATCGTCCGTCGCTCGAAGGGCCATGCCCAGTCGTGATCGTGACGGGCGACCTGATCGTCAACCTGGACACCAAGACCGTCGAGGTGAACACCAACCGGGTGCATCTGACGGGCAAGGAATACCAGATGCTGGAGCTCCTCTCCCTGCGCAAGGGCACGACGCTCACCAAGGAGATGTTCCTCAACCATCTCTACGGCGGCATGGACGAGCCCGAGCTGAAGATCATCGACGTCTTCATCTGCAAGCTGCGCAAGAAGCTCGCCAACGCCACCGACGGCAAGAACTACATCGAGACCGTCTGGGGCCGTGGCTACGTGCTGCGCGAACCGGAAGACGTGCGCGAGATCGCCTGAAAGAGATCACCTGGGGCGGTCCCGCAAGGGGCCCTTCCGCAATCGACGACAAAGGCTGCCTCACGGCGGCCTTTTGCGTTTCTGGGCGAGCATTCGGCCGCGCGGTCAGCCGCGCTGCAGGGCGAGGTTGACGCCGAGGCCGACCAGCACCGCACCGCCGGCCCGCTGCAACCCGCGCTGCAACCGGCCGGGACGGCGCAGCCGGTCCATCATCGCGCCGGCCGCCAGCACGCAGACGACATCCGCCGCCGAGAACATCAGGTTGACGACGGCCCCGAGCACGGCGATCTGTGCCCAGATCGGCAGGCCTGCCGCCGGGTCGGTGAACTGCGGCAGGAAGGCGAGGAAGAACAGCGCGGTCTTGGGATTGAGCACCTCCACCGCCACGCTCTCGGCAAAGGCGCGCCGGCCGGAGCGGACCGCCACGGCGGTCGCCGCGTCGGCCGCATCGCCAGTCCCGGCGGCCGCCCCCTCCCCCCGGCCGCGGAACAGCCGGATGCCGAGATAGACGAGATAGACCGCGCCGGCGATCTTCACGGCGAGATAGAGCGGCGGCACCGCATGAAACAGCGCCGACAGGCCGGCCGCCGCCGCCAGCACATGGGCATAGCCGCCGAGATGGATGCCGAGCGCGGCCATCAGCCCCGGCCGGCGGCCGCGCGCGAGCGTCTGGGCCGCCGCATAGAGCATCGCCGGACCGGGCACGAAGGCGAAGATCGCGCTGGTGACGAAAAAGGCGAAGAGGATGTCGGCGGCGGGCAAGGCGTCTCCTTCAGCGGTAGCGGCCGTGGCGCTGCAGCACCTCGATCCTGTAGCCGTCCGGGTCTTCCACGAAGAAGAAGCGGGCGAGCAGGCTGCCGTCGCGGTTGAATTCGACGATCTTGCGCGGGGCAAGGCCGAGGCCGGCGAGACGCGCGTGCTCGGCGTCGAGATCTTCGACCACGAAGGCGAGATGGCCGTAGCCGTCGCCAAGCGCATAGGGCTCGGTGCGGCCCTTGTTGACCGTCAGCTCGACCTCGAAGTCGGCCTCGCCATTGCGCAGGTAGATGAGGGTGAAATCGTCGAAGTCGAAGCGGTCGGCGATCTCGAGGCCGAAGGCGTCCCGGTAGAACGCCACCGACCGCGTCTCTTCCACCACGCGCACCATCGCATGAACGGCCTTGGCCATCGCCTGTCTCCTCGCCTGTCTGTTGCGCTCGACGCCTGTCCCGCGCGCGCCGGAACGGCGCAGGCGGGTCACATGGTGATGGCATCGCCGGGCGGTGGCTGGCAAGCCCCGGAGGGAGCCCGCCGGCCACCCACGCGGGGCGGGATCAGGCGGCGAGGATCTGCCGCACGAAGCTGCCGAGACTGGTGCGCAGCTCGTCGGCCTCCTGGCCGAGGCTGCGGGCCTGGCCGGCGACCGACGAGGCGGCGGCATCGGTGCGCACGATCGCGTCGCGCACCTCGGCGATGTTGGACGTGACTGCCGAGGTCCCGGTGGAGGCGCTCTGCGCCGCCCGGGCGATCTCGCTGGTCGCGGCCGACTGTTCCTCGACCGCCGCGGCCACGGAGCCGACGGCCTGGCCGATCTCGCCGACCACTTCGCGGATCTTGCCGATCGCCTCGACGGCGGTCTGGGTTGCCGCGCGCATGGCCGAGATCTGGCCGCCGATCTCCTCGGTCGCCTTCGCGGTCTGGCTGGCGAGGCTCTTCACCTCGCCGGCGACCACCGCAAAGCCGCGTCCCGCCTCGCCGGCGCGGGCCGCCTCGATCGTGGCATTGAGCGCGAGCAGGTTGGTCTGCTCGGCGATCGACTGGATGATGTCGACGACCGTGCCGATCCGCATCGCCGTGCCGGCGAGGGATTCGACGATGGCATTGGTGGAGGCTGCATGCCGGTCGGCCTCGCCGGCGATCGCGCCGGAGCGCCCGATCAGTTCCGACACCTCGCGGATCGAGCCGAACAGCTGGTCGGAGGCCGCGGCCACCGCGCGCACGTTGCCGCTGGCTTCGTCCGAGGCTTCGGCCACGGCCGACGAGCGTTCGTTGCTCTGCTCGGCGATCCGGGCCATGTCGCTGGCCGAACGCTCCAGCGTCGCGGCTGCGGACACGAAGGTCTCGACCACCGAGCCGACCTTGTCCTCGAACTCCCGCGCGAGACGCTCCATCATCTGCCGGCGCTCCGCCTCGCGGCGGCTGCGCTCCTCGCGTCGGTGTCGACGCGGCGGCGCGCTTCCTCGGCGGACATCTCGCGGATGGCGCCGACGGCCCGGGCGATGGCGCCGATCTCGTCGCGGCGCTCGACGCCGGAAATGCTGACATCGGTGCGGCCCGCGGCCATCGCCTGCAGGGTTCCGGTGAGGCCGGCGAGCGGCCGGGTGACGCTGCGCGCCGCCAGCAGGCCGGCGAGCACGGTGAGGACCAGCAGCACGCCGGCGGTGATCAGCATGGTGCGGGTCATCGCGCCGACCGCGGCGAAGGCCTCGTCCACGGACTGGGCGGCAACGAGGGTCCACTGCTTGCCGAGCACGTCGGCCTGGCTGGCGATCGCCATGTAGGGCACGCCGGCCCGCGCGAAGCTGACCGCCTCGCCGACCGGCGGCAGGGCGTCGAGGCCGAGACCGGAGATCGGATCGCCGGCATTGGCCTCGCCGCCCGGCGCGTCCGAGCGCAGCAGGCCGTCGGGGCCGATCGCCACCGTCTCGCCGGTGCTGCCGAGGTTGCGGCGGTCGGAGAGCACCGCGTTGAACGTCACCGGGTCGAGACGCAGCACGACGAAGCCGGCAAGCTCCACCTTCTGGGCCGCGTTCATGGCCGCATTGCTGCGCCGGCTGATCGCCTGGCCGACGAAGGCGCTCGGACGGTCACCGCCCGGGGCGTAGGCGGCAAAGTCCTCCACCGCCGGCTGGGCCGGGTCGGCGTTCATTGTCGTGTAGAGCCGGGCCAGCGCCGTGCCGGCAAGGTCGGGATCGCCCTGGCGCAGGGCAAAATCGGCGCCCTTGGCGACCGAATAGATCACCCGGCCTTCCGGCGAGAGCAGCAGGATGTCGGCATAGCCGCCGCGCTTGCGCGCCTCGGCGACGAGGGCGTGGATCTTGGCGTGGCGAAAGCCGTACATGGTGCCGGAGTCGGCGCCATCCTTGGCGGCCACCTCCTCGGCGGCGCCGGAGAAATAGGCCTTGTTCTTCTCGAACTCGGCCGGGTTGAGCTCGAGATTGGCGTCGAGATCGCGGATGCTGGAGCCCACCAGCGAGGTCTCGGCGATGTTGACGAGATCGAGCCGGACCCGCCGCGCCACGGCCTCCATCAGATCCTTGCGTCCGTCGGCGGCCAGCGACAGCCGCTCGACGGCCGCCTCCGCGAGCGCGCCGCGCGCGCCCTGCCAGCCGATGAACCCCATCGCCGCGGCGCTGACCAGCGCCAGCCCGACGATGACAACCGGCATCTTCACCTTGATCGACAGTCCCATGTGCAGCCCCGAACATGCAGCCCGATGCGCCGGAATCCCCGAGCCCGGCCATCGCTACGAGGGTGCGCGAGAAGGCTTGCCGCTGCGTTAACCGCAACGGGCCCGGCCTTTGGCGGATGACGCGCCAAAAGGTCACATCGGCGCTGCGCGATGCGCACGCCTGCTCCGGCGCGGGTGACAGCACCGCGGCAGCCCCTCGGTCAGGATGCAATCCTCAATGGGCCCCGCCCCGGGTCTTGCAAGTGCCCGGGCCGGCGCCCGGCCTGACCGCATTGCCGCCGCCGGGTGCGCGGCCGGCGCCGGCCGGAACGCCGCGTCACGCCGGCCGGGCGCTGCGTCCGTCCTCACACGATCACGAAGTCGCCCGCGCTGATGTCCGGCGCGCCGCTCAGGGTGGCGAAGTGGATGGCGGCGGTGGCACCGGTGCCGTCGGCATCATAGGACAGGCGCCCGTTCGCCGCGTTGTAGAGGATGCGGTCGTTGGTGTCGCCCGGCACCGTGCCGACCACGAAGTTGCCGGCCTTCAGCGTGCCGCGCGGGATCGCCGTGAAGATCGCATCGTCGAGTTCGATGCGGTCGAGGCCCGAGACGAAATCGGTGATGATGTCGACGCCGCTGCCGAAGGCTGCGTCGAACACGAAGACGTCGCGTCCCCGCCGCCGGTGAGGGTGTCGGCGCCGCGGCCGCCGATCAGGCGGTCGGTGCCGGCAAGGCCCGACAAGGCGTTCGCGCCGGTGTTGCCGGTCAGGATGTTGGATCCGGCGTTGCCGGTGCCCGCACTTGCGGTCGAGCCGGTCAGCGTCAGATTCTCGATGCCGCTGCCGAGCGTGTAGCTGCGGGTCGTCTCGACGGTGTCGATGCCGCCGCCGCCGGTCTCGTCCACCACGTCGCCCGCGGCATCGACCACATAGGTGTCGTTGCCGTAGCCGCCGCGCATGATGTCGTTGCCCGATCCGCCGTTCAGCCGGTCGTGGCCGCTCTCGCCCTCCAGCCGGTCGACGCCGGTGCCGCCGAGCAGGCTGTCGTCGCCGCCGTCGCCGCGCAGCCGGTCGTCGCCGTCGAGACCGGAGATCACGTTGGCGGCGGTGTTGCCGAAGATCCTGTCGTTGCCGGTGCCGCCGTTGCCGGCGATCTCCGAAAAGCCGGTGAGCTGAAGGGTCTCGATCCCCGCGACGATCTTGAAGCTGACGCTCGTCTCGATGACGTCCGCCTTGTCCTTGCCGGTCTCGACGACGACGTCGCCGATGTCGTCGACGACGTAGGTGTCGTTGCCGACATTGCCCCGCATCACGTCGGCGCCGATGCCGCCATCGAGCCGGTCGATGCCCTTGCCGCCGTCGAGCTGGTCGATGCCGCTGCCGCCGAACAGCGTGTCGTTGCCGTTACCGCCGCGCAGGACGTTCCTGCCGGCGTTGCCGATGATGATGTTGTCGAGTTCGTTGCCTGTGCCGTCGATGTTGGCAACGCCGGTCAGGGTCAGATTCTCGAACTCGGGCTTCAGCGTGTAGTCGATCGAGGATTCGACCGTGTCGATCCCGTCGGTGAAGGACTCGTCCACATAGTCGCCGGCATCGTCGACCACATAGGTGTCGTCGCCGTTGCCGCCATACATGGTGTCGGCACTGGTGCCGCCGTCGAGCCGGTCCGCGCCCGCGCCGCCGTTGAGCGAGTCGATCTCGCTGCCGCCTTCGAGGATGTCGTCCGAACTGCCGCCGTCGAGACTGTCGGCGCCTTCGCCGCCGACGAGGTGGTCCTCCCCCTCCCCGCCGTGGAGATAGTCGTAGCTGCCGCCGCCGCGCAGCACGTCGTCGCCGTCATTGCCGTAGAGACGGTCGTTCAGCGCGCCGCCGGTCAGGTCGTCGTTGCCGATGCCGCCGCCGAACTCGATCTTCTCGATGTTGATGAAGGTCGTCCCGTCGGCGAAGGTGACGCGCTGGCTCGGGTTGGCGAGGGAGAAGGCGTAGGTGAAGGCCGAGTTGGTGCGATGGATGGCGGCCTCATCGGTGCCGGCCCCGCCATCGAGATCGTCCGCCGCGGCCGCCCCGCCGTAGGAACTGGCGTCGGCCTGCAGGAAATCGTGGCCGGACCCGCCGGCCATCGTGTCGTTGCCGTCATAGCCGTAGAGCGAGTCGTTGCCGATGCCGCCGAGCAGCGTGTCGTTGCCGTCATCGCCGTAAAGATAGTCGTTGCCGTCGTTGCCCTCGAGGGCGTCGTCCGCCGCCCCGCCGTTGAGGCTGTCGTCACCCCCGCCGCCGTAGAGCTGGTCTTCGCCGGCACCGCCGTAGAGGTAGTCGTAGCTCGCGCCGCCGCGCAGCACGTCGTCGCCGTCATTGCCGTAGAGTCGGTCGCTCAGGGCGCCGCCCGTCATGTCGTCGGACTGGATGCCGCCGCCGAACTCGAGCCTTTCGATGTTGATGAAGGTCGTGCCGTCCCCGAAGCTGGCGCGCACCGCCGGATTCGCGATGGAGAAGACATAGGCGAAGGTCGAATTCGTGCGGTGGATGACGGCCTGGTCGACACCCTCGCCGCCGTCGATGTCGTCGGCCGCGGCGCCGACGCCGTAGGAGCTTCCGTCGGCCTGGATGTAGTCGTCGCCCGCCCCGCCACGGACCGTGTCGTCGCCGTCATAGGCATAGATGCTGTCGTTGCCGATGCCGCCATCCAGCGTGTCGTCGCCCTCCTGGCCGTAGAGATAGTCGTTGCCGTCGTTGCCCTCGAGCAGGTCGTCCGAGGCCCCGCCGTCGAGGCTGTCGTCGCCGTCGCCGCCGTAGAGCTCGTCCTCGCCCGCGCCGCCGTAGAGATAGTCGTAGCTGCCGCCCCCCTGCAGCACGTCGTTGCCGTCGTTGCCGTAGAGACGGTCGTTGAGGGTGCCGCCGGTCAGCGTGTCGTTGCCGACGCCCGCGCTGAATTCGATCTTCTCGATGTTGATGAAGCTCGTGCCGTCGGCCAGCGTGACGCGTAGCGCCGGATTGGTGAGGGCGAAGACATAGGTGAAGGTCGAACTGGTGCGGTAGATGGCGGCGGTGTCGATGCCGTCACCACCGTCGACGTCGTCGGAGGCCGCCCCGCTGTTGTAGGACGAACTGTCGGTCTGGAGATGGTCGTCGCCATTCCCGCCGTTGAGGATGTCGTCGCCCTCGTCTCCGTAGAGGCTGTCGTCGCCGCCGTTGCCGTTCAGCGTGTCGTCGCCCTCGTAACCGTAGATGTAGTCGTAGTCGCCGGTGCCGTTGAGCACGTTGTCGTCTTCGTCGCCGTAGATCCAGGCCATGACCGCTCTCCCGTCCGCACCATCAGGATGCGGTCATCACTGAATCGGAGGGGTGATCAGACGGGCAGGACCCTGCGCAAGGCGCCGGAAGCCGGCGATCCGTAGTATGACGGAACCAGACGCATGCCGAACTGCGCGAAACTGAACGATCCGAAGTTAAATCAAATTCCCCGGATCATGTAACGCGAGCCCGGGCCCAAACGCAATCGGGCCGGCAGTCTCCACGCAATGGTGTAGAAAAAATAAATTTATTCGCGAGTCACACATTTGTTGTTGCCGGCGGCGGGATGCCGCCTGCAACGGGGCTTCACGCGACGCCGCTTCCGAACATCGAGAGCCGGGAGGCCGGGCCCGCGGCCTGGGCCGCGGCGGTGCGCGGGGTGTAGAGGCCGCGGCGTTCGGGGTGGGCCTGGAAGGCATCGGTCAGGCCGACCACCGTCTCGGCAGCACCCAGCACAAGGAACCCGTCTTCAGGCAGCATCTTCGAGATACGCCCCAGCACGTCGATCTTGGTCGGCTGGTCGAAATAGATCAGAACGTTGCGGCAGAACACGATGTCGAAACTGCCCAGATTCGAGAAGTTGTCGAGAAGGTTGAGCTTCTTCCACTGGATCATCTGCCGCAGCTCGGACGACACCTGCCAGGTGTCGCCGGTCTGGGTGAAATACTTCAGCAGCAGCTGGATCGGCAGGCCGCGCTGCACTTCGAACTGGCTGTAGACGCCGGCGCGCGCCCGGTCGAGCACTTCGTTGGAGATGTCGGTGCCGAGGATCTCGAAGCGCCAGCCCGCGAGCTTCGGCCCCATCTCCTTCAGGGTCATCGCCAGCGAATAGGGCTCCTGCCCCGTGGACGCGGCCGCGCACCAGATCCGGATGCGCCGCGTCGATGCCCGCTTCTGCAGCATCGCCGGCAGCATCACGTCCTTGAAATGCTCGAAGGGCGTCTTGTCGCGGAAGAAGAAGGATTCGTTGGTGGTCATCGCCTCGACGACCGCGTCGGCAAGGACATGTTCGCGCGGGTCGCGCATCCTGGCCACGAGGGCGGTGATGGAGGCAAGCCCCGCCTTGCGGGCAACCGGCAGCAGCCGGCTCTCGACCAGATACTGCTTCTCGTTGGACAGGACGAGCCCGGACCGCACCTTCAGGAACTGGCGCAGGAAATCGTATTCCGCAGGGGTCACGGCCGTCCTCCCATCAGCAGGCGCGATACCTTCCGCCCGACCTCGTCGAGCGGCAGGACGTCGGCGCACATTCCCGTCTGGGCGGCCGCACCGGGCATGCCCCAGACCACGCTCGTCTCTTCGTCCTGGGCGATCACGTTGCCGCCGGCCTGGGCGAGCGAGACCACGCCGCCGGCGCCGTCCGATCCCATGCCGGTCAGGATCACGCCGAGAAGCGCGCCGCCCCAGACCTCCACGGCCGAGCGGAACATCGGGTCCACCGCCGGCTTGCAGAAGTTGACGGGCGGGCCGTCGTTGAGGCGGATCACCGCCTCGGTTCCCGTCTTGTGGACGAGCATGTGCTTGCCGCCGGGGGCGACGTAGATGCGGCCGGGCATCACCACCTCGCCGTCCTGCCCCTCGGCCGCATGCCGGCCGGCGGACTTCGACAGATGCTCGGCGAGGATGGCGGTGAAGGTCGGCGGCATGTGCTGGGTGAGGAGCACCGGCACGTTGCCGATCGCCGAGCCGATGTGGCCGAACAGGGCGTTGAGCGCCTGCGGACCGCCGGTGGACGAGCCGATCAGCAGCGCCCGCGGCCGGTTGGCGCTGTAGCTGCGCAGGGTGAAGGCGGCGCGGGCGCCGCGGGCGGCGGCGGCGGCCGTAACGGGC
>NZ_MCRJ01000137.1 GCF_001720135.1 Methylobrevis pamukkalensis
GGCTTGGGCGCCCCGTGCCGGTTCGGTCCGGGCGACGGGGAACCTGCGCCGCCCATCGGCGGAGGCACGTCGATGAAAGGCTGCGGGGCGTCGAGCGGCATCGGCGCCGGCTGGGCGGCACGCGTCACATGACGCGGCGTCTCCTCGCCGGCATCGGCAGACGCCGGGGCGCGGTAGGGCGCGCGCGGCGCACGCTCGGCGCGCTCCGGACGGGTGTCCGTGCGTTCCGGACGCGTCTCGCTCCGCTCGGACCGCGTATCGGGGCGGGTGTCTGCGCGCGTGTCGGTGCGGGTATCGGTGCGCTCCGGGCGATTGTCGCTGCGCGGCGAACGCTGGTTGCGCTCGGGGCGCGGCGCGCTGTCGGCATAGCTGGCGCGATCCTGATTCCGATCCTGGTTCCGGTCGCTGCTGCGCTCGCGATCGTTGCTGCGGTCGTAGCTCGACCGTTCCTGCTGGCCACGATCCTGATTGCGATCCTGCGGCCCGCGATCCTGACTCCGGTCCTGATTGCGGTCCTGGGGACCACGATCCTGATTGCGATCCTGGCCACGGTCGTTGCTGCGATCGCGGTCGTTGTTGCGATCGTAATTGCCGCGGTTGTCCCGGTTGTCGCGCTCGTAGTTGCCGCGCGGCTGATTCTGGGTGCGGTCGTAGCCGCTGCGGCTGCTGCGGGTCTCCTGGGGCGCCGGCTGGCTTTCCGCATAGCCGCCGTCGAAGCCGTTGTCGCCCTCGCCGTCGAAGTCGCCGTCGCGATCGAAGTCGCGGGTGAAGGACGGCCCCTGCGCATCGGCGATGATGCGGTAATAGTGCTCGGCGTGCTGGAGATAGTTCTCCGCCATCACGCGGTCGCCGGACGACGAGGCATCACGCGAAAGCTGGGAATACTTTTCCGCGATATGCAGGGCCGTTCCGCGAATCTTCACGTCCGGACCGTTGGAATCGAAGCTCTTGGTCAGCGGGTTCACGCTCTTGCGGTTGTTGTTCGGCCGGCCCCGCGAACGCTGCTTGCTGTACTGTCCTTGCCTCATAATGATCCGCTATCTCTCGCAAGCCCGATCTCGACGACAGACGGCCCGCTGCGTGCGGGCCGAGCACCACCCCTGCGGGCGGAGGAACGGCCGGCGACGGGAAACGGGAAGGTCGCAGCGAGGGTGGAGGTTCTGAGATCCACGTCGTTTGCTACTTTCACGAGGCCATCGGGCGTCTGTTCTGTCTCAGGCGATCCAGTCAACACGCATTCCCCGGAGAGACGATCCGCATTCACCGCCGTCGCCCGGAACTGGCCGACGAGGTTGCGATGGTCTGTCTGTCCAATGCGACGAACGAGCCCAAAGCGGAGGCTACAGCCATCCGCTACATGATCGAGGATTGAGGGCGGAAAAGCGCCTGCGTCCCCCCATTGGCCGCAGCGCCCCGGACCCAAGCTCGTGACTCGGTAGGCCGACCGTACCCGCTCGCCGGGGCTTTTCCAAGCCAATTCTTTCGCCTGCGCGATCGGTTCTGCGGGATTTCGCCCGATTTCGGACCGATCCGGCGCCGGGCGATGCATTCGCGCTACACTCCCGGCGCAGAGCCCGTGCAGGCCGTGCGATCATGCCGGCGCCGCCGTCCAGCGCCCCGTCACCACCCGCTCCCGGTTGCCGAGATCGCGGCCGACCGTCACGCCGGAAAATCCTGCGGCGCCAAGAAGTCCGGCGACTTCCGGCCCCTGGTCGTGGCCGATCTCGACGGCGAGCAGGCCGCCGGGCGAAAGGCAGGCCGGGGCGGCAGCGACGATGGCGCGGTAGGCGACAAGCCCGTCGGCGCCGCCATCAAGAGCAAGGCGCGGGTCGTGCACCGCCACCTCCGGGCCAAGGCGTCGATCTCGGCCGCGCGGATGTAGGGCGGGTTGGAGACGATCAGGCCGAACGGACCGGCAATGCCGTCGAGCCAGGATGTGCGCCGGAAGTCGCAGCGGCCGGCAACGCCGTTGGCCACGGCATTGTCCTGCGCGGTCGCCAGCGCGCCCGCCGAAAGATCGATGCCGAGGCGCGCGCGGCCGGCAGTTCGGCCAGCAGCGTGACGAGGATCGCCCCGCTGCCCGTGCCGAGATCGGCGAGGGCGAGGCCCGCGCCATCCGCACCGACGCCGGGGATCGCGCCGCCGCGAACGGCGGCAAGGCAGGTCTCCACCAGCGTCTCGGTGTCGGGGCGCGGCACCAGCGTCTCGGCCGACAGCCGGAACGGCCGGCCGAAGAACTCCCAGGCGCCGAACAGTCGGGCAACCGGCTCGCCGGCGACGCGGCGGGCGACCAGGGCCTCGATCGCGGTGCGTGCCGCCGCATCCGGCGCCTCGTCCGAGCGGGCGAGCAGCCCGGCGGTGTCGGTGCCGAGCACATGGCCGGCGATCAGGCGGGCGTCGAGCGCGGCGGTGTCGCTGCCGGCAGCGGCCAGCCGGTCGCGCCACTGGCGCAGGAGAGTGCCGAGGCTTGCCGGCTCGCTCACGCCTCGGCCTCGGCGAGCAGCCGGGCCTGATGCTCCTGCAGCAGCGCGTCGATCACCTCGTCCAGCGCCTCGCCGGAGACGACCTGCGGCAGCTTGTAGAGCGTCAGGTTGATGCGGTGGTCGGTGACGCGGCCTTGCGGGAAATTGTAGGTGCGGATCCGCTCGGAGCGATCGCCGCTGCCGACCTGGCCCTTGCGGGCGGCGGCGCGCTCGGCGTCGCGCCGCTGGCGGCTCTCGTCGAAGATCCGTGCCCGCAGCATCTGCATCGCCTTCGCCCGGTTCTTGTGCTGCGAGCGCTCGTCCTGCACCGCGACGGCGATGCCCGTGGGCAGATGGGTGATGCGGATCGCCGAATCGGTGGTGTTGACATGCTGGCCGCCGGACCCCGACGAGCGATAGGTGTCGACGCGCAGATCGGCGTCGTTGATCACCACGTCCACCTCCTCCGGCTCGGGCAGCACCGCCACCGTGGCGGCCGAGGTGTGGATCCGCCCGCTCGATTCGGTCTCGGGCACGCGCTGCACCCGGTGGACGCCGGATTCGAACTTCAACCGCGCATAGACGCCGGCGCCCGAGATGCCGGCGACGATCTCTTTATAGCCGCCGACCTCGCCCTCGCTGACCGACAGCACCTCCATCCGCCAGCCGCGCAGGTCGGCGTGGCGCTGGTACATGCGGAAGAGGTCGCCGGCAAACAGCGCCGCCTCGTCGCCGCCGGTGCCGGCCCGCACCTCGATCACCACGCCGAGGTCGTCGGCGGCATCGCGCGGCAGGAGGGCGAGGCGGACCTCGTGGGCCAGGGTCTCGCACTGGGCAGCGACGCCGGGCCGCTCGGCCTCGGCCAGCGCCCGCATGTCGGCGTCGGTCTTCGGGTCGGCGATCAGGCCGTCGAGGCCGGCGAGTTCCTCGGCCGCCGCGCGATAGGCGCGGATGCGGGCCACCACCGGCTCCAGTTCGGCATAGTCGCGCGACAGGCGGACGAAGGTCTCGGCATCCGGCCCGCCGGCGAGGCGGGCTTCGAGAATGGCGAAACGGTCGAGTAGGGCGTCCAGTCTCGCATCGAGGGCGATCATCGTTCAGCGTCCGGATTCTTGTCTGGCCGTCGGCGGAGACGGAAGGCACCGCCGCGACGCCGCCCTCATAGCGCGGCGCGTCGATGCGGGGAAGCGGGGGCGGGAACATCGCTCCTTCCGGCGGAGGGAACCGCAGCCGGGTCAGGGCGCCAAAACCACGCCCGGCGGAGGGAACCGCAGCCGGGCGGGCAGCCCCGCCCCACGCCGGCGGAGGGAACCGCAGCCGGTTTGGGCAGCCCCGCCCCACGCCGGCGGAGGGAACCGCAGCCGGTTTGGGCAGCAAAAACCCCTAGCCGGTGAGGGGCACGCCGTTGCGTTCGGCAAAGGCCGTCACCAGCGCACGGATCTCCGCGCCGGAGGTGACCCCGCTGTCGGGATCCAGCGCGGCCTCGAGCTCGGCCCGCAGGGCGCCGAGGTCGAGTTCGCGGAACATCGCCTTCACCGGACCGACCGCCGACGGCGTCATGGAGATGGTCCGGTAGCCGAGCGCGGCGAGAATCATCGCCGTCAGCGGCTGGCTGCCGAGCTCGCCGCAGAGCGCCACCGGCTTGCCGGCGGCCACGGCCTTCGTGACGATCAGTCGCAGGGCCCGCAGGAAGGAGGGCCCAAGCACGTCATAGCGGGTCGAGACGGCGGCATTGCCGCGGTCGACCGCCAGCATGAACTGGAACAGGTCGTTGGAGCCGACCGAGGCGAAGTCCACCTCGCGGTAGAGCTCTTCGAGGCAGAACAGCAGCGAGGGAACCTCGATCATCACCCCGAGATGCAGCTTCGCCGGGGGCGTGTGGCCGTAGCGGTCGAGATGGGCAAGCTCGCGGTCCACCAGCGCACGCGCCCGGCGGAATTCGTCGACCTCGCTGACCATCGGGAACATCAGCCGCAGCTCGCGTCCCCCGGCCGCGCGCAGCAGCGCCCGGATCTGCGTGCGCAGCAGCGCCGGACGATCGAGGCCGAGACGGACGGCGCGCCAGCCGAGCGCGGGATTCTCCTCGGCGGTCGCCCGGATGTAGGGCAGCACCTTGTCGCCGCCGATGTCGAGCGAGCGGAAGGTCACCGGCCGGTCGCCGGCCGCGTCCAGCACTCTCGAATAGAGCACCTGCTGGGCGCCGGGGCGCGGGAAGGTCGCCGACACCATGAACTGCAGCTCGGTACGGAACAGGCCGACGCCATCGGCGCCCGATTCGTCGAGATGCGGCATGTCGTAGACGAGGCCGGCATTCATCATCAGTGCCATGCGCACGCCGTCGCGCGTGGTCGGCGGGAATTCGCGCAGCAGCCGGTAGCGCTCCTGGCGCCGGGCGCGGAACTTCACCTTCTCGGCAAAGGCCTGCTCCACCTCCGGCGGCGGCCGCAGGTGGATCTGGGCCAGCTCGCCGTCGACGATGATCGCATCGCCCTCCTCGGCGAGCGAGACCGCGTCCTGCGCCTGGGCCACGGCGGCGATGTTGAGCGCGCGCGCGACGATCGCCACATGGCTCGACGGCGAGCCCTCCTCCAGCACGAGACCACGGATCTTCTCGCGGTCGTAGTCGAGCAGCTCGGCCGCGCCCATGTTGCGGGCGACGATGATCGCGTCCTTCGGCAGGTTCTCCCCGGCGTGCTGGTCCTTGCCGATCAGCTCGCGCAGCAGGCGGAAGGTGAGGTCGTCGAAATCGTGCAGGCGTTCGCGCAGATAGGGGTCGTTCTGGCGCATCATCCGCGCGCGGGTGTCGGACTGGACGCGCTCGACCGCGGCCTCGGCGGTGAGGCCGGAGCGGACCACCGCCTCCTCCATCCGCCGCACCCAACCGCGGTCGTGGGCGAACATGCGGTAGGCCTCCAGCACGTCGCGATGCTCGCCGTGGTGGGAGATCTCGCGGCGGGCCAGCATGTCGTCGACGGAGAGGCGCAGGCTGGTGATCGCGCCTCGAGCCGCTTCAGCTCTTCTTCCGGATCCTCGGCGATGAGATTGGTGACGACCACGCGCGGCTCGTGCAGCACCACATAGCCGAGGCCGACGCCGTCCGAGAGGCCGACGCCCTCCAGCGACACCGGACGCCCGGCCTCGAGGATGGTCGGCTCGGGCGACAGCTTGGAAAGCTCGCCGGCGGCGATCATTTCCGCGATCACCATCGCGGTGGTCTGCAGCGCCTCTTCCTCTTCTTCCGAATAGGACTTCCGGACGCGGTTCTGGACGACGAGCACGCCGAGCGTGCGTCCTGCCCGCAGAATCGGCACGCCGAGGAAGGAGTGATAGATCTCCTCGCCGGTTTCCGGCAGGTAGGCGAAGGCCGGATGATGCTGGGCGTCGGGCAGATTGAGCGGCGAGGCGGTGGCGGCGATGCTGCCGACGAGACCCTCGCCGAGCCGCAGGCCGGCCTTGTGCACCGCCTCCGGGTTGAGGCCTTCGGTGGCATAGAGTTCGAGGACGCCGTCGCCGCGCAGCACATAGACCGAACAGACCTCGGCAACCATGTTGGCCGCGATCACCGTGACGATCTTGTTGAGCCGGTCCTGCGCGCTGATCGGCTCCGCCATCACCTCGCGGAGACGGCGCAGCAACACGCGCGGACCAACGAGTGTCCCCCGCATCGTCCGCCTTCCCCCGATCGCGCGCGACCGCCTGCGGCGCGCGCATGGATGCCCCTCGGCTGCGAAGGGTGCAATTCCCGGTCCACCGGTCCTGCCCGTGCCGGCCTCGGCAGCGGGCGTAACCGGTTCGTCCGCCACCGGATGACGGTCACATGTCCGGATCGAGATCCTTCGCGATCAGGCCTTGTCCAGTTCGTATAGCGAGTGGAGAGTCCTGACGGCAAGCTCGGTGTAGGCCGCATCGATCAGAACCGAGATCTTGATCTCGGAGGTGGTGATCGCGCGGATGTTGATCGACTTCTCCGCCAGCGCCTTGAAGGCGGCGGCGGCGACGCCGGCATGGCTGCGCATGCCCATGCCGATCACCGACACCTTGCACACGTCCGTGGCGCTTTCCAGCGATTCGAACTCGAAGCTGTCGCTGGACTTCACGACGCTGACCGCCCGCTCGTAGTCGGCGAGCGGCACGGTGAAGGTGATGTCGGTGAACTTGCCGTCCGACGAGATGTTCTGGACGATCATGTCGACGTTGATGTTGGCTTCCGCGAGCGGGCCGAACACGGCCGCGGCGACGCCCGGCTTGTCGGCGACCCGGCGCAGCGAGATCTGGGCCTCGTCCTTGGAATAGGCGATGCCGGTGACGACCTGTTGTTCCACGATTTCTTCCTCGTCGCATATGAGCGTGCCGTAGGGATCGCCGTTCGGCATCACCCGCACGGAATCCGGCGCCTCGAAACTGGAGCGCACGAAGGTACGAACGCCGTGCACCATCGCAAGTTCGACGGACCGCACCTGCAGCACCTTCGAGCCGAGCGACGCCATCTCCAGCATCTCCTCGAAGGAGACCTTGTCGAGGCGGCGCGCCTTCGGAACGATCCGCGGATCGGTGGTATAGACGCCGTCGACGTCGGTGTAGATGTCGCAGCGGTCGGCCTTGATCGCGGCGGCGACCGCCACCGCGCTGGTGTCGGAGCCGCCGCGGCCGAGCGTCGAGATCCGGTTGTCCGGCGCGATGCCCTGGAAGCCGGCGATCACCGCCACCTGGCCCATCTGCAGCCGCTCGACCAGCAACGCGCCGTCGATCTCGGCGATGCGGGCGGCGCCGTGGGCGGCGTCGGTGCGGATCGCGATCTGCCAGCCCTGCCAGGAGCGGGCGTTGACGCCCATGTCCTGCAGCACGATGGCGAGAAGACCGGAGGTGACCTGTTCGCCGCTCGCCACCACCGCGTCGTATTCCCGCGCGTCGTGCAGCACGGAGGCACCGCGGCACAGGGCGACGAGCTCGTTGGTCTTGCCCGACATCGCCGACACGACGACGGCCACCTCGTGGCCGGCGGTCACTTCGCGCTTCACATGCGCCGCGACGTTGCGGATACGGTCGAGGTCGGCGACGGACGTGCCGCCGAATTTCATCACCAGACGGGCCATCACTCGGTCACTTTGCGGGCGCGACATATGTATCACGCATGTGGCGTGACCGTCGCGCGGGGAGAGAGCAGACACGGCCCCGCGGCCGCGCGGGCCTCCATTACAGGAACGTCGCCGAAGCCGCAACGTCCGGCGCATTTTCCTTGACAACCACCGGCCGCGAGCCGACCTCTCCGGCAGGACAGCCGCCGAGACAGGAGAGACCGACCATGACCGATGCCGCGACAGAGGCCCCCCGCGTCTCCACGGTCGATCCGGCCGAGGTGGAGCGCTTCTCGAGGATCGCGGCGGAATGGTGGGATCCCCACGGCAAGTTCCGCCCGCTGCATCGCTTCAATCCGGTGCGTCTCGGCTATCTCAAGCGCGAGATCTGCGCCCACCACGGCCGCGACGAGCGGACGGTGCGCGGGCTGGACGGTCTGTCCGTGCTCGACATCGGCTGCGGCGGCGGCCTTCTGTGCGAGCCGCTCGCCCGCCTCGGCGCGCGCGTCACCGGCATCGATCCGTCCGTGACCAACATCGAGGTCGCCAGGCTGCACGCCGCCGGCGTCGGCCTCGACATCGACTACCGGGCCGTCACCGCCGAGGATCTCGGCGCCACCGGCGTCACCTGTGACGTGGTGCTGGCGATGGAGGTGGTCGAGCATGTGGCCGACGTGCCGGCGTTCCTCGCCGCCTGCGCCGCGCTGGTGCGGCCCGGCGGGCTGATCGTGCTCTCCACCATCAACCGCACGGCCAAGGCCTTCGCCCTGGCGATCGTCGGCGCCGAATACGTGCTGCGCTGGCTGCCGCGCGGCACCCATTCCTACGACAAGCTGGTCCGTCCCGAGGAGATCGAGGGGCCGCTGCAGGGCCTCGGCTTCACCCTGCTCGACCGACGCGGCGTGGTGTTCGATCCGCTGCGCGGCAACTGGGCGGAGTCCACGGATACCGACGTCAACTACATGGTGGTCGCCGCCCGTCCTTCCTGAGCAGAATCGCAAGCCTGACCTGAGCAGACATGCGCGCGGTGGGCATCTGCTCTTATTTTTATCGACAGGTAAAATTATAACGATCGTGGTATACCACAGTCCAGATCAAGGACGGTTGGGGCCCAGCGCTCGCACCGTCAGATGCTTTGACGGGACTGCCATGCGATACGCCTTCGACATGCGGATGCAATGCTACGATCCGCAAGCCCTCTTCGAGGAAGCCCTTGCCCGCGCCGCCGCCAACGACATCGGCCGCGACATGTACATGCGCGCCCGGGACGCAGCCGGCGACGGCATCGCCTTCGACGTCAAGGCGCTGCTCACCCTCTCCTCGCCGCTCAAGGGCTGCGACGTGATCGTCGCCGGCGCCCGCCGCGTCGTCGATTTCGAGGCACCGAAAGCCGAGACAGCGACGACCGATCGCGATGGCGAGGTCTGCCGTCCGTCGATCGTGCGCAACGGGCGCTGATTGCCCGCGCGGCAACGATCAGGGCGCGATATCGCCCTCGAAAATCCGCTCCCGATCTTTCTTTGAACGTCACGAAATACCGCGGGATTCCGCGGTATATTTCGTTGTGAACCAACTCTATTCAGCCAGCCCGTCCGGATATTTTCGACCTTCGACGTGCAACGGCGGCG